>CAZTQK010000094.1:0-16728 GCA_964615635.1 uncultured Planctomycetales bacterium
GTGTTCATCGCCGGGCTGATGGTCGGGCGAACACCGGAGTACCTGGGCAAGAAGATTGAATCCAAAGAAGTGAAAATGGCCATGCTGGCGGTGCTCGTCATCCCGGCAAGCATCCTCGGCTTCACTGCTCTGGCTTGCGTGCATCCCGAGGGATTGAAGGGCCCGCTGAATGCGGGTCCGCACGGATTCAGCGAGATCCTTTACGCGTTCAGCTCAGGTACTGGCAACAACGGAAGCGCTTTCGCCGGGCTGGGCGCCAACACGGTATTTTACAACGTGTCGATCGGTCTGGCGATGCTGATCGGCCGGTTCCTGTTCATCGTGCCGATGATGGCCGTCGCCGGATCGCTGGCCCACAAGAAGCCGGTTCCAGCGTCGGCGGGCACATTCCCGACTACCGGCGGCCTGTTCATCTGTCTGTTGGTCGGGGTCATTCTGATCGTGGGTGGATTGACCTATTTCCCGGCGATAGCACTCGGGCCGATCGTCGAGCATCTGCTCATGACAGATGGAAGACCGTTGTGACGAGGTGTGTGATGTCCGAAAACGCCAGGAAGCTCTCTCTGTTTGACCGATCCGTTGTTCGCCGAGCGATCCATGACTCGCTGGTCAAGCTCAACCCGCGAACGCTCATCCGCAGCCCAGTGATGTTCGTGGTAGAAGCGGTGGCCATGCTCGGCACCGTGCTTCTCATTCGAAGCCTATCCGGTTCATCAAACGAGAGTCCGTGGTTCGTCGGCCAGGTCGCCGCTTGGCTGTGGTTTACGGTGCTGTTCGCCAATTTCGCCGAAGCGATGGCCGAAGGGCGGGGCAAAGCCCAGGCAGACACACTCCGCAAGACCAGGACAGACACGCTGGCCAAGCTTCTGCTGGACCCGGAGGGTGGGAGTATGCTCTATGAGCCGGTCTACGCCACGCAGCTCCACAAAGGCGACGTAGTGCTGGTCGAGGCCGGCGAAATCATCCCCGGCGACGGGGACGTGATCGAAGGTATCGCGTCAGTCGACGAGTCGGCTATCACCGGCGAGTCGGCCCCGGTCATTCGAGAGAGCGGCGGCGATCGTTCGGCTGTGACCGGCGGAACGCGCGTACTCTCCGACTGGATCAAGGTGAGGATCACATCGGAGCCCGGACAAACGTTCGTCGATCGGATGATCGAGCTGGTCGAGGGAGCCAAGCGGCAGAAGACGCCGAATGAGATGGCACTTGGTATGCTGCTGGTGGGTATGACAATCATCTTTCTGTTGGCTGCCGCGGCGATCGAGCCGTTTGCCATCCTTGCGGGCGGGCCGGTGCCAATCACGACCCTGATTGCACTTCTCGTTACCCTGATACCAACGACGATCGGAGGCCTGCTCTCGGCGATCGGCATCGCGGGGATGGATCGGCTCATTCAGCATAACGTTCTGGCCATGTCCGGCCGAGCGGTCGAGGCGGCTGGCGACGTGGACACGCTCCTGCTGGACAAGACAGGCACGATCACGCTAGGCGATCGTCAGGCGGCCGAACTCATCCCCGCACCGGGTGTGACCGAGCATCAGTTGGCGGACGTCGCCCAGTTGGCGTCGCTCGCGGATGAGACCCCGGAGGGGCGCAGCATTGTCGTCTTCACGAAAAAGAAATACGGCTTGCGGGCTCGCGACGTTGAGGAGCTTCAGGGAGCATTCGTGCCCTTCAGCGCACAGACCCGTGTCAGCGGCATCAATATCCCTCTGTGCCAGATCCGCAAGGGGGCGGCCGACGCGATCGAGCAATGGGTGAACAGAAAGGGCGGCGAGTTCCCGGCGGAGGTGCGCGAAGCGGTCGATACCGTGGCACGATCCGGCGGCACGCCGCTCGTCGTGGCCTCCAACGATCAGGTGATGGGCGTGATTCATCTCAAAGACATCATCAAGGGCGGAATGAAGGAGCGCTTTGCGGAATTGCGAAGAATGGGGCTGCGGACAGTGATGATCACCGGCGACAACCCATTGACTGCTGCCTCGATCGCGGCTGAAGCCGGTGTCGATGACTTTCTGGCACAGGCCACACCCGAGAAGAAGCTCGCCTTGATCCGAGAGGAACAGGCCAAGGGCAAGCTCGTGGCCATGTGCGGCGACGGCACCAACGACGCGCCTGCGCTGGCCCAGGCCGACGTGGCGGTAGCGATGAACACCGGTACCTCGGCCGCCAAGGAAGCCGGCAACATGGTCGATCTCGATTCGAACCCAACCAAACTCATCGAGATCGTGTCAATCGGCAAGCAACTGCTCATCACGCGCGGGGCACTGACGACGTTCAGCGTTGCAAACGATGTGGCCAAGTACTTCGCAATCATACCGGCCATGTTCGCGACGACTTACCCAGTACTGGACACGCTCAACGTCATGCGGCTGCGCACGCCGCAGAGCGCAATCCTGTCCGCTGTGATTTTCAATGCCCTGATCATCATCGGTCTGATCCCTCTGGCTCTTCGAGGTGTGAAGTACCGCCCCTTACACGCCGCTGCTCTCCTTCGCCGAAACCTCTTCATCTACGGACTGGGGGGTATCGTGGTGCCCTTTGTCGGAATCAAGGTGATCGACTTGCTCGTCAGTGCGCTGCATTTGGCCTGACGGCAGAGGAGGTGGTTCATGCTGCGCGAGGTCCGACCGGCGATCGTACTGCTGTTGGCCCTGACTGTCGTGACGGGACTTGTTTACCCTATGGTGGTTACGTCAATTGCCCAACTGGTATTCCCGTACCAGGCCGGCGGCAGTCTGATCGAACGCAAAGGCGAGGTCGCAGGTTCAGAGCTGATCGGGCAGAGCTTCGCCGAGACGGAGTATTTTCATCCTCGGCCGTCGGCTGCAGGCACAGGTTACGACGCCACCGCGTCCGGCGGTTCGAACCTGGGTCCGACCAGCCGACAACTCGTGGAGCGGGTGCAAGCGGCATCAGAGGAACTGCGCAGAGAAAACCCGGCAGCGCCCATCCCCGTTGATCTTCTGACAGCGTCCGGAAGCGGGCTCGACCCGCACATCAGCCCGGCGGCCGCCGAGTTCCAGGTGCCACGCGTGGCCAGGGCAAGAGGCCTGACCGAGGAGCAGGTTCGCAGGCTCGTGAGACAGCACACGGAAGGCCGTACCCTGGGGCTGCTGGGCGAACCTCGCATCAACGTCCTCGTCCTGAACATGAGCCTGGACGAGCTGCTGTTTCGCCGCGAAGGTCAGAATCAGTAGAATACCCGTTTGCGAGGACGACGTCTGTGGCCGAACTTGAACCTACCCGTCAGGAAGGCCGACCCTCTGCGGAGTCCCTGCCGGTGGCTGCGCAGCAGAACCTTCGAGGTCGACTGAAAGTTTTTCTGGGGGCTGCCCCGGGGGTCGGCAAGACCTACTCGATGCTTCAGACCGCGCAGGCCCGCAGGCGAGAAGGTATCGATGTCGTGATCGGCATTGTCGAAACGCACGGCCGCGCTGACACGCAGGCGCTGCTGGAAGGTCTGGAGACCATTCCTCGGCAACGGATCGAATATCGCGGGTCATTATTGGAGGAGATGGACCTCGATGCTGTTCTGGCGAGGCGGCCGGCGCTGGTGCTCGTAGATGAACTCGCTCACACCAATGCCCCTGGCAGGCGGCATCCCAAGCGCTACCAGGACGTCGAGGAACTTCTCGCCGCCGGTATCGACGTCTACACCACGGTCAACGTCCAGCACCTGGAGAGTCTGAACGACGCGGTCGCGCAGATCACAACAATCCGTGTCCGAGAGACGCTCCCCGATCGTCTGCTGGACGGGGCTGATGAAGTCCAACTCGTCGACCTGCCGCCGGAGGAGTTGATCCGGCGGCTGAGAGAAGGCAAGGTATACGTGCCCGCACAGGCCCAGCGGGCGATCGAGAACTACTTCCGACCAGGCAACCTCAACGCTCTCCGCGAACTGGCCCTGCGGCGGACGGCCGATCGTGTCGATGACCAGATGCAGGACTACATGAAGTCGCGGGCCATCCCCGGTCCCTGGCCGGCGACTGAGCGCGTTATGGTCTGCGTCAGCCCGAGCCCGACTTCGCTGCGGCTGGTCCGGGCCACAAAGCGGCGGGCCGATCGGCGCAACGCTCCGTGGACGGCGGTGTACGTGGAGACGCCTGCGCACCAAAGGCTTTCAGAACAGGACCGGGAACGTATTTCACGAACGCTCCGGATGGCCGAACAGCTTGGCGGCCAGGCCGTCAGCATCCCGGGCGAGAAGCCGGCGGACGATCTCATTCACTACGCACAGTCGCACAACGTGACCGAGATCGTCATCGGCAAGTCGCAGCGATCCTGGTGGCAGGAACTGTTTTACGGTTCTATCGTCAACGCTCTCATCCGCAAGAGCGGCCGGATCGACGTCCACGTCATCAGGGGCGATGACAGTCCTGGCAGAAGCCAAGTGCGGCCAGGCCTGCTCTCAAGCGGCGATTCAAGGATGAGAGACTACGTTGTCAGTGCGGCTTCCGTCGCCGTCACCGCTGCGATCGGCAAGACAGTACAGTGTTTCACATCGTTGCCGAACCTCTCGATCGTGTTCTTGTTGGGCGTCCTGTTCGTTGCCATCCGTTATGGGTTGTGGCCGTCCCTGGTCGCCTGTGTTCTGAGCGCTCTTGTCTTCAACTTCTTCTTCATCGATCCGCTCTATACGTTCTCGATCGCTCATCCCGGCGAGTTACTGGCTTTCGTCGCGTACTTCATCGTGGCGGTCATTGCGAGCAATCTCGCCGCCCGGGTGCACGAGCAAGCCGAGGCCGCGCGACGTCGGGAAGACCGCACCAGCGCGCTCTTTGCCCTGAGTCGGGCCCTGGCATCGGCACCCGATACGCAGGTGGTTCTGTCAGTCATCGCCGACCAGGTTGGTCAGATTGTCAGCGCAGACACCATCCTGCTGCTCAGCACCGACGGTGTTCTGCGACCGGCTGCGGCCCATCCGCCCGGTACCACTCTATCCGAGCATGATCTGGGGGCCGCGCAGTGGGCATGGCAGCACGGCTTGTCCTCCGGTCGAGCGACGGACACACTGCCGGGCATCTCGTGGATGTTCTTGCCCCTGAGGACGGCCCGCGGCACAGTTGGCGTTCTGGGGGTGCGTTTCGAGATGGGTGCAGGCGAGATCTCGCCTCGCCGCCGCCGGCTCATCGAAGGCCTGGCTGACCAGGCCGCCGTCGGCATTGAGAGTGCGCGGCTTCGCCAGGACATCGAGCAGGCCCGTGTGTACGCCGAAACCGAGAAGTTGCGTACCGCGCTGCTGTCATCTGTTTCTCATGACTTGCGGACGCCACTGGCTTCGATCATCGGCGCGGCCAGCAGCCTGTTGACGTACGGAAAGGACTACGACGAGACAACGAGCCGCGACCTGCTTCAGACGATTCAAGAAGAAGCCGAACGGCTCAACCGTTTCGTCGGCAATCTCCTCGACATCACGCGGCTTGAATCAGGCAAACTGGAGCTGAATCTCGACTGGGTTGAGATCAGCGACCTGATCGGATCGGCAGTTACCCGGGCCGGACAACCGCTGGCGGGTCATCGACTGACGACCAAGATCGAGTCTCGTCTGCCCCTGCTGCGCCTGGATTTCGTGCTGATGGAGCAAGTGCTCTTCAATCTGCTGGACAACGCCGCGAAGTACTCTCCGCCCGACGCGGCGGTTCACGTTCAGGCTTTTCAGGAAGCTTCGGCGGTCAAGATCGAGATCACCGACGAAGGGCCGGGCGTCCCCGCCGCTGATCTTGAGAGGATCTTTGACAAATTCTACCGTGCGCGAGCTGCGGACCGGTATGTCGCCGGAACCGGTCTGGGTTTGTCGATTTGCCGGGGTATTGTCGAAGCCCATGGGGGGACGGTAGCTGCACACAGCCCGGCCGTTGCGAAGGGTTTGGCCATCACCATCAGTCTTCCGGCCGGCGAACAGCCTTGCAGCGCAGGCCAAGCGGGAGAATCCAATGCGTGAGCATCTGCCGAGGATTCTGGTTGTGGACGACGAGCCGCAGATCCGGCGATTCTTGCGAACGACGCTCACTGCACAGGGTCATTCGGTTGTTGAGGCTGCCACTGGACAGGAGGCCATTCTCAAGACCTCCACTGACCGGCCGGAGGTTGTCATCCTCGACCTCGGGCTTCCGGACATGGATGGCATGGAGGTGATTCACGCACTGCGAGAGTGGTCAGCGGTGCCCATCATTGTGCTGACAGTGCGCGGTCGCGAGACCGACAAGATCCTGGCTCTGGATGCCGGGGCCGACGACTATGTGACGAAACCGTTCGGAATGGGCGAGTTGCTGGCGCGGATTCGGACGTCTCTACGTCATCGGCTCACGGCCCAGACAGACCAGCCGGTGTTCGAGTCGGGCAACCTGGCCGTGGATCTGTCCAAGCGTCTGGTGCTGATTGATGGGCGGGAAATCAGGCTCACGCCCACCGAGTACGATCTGCTACGCGTGCTGGTGATCAACGCCGGTAAGGTCGTCACTCATCAGCATTTGCTTCGCGAGGTCTGGGGCCCGTCCGATGTGGACCAGACCCAGTACCTTCGGGTCTACATAGGCCAGCTCCGCCAGAAGATCGAGGCGGATACGGCCTGCCCACAGCACATCTTGACGGAGCCGGGGGTCGGTTACCGGTTGAGAGCCCGCCGCGACGAAGACTCAGGCAAGGAATGAGCATCTTCGCGGGCGCCGCTTCCCGACATCGGTGAACAGGCATAAGTCACGTCTTGACAGAAGCTTACGCCTTCAGCCCGAAAGGAGGAGAATCGGCGGTGTTGATTTGGGTCAACGTCTCGACACAGCCGTAAGGATCGCTATTGGGAACCAGAGTTGTCGGAATACCTGTAAGCCATTCTCAGTCATAGACTTACACCTTGTCTGAGCAGGTTGGGATGCTCCGCCACCGCTGGCACCCCCTTTGCTCATAAGGACAGGCGCAATCGCCTGCCAGCCGTCCGGAGGAGGGTGGGGACGTGGGCGGACCGGTGACCAGCCGGTGGAAAGCAGCAGACGGGTGACCTGATGGAAGAGGGTTCCTTTCATAAGAAGCTCAGTGAGCTGGTCAGTGAGATTGAGATGATGCCCGAGGTGGAAAAGAGCAAACTGGCGAAGCTGGCGGAAGAGACCAAGCACCGGCACGAGCAGCTCAAGAAGACGGTGAGCAGCCTGCAGGAGAGCATCGACTTCCTTCGTCTGTCGATCAAGTATCTCCTCTTCGACCTGGAAGCGACCAAACGCGAGAACACGCAGCTTCGCAAGATGTTGGATGAGCGAGCCGGCTCGTAAGCCGGATTCTGTGGGAATATCCATTGCTCGGCCCGGAACCGGCGGCAGGGGTGCCGCCCGCAATGGAACCGGAGAGCCGACACGAGGAGTCGGCCAGACCCTTCAAGCCTAAGACCTGCACAGCCAAGAGAGGAGTAAGGGGGACAGGCAAGGGGGGAGAAGTCCCGATTGTTCGGGGAGAAGCAAAGAAGTCTCCGAGATACCGTGCCAATACCACACTTGGAGACGCAAACGGCGAACGCCTTCCACTCGCTGCGTTCGCCGTTTTCATGCGCCCATTTCGGTTGACCCGTCCGTCGCGCCGTCTTGCCGCGAGACGACCGTCGGATGATCGATCAGAAGAAGGGCAGCCCGATGAAGAAGTTGAACACGCGGGTGTTATCCTCGCTGTCCTTGGCAACCGGCCATGCCAGGTCAAATTCCATCGGGACCGTCCCGAAGATCTCCAAGGTCAGCCGGACTCCGCAACCCACCGAGGCTCGCCAACTCGTGATTCCGAATTCGCGTTCGACGGTACCCATGTCGGTGAAGAGTACGCCGCGGATGACCTTGTCGTACATCGGGAACGAGTACTCGGCACCGGTCATGAGCATGAACTCGCCGCCGACGCGATCGTTCTTGATCCCTGAGCGGGGGCTGATTCCCCGGTAATCGAAGCCGCGCATAGAGCCGATGCCGCCGGCGTAGAAGCGTTCGAACATCGGGGCGTCGCCGAGGATCTGTCCAATGTTAACCCTGGCGCTGACCACGCTCTTGCGATCCTGTTCATCGATGGCCACGGTCCAGTGCTTGGTGTATCCGCCGGCAAGCTTGGAGTGGGTGTAGTCGCCGCCCATCACGCCGGCCTGCTCCCAGGACATGGTCGCCCGGTGCCCCTTGCCCGGGTCCGTGCGGCTGTCGGTGGTATCGTGAGCCAGGGAGAATTTGATGGTGGACAAGTAACTCCCGCCCTTGACCTTCTGGATGTCCCTGGCTGCGAGAAAATCTACGTCGTCGATGTTGACGTACTCGGGTCGCAGGGCGATCTCGCCGAGCCAACCCTTGAGCAGGCCCTCCTCGAACTTCTTGTCGACACTGACGTAGACGCCGGCTCGTTGTTCGTTGTACGCATCGCGCGGGCGATCGAACACGAACAACCCGGTGTTGAAGCCGATCGGCCGGTCGCTGAGATACGGTTCGCGGAAGTCGATTCGGAACCGCGTGTATTCGGTGCCGGGCTCGAATTGCACGCGCATCGTCTGCCCCGCTCCTTTGTAGGCCCGGCCTTTGAAGAACTCATTCCAGGTCCGCGGTGCGTCGAAGATATCGAAGTTGTTGTTCTCCAGAACGATGTTACCCACCAGGCCGCTGTCGCTGCTGGCCCCGACGCCCGCGATGAAGTTAGTGGTTTTTGAGTTTTCCTCCACGGCCACGCGCATGTCTCGCACGCCGGGTTGCGGCGTGGACGGTTCGACCGCCTCTACCGTCGCGTCGATGAACAAACCTGACGCCTTGAGGTCCTGCTCCGCCTTTTCCATCTTGGTGACGTCATAGATGTCGCCGGGGTACAGGCCCACCTCGCGCCGGACGCACTTCTCCTGAGTCCGCTCGTTGCCATCGACCTCGATCCAGCCGACGGTGAACTGCTCACCTTCCTGGATGTTCAATGTCAGGATGACCTTGGCCGGCTCGGAGGCGAAAACCCAGCTTGCGATCACCCTCACGTCGATGTATCCCTGCGAACCGTACTTGGTTTCGAGGCGTTTCACGTCGCTCTTCAGGCGGGAGTCGACCAGGGAATCGCCCGTTTTGAGATTCATCTCGTTGATCAGCTCATCAGCGGTGAACACCTGGTTCCCCTGTAGCCGGATCTCGGCGACCGAATACCGAATACCCTCGTTGACGCGAAAGATCACGTCCAGCTTCTCGCGGGCCACGTCCTGGAACTCCGTGACGTAGCTGACCTCGGCATCGAGGAACCCGCGGTCGCGATAGTACTTCTGCAAGGTAGCGGCATCTCGTGTCGCCTGGTCCGCATCGAAGTTGCCGGTCCGGAAGATGGGAATGTAGCTCTTGGTGTCGATCTGCTTTTTCAACTCCCTGGCTTCGTAGGTGACGTTGTTCTCGAACCGGACCTTGCGGATCTTGACTCGCTGGCTTTCGACCACTGTGTAGACCACTCGGCGCTCGGTAGTGAGCAGGCTCTCATCGTAGGTTACCGAAACATAGGCGTAGCCCTTCTCGCGGTACAACCGCTCGATGGTGTCGCGCCCCTGCCGTACTTCGTACATATCCAGCGGGTCGCCGGCGGCAAAGCTCAGCTCTTTCAGCAGGTCCTTTGTCTTGATCTTCTGGTTGCCGACGATCTCGAGCGACTCGACCTCGGGCTTCTCCACCAGCGAGAAGGTGAGGTTGATCTGACCGTCCACCAACACCGGCTCCGCCTTCACGTCGAGAAACCGTCCGGACCTGAGCAACTGGCCGCGGTCCCGCTCGACCTGATCCTGGGAGTATGTTTCGCCGGCGCGCGTTCGGATGCGATTGCGGACGTAGGCCTCATCAATCTGCCTCAGGCCGCTGATGGTGAGCTGCCGGACTTGACGGCCGTCCAACGGCGAGATTGCTCCGGCCGGCAGCGTCGCCGGCGCCTGAGCCATGAGCGGCAATGCCGCAAGGGGGAAGGCCGCAAGCCCTGCCAGAAGCAGATATAACCACCACCGCCGGTCGTTGCTCAACCGAGTCGCGCGCTGTCGTGTCATTGTCGTGTGTCCGTCAGAAGTCGTTTTGAGACGCCAGTGACCGCACCATGGAGTGGTATGATACGCTTGGCGGTACGGCTGTCAAAAAAGGACCGTCGTCCGGTCTCAACCGTTGGGGAAGAAGAACGTTTCGGCCGTTTTTCGGAGGATCTGCTCCCTGTCGGAGCGGCTCAGGAAGTCGCATCGGTCGCGGATCAGGGCCAGCGATGCCTCATAGGTGCCGTGGACGATCTGGAAAGGGCAGTCGGTTTCCCACATGCAGCGTTGCGGGCCGAAAGCGCCCACAACCTGCCGGATCAGCGGGAGCAGATCGTCGTAGGGCGGTTTCTTGCGGCCCAGGGCATAGAACGCTCCGACCTTCACCATGACCCGCTTGTGCCGGCTCATCCGGCAAAGGGCGTCGACCTGGCTCTGGTCGATCTGGCCGGAAATGCCGATCCGACACAGGTGGTCGATACTCACCGGTGTGTCGGGATAGCGCCTGCACATGCGGTCGAGTTCCGGCAGGGCATCGGGGTCAATCAGGCAGCTCATGGCCAGGTCAGATTCGGCGCCGACTTTGAACATCTCGTCACACCCGTCCGGCATCAACCACTCGGCCGGCGGGCGTTTGGCCAGGCCCGGGTAGATCCGAAACGCCTGGACGCCGCGAGATTTGAGCCGCCGCATCTCGTCGCCAACGTCTCGGGCGGTCAGGTCAACGATGGCCGTCCCTGCAAACCGGCCCGGATACCGCTCCATGACGTCGAGCATGTAGCGGTTGTCACAACCGTAGTAGCTCATCTGGATCAGGTTGATCCGCCGGACGCCGCAGGGCTCGCAGTGGGCAAACAACTCCTCGGGGGTGAAGGTGGGGGGTTGCATCTGTGATTTCGTGAACCCTGGGGCCAGAGGATACTGCGACACGTCATTTGTCCATACGTGCACATGGGCGTCGATCCAGCCGGGCGCGTCTGGCTTGCCTGCTGCCCGCCTCTCCACTTGCCTGGCGGCGCAGCCCGACAGACCAATCATTCCTCCGACGGTCGCTTTGACGATATCTCTTCTTGATGGCCTTGAGGGCATGTGGGCGATCCTCCTGAAACTCAAGGTTAGCCCCGGAGGTCTTCACGTGCAATTGAGGGGGTTTCTGCCCAGCCTCGGCATGGTCTGCTGGCCAGACCAACTGCGCATGTCGGCCAGCGGATGCCCCGATGTCTCACTGCGCGCATTCGGGATCGCCGGGAGCACCCGGGCCCGTCAGACAGTTGACGAAGAAGTAGAGATCGTCAGTGTCGATGTCGTCGTCCGATTCGCGGTCGAGGCAGGTGCACTCCGGCGGCACGGTCACCAGCCCTGGACCGGTGATGCATTGCTGGAAGACGCCGAAATCGGCCGAGTCCACATCCTGGTCGAAGTCGGCATCGCCGAAGATGGACGGGCAGAATTCGCAGTTGGCATTGTTGTCGCCGCAGATGGTATTATCACCCAGATAGGTGCCCGTCGGGTTGCTTTCACAATCGGCCTGCGTTGTGATGCCGCAGGTGCCGGCCCCCAGGGCGGTCCGGATGCAGCACGCCCCCGTCGGGATGGGCACGACAAGCGTTCCCTGCCGCAATTCGATCTGGTCCACGTAGTTGACCTTGCCGCTGGTATAGATGGTATTACCTACCACCAGGCTGATGCGATTGAAACCGTCCTTGTATTGCCGGGGCAGTTCGTGCGGCGCGTTGATCGGTGTCCCGCCGAGGTTGTCGAGTTCATAGATGACTGTGTCGGTCTTGATGGTCATGCGGAAGAGACACTGCAGGCCGTCCGACCGTTTCCACAAAGCGGCATTGACGCCGTGGATGTCGTTGACCGTCTTGCTGTAGTGCCATTTGCGGCCATCATACAGCATGGCCGCGCCGAACTGGCCGCTCCCCGGGCTTCCGTACGGCTTGTTAACGCCCGCGAACGAGCCGTAAGCGAGAACACGGTGATTCTGGCCATCGGTCCATGGGCCCTGGTCACCGTTGCTCAGGTCGCCGTCTTGGGTGTACAGGCCTTCGGTGCTGTTGCGCGGCGCCTGGTCGTCGCTTGTACCGTTGTGATAGGACAGCTCAACGTAGAAGCTCGAGTAACTGCCGTACGCCTCGGCGTTGAAATCCACCACAAACTCCAGAACGAGCGGTTCAGCATCCGTACCCTGAACCGTGTTTCCCGCCCCGATGCCCTTATTGCCTTGGCCGTAGGTGGCCGTCATGTCTGGCTCCAAGTTGGCGGTCATGCGGTAGTAGTTCTTGGTGGTGTTCATGGCCGCGCCGCACGTCGGATTCCATCCCTTGCCGAGTGTGAACGTGCCGTTCGAACTCGCCCACGTTCGGGGCCAGCGGGCCAGCATGGACGTTTGGTCCCACGAGCCGACCTTCTCCAGGCCTGTGCAGGTCCCATCGAACTCCTCGTCGATCCACTTGTTGCCTGTCGGGTCGCCGTCACAGACATCTCCGATGCCATCATCGTCCGTGTCGAGCTGATCGGCATTGGGATCAGCCGGACAGTTGTCGCAGACGTCGCCCACCGTGTCCTGGTCTCCGTCGGCCTGATCGACGTTGGCATCTGTCGGGCAGTTGTCGCACGCATCACCCAGGCCGTCTGAGTCAGTGTCAGTCTGGTCGTCATTGATGTGGCTTGGGCAGTTGTCGCAGACGTCGCCGAAGACGTCCCCATCGTCGTTGATCTGGTCCGTATTGTGGATGAGCGGGCAGTTGTCCGAGGCGTTGGGCACGCTATCGTTGTCCATGTCCGGGTCGCAGACATCACCCATCCCATCGACGTCGGTGTCCTGCTGGTCGTTGTTGGGGTTGTTCGGGCAGTTGTCGCAGGGGTCGCCGACGCCATCATCGTCGCCGTCGGGCGGCGACAGCGGCACGAGGGCCTGGCCTTCGATGATCTTCTGCGCGACCTGGTGGCGGAAGCTGTAGAGCGTGGCGGGGTCGCGCGTGTAGCTGGTGAGACTGGCCACGACGTCGGCCGGGACACTCAGCAGCGCGTTGGCCGAGCTGACGAAGGCGAGTTGCTCCGGTGTCGTCGGACACCGGTTGACGACCCGTGTGACCGATCTGAGGAGTGTCAAATACTCGAAGTCTTCGAGACCGTCGCGCATGTTCTCCAGGCGGAAGGTTGGAATCGGGCCTGTTGGTCCGGGATTGAAAAGGCTGCCGTCGCCGTTGACCCAGCCGTTTGAGTTGTCGTTGTAGACGGTGCGCGAGTCCCAGTCTGTGTAAGGGCCGGTGGTAATGGGCCCGTCGTTGAACCCGACCGGCCAGTTGGCCACGGCATAGTGAAGGAAGCCTCCCACCTTGTACTTGAACGGCATTGTGCCCATCAGGTGCCGCGGCTCGATGCCCGGGTATTCGATGAAAAGGTTGGCGTAGGGGTGGCGCGGCGACACGCACACGTACCACCACATATCCTTGCCCTCGGCACGGAGCCGCTCAGCCTCATCCAACTTGTACTTGGTCGGTTGGGGTACCCAGATGTCAACCGCCGACCGCAAGAAGGACGTTCCCGGCGAGGTGCCGAAGGAATCGTCGAACGCGGTCGTCATGGTTCGTATGCCCGGATAGTTGTTGTGGATGGCCGTGAAGGTGTTGTACATCACCTCGTATTTGTCTGATGTCGCCTCGTCATACCCGTAGGTGTACAGCTGATGCACACGGCCCTGGCTGTTGAACGTGCTGTACAGGCTCGCCAGGGCGGGCTCATTGGCGCACGGGACCTTGCTGGCGTTGAACATCGTCTCTCCGCGGGCGAACCAGTAGTTGATGTCGCTCATCGGGTCCGGGACGTTCTGATAGAGATGAGTGATATTCATTCGGTGGGCCAGTTGCATGTCCCAGAACTTCAGTTTGATGCCGTAGGTGGTCCACGCGGTGCTGCCGTACAGGCTCTGCGCTTTGCCGAGATCGCAGGACATTGCCGTCGGCAGCGAGGAAAGCACCGGTACGTTGAAATCCCAGACGGCGATGTTGAGCTGCAGAGTCACCGGCGACTGGCCCGACGCGGAGACGGTCACCGTCGCGGTGTAGTCGCCCGCCGGCGTGTTGCCGGTCGTGGCGAGGTCGACCCAGAAGGCCACGCGGTCGTTCGCGTTGATGTTGCACGTGTTCATGAATGTCAGCAACGGGTCCGGCCACCAACCGGTGTATCCCACGACGTGCGGCGGATAGGCGATGTCGAGGTTGTCAATCGGGTCGTCCGAGACGTCCACGTGCCCAACCAGCCAAACCTGAGCCGTGCCGTCAAACGGACCGGCCCCGTTGAGGCCGGTGAGCGGCGAGACGCTGACATTGACGTTCGACAAGGCTTGGTTTGACCACACAATGACCTGAAAGGCCTCGTGCTCGTTGCGAGCGAGGGCCAGTTCGTAGTGATCAGCGACCCAGCCCTCCAGCGGCCAGCCATTGTGGATAGCCTTGATCATGACCTTATCCATCGAGGTGGCCAGCCCGACGTTCATGGCGGCTGAGGCACCATCGGCCACGGCCAGCCCCAGGACGCACACCATCACCAATACTCTCATGTGAACGGCCATTACATTCCCCTCAGGCACCGAGTTGCGTTCAGTCCCATTCTGATCAGGATCATCGGTCTCCGCGGTAAGGCCACTGCCATTGTAGCATGCACCCCTCTGCGCACCTACAATGAAACGCGGTTTGTATCGACAGCCAGACGGAGGCATGGGTGGTGCAAGTGAGCTCCTGCTTTGCAGGCCGTCCGGCCATCCGTCCGGTTTCAGACCGGCTTTAGACCGTCCTCACGGCCGTTATTGCATCGACGTCGTTGACAGGGATGGTCTTATAGCGGTACGTTCTGTCCGCACCGACCAGGCGCGTACGTGTTTAACGTGCTGGGGTCTGGCTCTTTTTGCCCAAACGCGGTTCGCCGTGCAATCTGGAGTGGTTGGCTCAGTCAGGCGGGGGCTCGGCGCCGCGAAAAAAAACGGCAAAAAGTGCCTGACCCGCTGTCTTGCACGCTAAACATGTACCCGGGCGTGCCCGGTCGGCCACATCGAGGGCAATTTCGAAGGCCCGAGGGGGCATGAGTCATGAAGCTCGCGTGGATTCTTGTTGTGTGTGTCGGGGCCGCTGGCGGTTGCGTTCACGTCAACTCCGGTCCTCGCATCGATGAGGCCGCCGGGCTGGTGGAACAGCGGCTGGGACACAAGCCGGCGTGGACCGCCCCGTGGGACGATTTGCCGCCCGCCTGGGACGGCCGTTCGGTTCTGCATCTCCGGGACGCGGTCACCACCGCCTTGCGCAGCAACCGCGAGCTGCGGGCTGATCTGGAAATGATCGCACAGGCCGACGCTGATCTGGTGCAGGCCGGCCTGCTGACCAACCCGACACTCAATTTCATGATCATGTTTCCCAGCGGTGGGGGGCGAAGCATGCTGCGTGGCAGCGGTTTGCCCATGCAACAATTGCAGGATTTGTGGATGATCCCCGCTCGCCAGGAGGTCGCCCGTGCCGCGTTACAGGAGACCATTCTTCGAGTGGCCGATCGCGCCGTTGTCACCGCCGCCGAAGTCAAGAAGGTGTATGCCCGCCTGCAGTACACGCAACGGGCAATCGAACTGATTCGCGAGAACATGGAGATCGTGGATCAATCCACGCGGATCATCGAGACTCGCCAGGCTGCCGGAAGGGCCTCGCAGGTGCAGGTTAACCTCTCGCGAATCCGCCATCTCGGGTTGCGGTCCGAGCTGATGGCCGTGGAGGCCGAGCATCGAGCTGCCCAGCGCGAACTGCTCGCCCTGATGGGGTTTGCCGGAGCCTCTGACGGGTGGCAGGTGGAGCCCATCCATGAGACCCAAACGCCGGTCGACTCGCCGGGCACCGAAGAGGAACTCGTACGATTGGCGACGGTGCAACGACTGGACCTCAAGGCGGCCGAGTGGCAGGTCCTGGCGGCCGAGCATGAGATCGAGCTGATGCAGCTTGAGGCCTGGCCGGAACTGGCCTTGGGGCTGGGCTTCGAGCGAATGGCCGCTCCGCCGGCGCAGAATCAGCGGCTGGCCGGGCGGTTCGGCAACGCGCTTGCTCAGAGCCTGTTGGACCGGGCCTGGGGCATGCCCACTGAGCCGGGCCCGCCCATGATCGAGCCCTTTGGCCCGAAACCGCGAGAAATGAAGTACACCGTGGGGCCTATGATAGAGATGGAGTTGCCGATCTTTGACCAGAACCAGGCGCAGATCGCCCGGGCCGTCCACATGCACCGGCAACGGCTGGCCCAGTACGAAAGCCGGTTCCAAGAGGCCGTCCGGATGGTTCGCGAATCGCTGGTCATGAGACGGCAGGCTGGTGAACAGGTCGACTTCTACCGCCGCGAGATGTTGCCCGAGGTCGGCCGTAATGTCGATCTGGCCCGTCAATCGTACATCGCCGGGCAGGAAGATCTGACGGTATACTTGCAGTCGCAGGAAGGACTGCTGATGACCCGGCTCAGGGCCCTGCAGTTTCTGCGAGACTGCCTGGTCAGGCAGGCCGAGTTGGAGCGGGCCGCAGGCGGGCGCTTGACGCCGATCGACTTCGGCGAGTCGTATGAAACCGGACCGGCGACCCAGCCGGCCGAGCAGGAGCGTTCTTGACGAGCCGAGGGGTTTGTTCCCTCGGTCTTACGATTGAGGAATACGGAGACACCGGCGGCCGAGCTTGCGTACGTGTTTAGCGGGCCGGGGTCTGGCTCTTTTTGCCTGACGCGGT
>CAZTQK010000095.1:0-16712 GCA_964615635.1 uncultured Planctomycetales bacterium
GAGGTGGTCCCGCCCGACCTGGAGGTGGGTGAACCTCTTGCGACCACGGCTTTTCGAATTGTTCAGGAAGCCCTGACCAACGTCGCCCGCCATTCCAGGGCCACCCGCTGCCGAGTCGGTATTGAGGCCGTCGCTGATCTGATCATCTTGAAGATTCGTGACAACGGCATCGGCTTGCATCCGGAGGGCCAGACAAGCGGTTTCTCTTTGGGGATACCGGGTATGAAGGAGCGGGCCGAGATCATCGGCGGAAGCGTGGTGGTTACCGACAACCCGGGCGGAGGCGTCTGCGTCACTGCACATCTGCCTCGACGGGACCAGGAGCCGCCGCTTGCCGATTCGTGATCATGCCGCGGGGCAACCCGGCCGGGTTCACCTGAGACTCATTCGGAATTCGGCGTAGATCATCCGGGGCACTTCGGCGTTGTTCAGGAAGGTGGTTCCGCCTTCGGGGTGATCCCGGTCGAGAAGATTCCTGACACCCACGGCCACGGCCGCCTGCTTCTTCCAGAATTCGTACTCCGCCCTCAGGTCGAGCCGGAAGTAAGGCGGGATCTGCATCGGCAGAAGCGCCATGGTGCCGTTCGGGGCCTTTACCGTGTCGACGTAGTACAAGTAGGCCGACAGGTGCAGGTCCTTGATGGGGTCATATTGGGTACCAATCATGAACTTGTGTTCGGGCGGCGTGATGAAGTCCTTGTCGGTGTACGGCATGTGCCCGAACCAGTCCATCCACTGGTAGGTGTAGTTCGCCAGAAGGGTCAACTGCTTCGTTGCCGCATACTTGGCCTCGAATTCGAACCCGTACATCGCAGCGGAGGCCCGGTTGTCGTACTTCGACTGTATCAGGCCCGGCGGACCGAATTCCATCGTCGTGGCGGTGATCACATCATCCAGGTCGTGCCAGAAGAGATTGATGTTGGTGGTGAGCCGGTCGGAGAGTAACTTCTTTCGATATCCCAACTCGTAGGCAATCACGGTCTGGGGATCGGTAGCGGGGTCAGCGGTCTGGTGTATCAGTCCGCTGTAGAGCGCGAAATCGGCGAAGCGGCCTCCTACCGGCGGCATCTGGAACGCACGGGACACCGCTCCGTAGGCCAGCGAGCCGTCGGAAAACTTGTGAGACAGGGCAATTCGCCCGCTCGGCTGGAAGCCCCCATAGAACTCGTAATCGATCCGGGCGCCCAGTTCCAGGGCCCATCGCGGCGCGAACCTCCATTCGTCCTGTACGTAAAGCCCGATCGTCGCGCTGCTGACATAATCCTTGGTCATCAAGTGCGGATCCGAGTTCGTGCCGTCGATCAGGTCGGTTCGACTGTCGAGTCCCCAGGTCAGCGTATGGTCGTCGCCCAGCTTGAAGTTGTGATTGAACTCGAGGGCGATCTGCTGGTACCGATAGTCGATCGTCTTGGCCCCCGGCTCAAAGTGGTAATCGTTGACGTAGGCGTTGAGCCCGAACTGGTTGTCGCGGGCGACGCGATGATCCCACTTGCCCAGCAAAAACGAGGTCTGCGATCTCGGGTTGAGCTTGTCCGGAGGGAAGAAGCTCGGCGAGGTTGTGTTGCCTCCACCTGCCACGCTGTTGCCCGCGGACAGCGTGAGGATGTCTTTCGGCGTGGCGTCGTAGACAACGTGTACGCCGGTGCGCCCTTCCATGAAGTCGTCATCGAGTTGCTGCAGGATCGACCCGCCCTTGCGGAAGCCGTCACTGCCCTCGTATTCGCCCGACACGCGCAGCTTGAGCTTCTCGTCGGCGTAGCCGTATCCCAGGTGCTCTTTGTGGGCCCCTCGCGTCCCCGCTGTGATCGCAGTGGTCAGGCCGACCTGGTCGGCGGGGTCCTTGGTGACGATGTTGATGACGCCGTTGAGCGCGTTGGCGCCCCAGGTAACGCCTGCAGGGCCTCGTAGAACCTCGATCCGCTCGATGTCCTCCAACTGGATGGGCCAGAAGTACCAGAATGTCGCTCCGAGGATGGGGTCGAACATCTGCCGACCATCCATCAAGACGAGCACCTGATCGGCGGTCAGTCCGTGGCCTCCTCTCGTTGACACGCCCGAGTAACCCCAGCTCAGGTCGGCCACGTCCACGCCGGGCAGCAACCGCAGGGCATCGGGAACTGAGCGGGCCCCCGATCGGCGGATGTCCTCGGCGGTCACAACGCTCACGGCATAGGGCAGATCCATGATCCGTTTGGGGCTTCTGGTTGCGGTCTGCACGACGTCCACTTCGGGCACGTCCAGGTTAAACAGTTCCATGTCGTTCTGACTGTCATGCGGTTGGCTGAGGAAGCTGGGAAACTCGGTCTCCTCGACGCTGATATCGGCCGGCGCGCTGGCAGGCCGTGACTGAGCGAAGACATGAACGTTCAAGGAAACGGCCAAGGCAATCACCGATGCCGCCGGCCACGGCCCTTGCCGGAGCCGTCTCCGCCATCTGGCGGTCGCGGTCGGTATGCCTGTGTGCACGAATCGAGGCATCATGGCGGCCAATCTCCTTCTACCCCGCAAGTTGCTCACCTAGTCGTTCCTTCCAAACTGCTCAGTGATCTTCGCCAGTACGTCGTCCGGCACGGAGATGCCAATCATCTCCGTGCTTCGATGGTTGAGCGAGTAGACAATCTTGTTCGGGTACACCATGCCGACAGACGCAGGCTGCGTGCCTGTTGCGATCTTGTCCGCCAGATCAGCGACCTGACGCCCGATTGTCTCGTCGTCGGCCTGCCAGCCCGCAAAGGCACCTGCCTTGACGATCTTGCTCGAGAAGGCCCAGACCGGCTTGCGGGCCCGAATGCCCCAGAGCAGGAGGCGCTGGGCGGTTGTCGTGTTGTACACGTCGGCATCCGGCACCATGATGACGCCGTCGCAGCGGTTCGTGTCCAGGAGACCGACGGCTTTCACGAAATCGTTCTTGCTCGTTTCGATCAGTGTGACGGTGATGCCGCGATCCTGACCTGCCTTGCGCAATGCCTCGACCGTCCGACGAGTGCGACTGCTGAACAGGACACCGATGTTCTTCACGTCCTCGTTCAGTTGCACCGCCCAGGCGATCTGTTCGGCTGGTGAGATATCCGTGCTGACTCCCGCCAGGCGAGGCTTGTGTCGGCTGTTTTCGGACAGGAAGTACGCGTCCAGTGTGTTGGGCACCATGCAGAACACGACGGACGCCTTGGGAACCGATTCCAGCGCCAGAGTCGTGGCCTCAGTCCCAACCGCCACAATGACCGCCGGCCGGCTCTCCACGAGGCGGTCGCGAGTCTGTTGGAGGGATGCATTCTCAGGTGCCGGCCGCGATGCCGGCGCTGATGAACCTGATGGCTTGTCGGAAACCGCCGAGTCTTCCGATTGACGTTTCTCCGGGGTCGCCGGTAACTCAACCACGACGTAGGACCACTTTTTCTCCTTCGCGGCGGTCTCGATGCTGTTGATCGTATTGCGGTAGATCTCCTGCGGGCCGGTCACAAGCGTGATCCTGGCGGGTTCTGCGCCGAGCGCCATGGGGGGACTGGGCGATATCACAAGCGCGAGCAGTGACAGAATGACCGGCATCGTTCGCCTGCCCGACGGCTGGAACCCGGCACTCAACACTGGCATCGTCATAAGCTGAACACGTGTGAGCAGCGTTGCCCGTTCACGAAGGCCGTGTCAGACGGTTGCCACGGCGACCTGATCGAATCGTGCGTGCGGCCGTGACGAACACGGGACACGCGGAGACTCCCTGATCCGCGACGGTCGACCGCACCTATGAGTTTTATCGGTCAGTGGGAACACCATCTGGTGATATTGGCCCGAAGAGGATTGATCGGCGGCGGGCGCAATCCGAGGGCGAATTCTCGTCAGCCAGGCTTCCTGAGCACTGGTTTTGGCTCGCGTGTGCTCTTTCTGCAGTCCTGCGAAGTCTGGATGCCGCTTGGCAGTGTTGTCCGGTCGGTCATGGGGAGGGCTATGGTGTCGCCACCACACCCGACTTGGCGCCGATGACGCCACCCGGCCATCGAACAAGGGTCAGTGGGTCATGGGCAGGCAGCACGATGTCGGCCAGGGACCGGATCTTGGCCATGGCTTGGTGGCAGACTCGCGGATCGGGACTGCGACCCGGACGGTCCTGTTCGATGTTCTCGTACAGGTAGACAACATCTCCCGTGAGCATCACAGGCCCTATGTACGTCTGGACCAGTACTCCCTGGCTCCCGGGCGTATGGCAACCGAGCGGGACTGTTCGGATGCCCGGCAGGATCTCGTGGTCCTCCACCAGAATCAGGCTCGCCGGGTGTGAGCGGATCACGGCGAAGACTTCGGGGTTCAAGTGGCCGCGATCCTCGGGGTTGTCGGCGCCGCCACGCGTCTCTTCATACTCCCGCCGGTTGACCACCAGCTTGGCATTGGGAAAAGCGGGGAAATAGTCGTAGTGGTCCGCATGCAGGTGCGTCGCGATGACGTGACTGACGTCAGCCGGATCGATTCCGGCCCGCCTCAAGGCCACAAGGGTGTCCTCCTCGGGCGACTGCTTGACGCCCCCGGGGATGTACTTGGCCGTGGCCTTGTTAAACTCGCCGACGTACTTCGGGTTCGGGCCGGTCTCCACGAGAATCGGCTTCGGACCGCCGAGAATGGCCCAAACGTACAGATTGTACGTGCGCGTATCCTGACCCTCGCTGTCCTGGAAGCTGATGAAATCGCGGACCTCGCATTGACCGACCTTGATGGCCCGAATGGTGTAGCGTGGTATCCCCGGCGGGACCGGGGGCCAGCGGTCGGTGGTCGTGGGGTCATGGCTGGGCAGGATGATGTCCGCTTTCTCGCGGATCTTCTTCATGCCGGCCTTGCACTGCTCCAGGTCCATGTGCACGCCGACGGGGATGTCCTTCTCGATGTTGGCAAGCAGCGACACGGTGTCGCCGGTCAGTACCGCCCGCCCGTGTGCCGTGTTGACTCGATAGCTCATCGAGCCCAGCGTATGCCCGCCGACGAAGAACGAATCGACACCCGGCAGGATTTCCTGGTCTTCGACGAGGACCAGTCGCTTGTTCCATTCCGGCTTGTCTCGCAGCATGAACATGATACGGCCGTGGCCCCAACTTCCCTTGCAGTCGTTGGCCGTCGCCAATTCCCACTCTCGCTTGCCGATGTAGACCTTTGCATTCGTGAAGGCATCCAGCCCATCCACATGGTCGAAGTGCAGATGGGTGATGAACACGTGGCCGACATCAGCGGGCTTCAGTCCAAAGCGCGCAAGTTGTGCCGCGATGGTTTCCGTGGGGGCCTGGGTGATCGGCTGTCTCAACACCGCAGCCGCCCCTCGGTTCATCTCCGCCACATCGTTGAGGCCCGCGTCGACCATCATCGGTTTCTCGCCGCCGAGAATCAGCCATGCGTAAAGCACGTACTCGTAGCTCTTGGCTGGGTCGCCGTCCTCGAACGCATCATTGCCGGCGATCTCGCACCGGCCGTTGCGGAGAGGGTAGATGCGGTACTTGGGGACCTTTCTGCCAGGCTCGCTGCCGATGACCGTCGGCCTGGACGCCGGGGATTCCTCGCCGACGCCTCGACACTGCATGGCGAAGACGGCCGTGGCCGCCCCGGTCAAGGCCATGTTGAGCTGCCGTCGCGTGAGTTGCTGTTTGCTCCTGTCCATCATCGTCTCGACCTCATCAGTCACGGGTCTACTGCTGCAAGCCAGAGGATGCCGGCTCCGACGCCTGCGAACCAGTATAGGCGACACCGGGGCATCTTGGCGATCTCTCGATCCCCGAGAAGGGGAATGCGATATGTTCCCGTGGGGCCACTTGTGGAGGGTGCGTGACAGTCCAGTCGGCTCTTTCAGAACCCCGAGCGTAAGCGAGGGGGCTAGGCCGCAGAGTGGCCAACACCGCACACGGGGGCCGCTCCCTCACGGTCGCGGTTCCGAAAAAGCCGTAGCGCCTCCCCGCCGGAAGTGTCACGGACCCACCCGTGGATCACGAGTGACACCGCCATTTTCATATCCAGCTTGGGGTGGTAAGCTGTTTCACCTTAGGTCGCGCCGGATCGCGGGTCGGTCCGGGCATGGATCGGGACATTCAAAGGGAAAGGGTTAGGTATGACTCAACGAACAAGGGTGAGTCGGCGGACGATCCTGAAGGGGGCGGCCGGGGCACTTGCGGTGCCCTACTTTGTGCCCGCCTCAGCCCTGGGGCGTGGCGGATGGCTGCCTCCCAGCGAACGGATCGCTGTCGGCTTCATTGGGATAGGGAACATGGGCGGGGGTCACTTCGACGGCTTCCTGGGCGACAATCAGCTCCAGGTCGTGGCTGCCTGCGACGTCCGCCGAGATGTGCGGGAGAAACGGCAGAAACAGGCCAACGAGAAATACGCGGCCGACCGCCAAGCGGGCACCTACAAGGGCTGCGCCGCTTACAACAATTACGAAGACTTGCTGGCCCGCGACGACATCGACGCCGTTCTGATCGCCGTTCCGGATCACTGGCACGCGATCGTCGCCTGTGCGGCCGCACGGGCGGGCAAGGATATCTACTGTGAGAAGCCGCTGACGCTGACGATCAAGGAGGCCTGGGACTTGGTTGCGACCGTGCGGCGATATGGCCGGGTGTTCCAGACGGGCAGTCAGCAGCGCAGCGAGGACAACTTCCGCTTTGCCTGCGAGCTGGTCCGCAGCGGCCGGATCGGCAAGCTTCAGACGGTGACCGTGAACATTGGCGAACCGTCACAGGAGGCTTACCTGCCCGAGCAGCCCGTGCCCGAAGGGTTCGACTGGGATCGCTGGCTGGGCCCGGCTCCCTGGCAGCCGTACAACGCTGAGCGCTGCAGCGGCAACTACGGCGGTGGCTGGCGAAAGATCCGTGACTACTCCGGCGGCATGACGACCGACTGGGGCGCCCACCATTATGACATCGCCCAGTGGGGCATGGGTATGGACGGCAGCGGGCCGGTTGAGATCATCCCTCCAAATGGCAAGGACGTGGAACACATGACCTTCAAGTACGCCAACGGCGTGGTCATGCAGCGCGCTCAGGCCAACGGAGTGCTCTTCACCGGCACCGAAGGCGACATCGAGGTCAATCGCGGGTTCTTCCAGCCCGAGCCCAAATCGATTACCGAGGAGCCGCTCGGCCCGAACGACGTTCACCTGTACAAGAGCCCGGGTCACCGCCAGGACTGGATCAACTGTATTCGGTCGCGCAAGCGGCCCATCTGCGATGTGGCCATCGGGGCCAGTTCGGTGACCGTGTGCCAACTGTCCAACATCGCATACTGGCTGGGACGCCCGATCAAGGGGGACCCGGAGAAACGAGAGATTATCGGCGACAGTGAGGCCAGCCGCTGGATCGATCGCCCGAAACGGGCCCCGTGGCGCCTGTAACAACCGAGGAGAACATCACATGATGAAGAAATACACGCTATTCACGCTGCTGACCCTGACGGTGACGGCTTGGCTCTTGAATACCGCAACGGCCGCGCCGGCGTCGGACCTGGAGAAGCAGTACATTGACAAGATCACCGAGTGGATCCCGGGAATGAGTGACCCGGACGTTGCCAAACGAAAAGACCCGCAGCAGGCGCTGGAGAAGATGTGCCACGAGGCAGGCGCACCCGGCAAGGAAACCGAGCGCGCCGCCCTGTGCAAGGCGATGATGGCGAAAGCAGACGCGGACGCCGACACCCCCAAACTGGCCCGCATCTGGCTGCTGCGCAAGGTCGAGCCGCTTGGTCGGGATGAGGTTGTCGCCGACCTGGCCGCCCTGCTGCACGATGCCGATGCCGACATCCGCGAGACCGCCCGCCGGGCGCTGATCAACAACCCCGCACCGGCGGCCGGAGCGACGCTTCGGGCCGAGTTGGGCAAGGCCGACAAGCCGGAGTGGAAGATCGCCATGATCAATGGTCTGGCCTTTCGCAGGGACAGTCAGGCCGTAACCGCGATCACCGAACTCGCGAACAGCAAAGATGACGCTGTGGCCACCGCTTCCATCTGTGCCCTGGGCGACATCCGATCGCCCGAGGCCATCGCGGCGGTGACTGCCCTGCTGAGGACGGCGCCCCCCCCGTTGCAGGATCGGCTAGCCGAAGCAGCCATGAAGTGCGCCGAGGACCTGATCGCCAGGGGCTCCGGCGAGCAGGCGGCCATGATCTGCGAGCAACTCTACGACAAGAGCCGACCGGAGAGAATCCGCATCGCCGGCCTGCAGGGCATCGCGGCCGCCCAGGGGACCCAAGCCCTGCCCATGTTATTCGAGATTCTCAACGGCGGCGACGCACGCATGCAGATGGTGGCCGCGCGAAGTGTCCAGGCGATGCCGGGCAATGCGATCACGCAGAAGCTGCTGGGGCAACTGAGCACGGCCAGTCCGCAGGTTGCGGAGCTGATCATCGACGTTCTCGGCCAGCGAGGCCCGGAAGCTCGCGAGGCGGTAGCGAAGCTTGCCCGCGACGCCAGGGAGCCGGCAGTTAAGGACGCGGCCGTTCTGGCCCTGGCTCAACTGGGCGACGCTTCGGCGATCGATGCCTTGTTGCAGATTGCCAAGTCGAGCGAGAACAAGACCCACCGCTCGGTCGCGTTGCGCGGCTACGTGCGGCTGGCCCGTGAACAGGGGGCTCCCGAACAGCGACTGGAAACGTTAACGGCAGCAATGAAGCTGGCCAACAACACGGATGACAAGAAGCTCATCGTGTCAGCGATCGGTGACATCGCCAGTGCCAAGTCGCTGGACGTGCTGATGCCGCTCGTCGAAGGCGAGCTTCATTCGGAGGCATTCGCCGCGGCGGTTTCGGTTGTTAAGCGGATTGCGGGGCGCAACCAGCAAGCGGCCCGCAAGGCCATCGAGGGGCTCGCCAAAGCCACCAAGGGTGATGTCGAGAAGAACGCAGTCGACAGCCTGCTGGACGCCATGACAAGCTACTGCATGTCATGGCTCGTCAGCGGTCCGTACAAGGAGAAGGGAAAAGAGGGCCTGGAGACGTTTGACGTCGTCTTCTCGCCCGAGGAACCGGACGGCCAAGTGAAAGAATGGAAGCCGCTGGACATCACCAACCCAGACCGGCCCGGGCACTTCGACCTGGGCAAGGGCAACAACTGTTGTGCCTATCTGCGAACGACGGTCATCTCCGAAAGCGAGCGCAAGGTGCAGTTGGCCTTCGGCAGTGACGACGCGATCAAGGTCTGGCTCAACGGCGAGTTGATCCACAGCAACAAGGTCAATCGACCCTGCACGTGCGACGAGGACAAGGTGGAGGCAACGCTCAAGAGCGGTGGAAACACGCTGTTGATCAAGATTGTTCAGGGTGGCGGCGACTGGGCCTTCTGCTGTGCGATCCGCGGCACGGATGGCAAGCCGCTGACCGGGATCCGGTACGAGGCGAAGTAACACCACCTGACTCCACAGGTGAAACCACGGGCGGATGGGCAGGCACGGCCTCCCCATCCGCCCGTTCGCTTGGGCCGATCGGTTTCCTTTGGACCCTGCCTCCGCTCACTAAGATCGGGTCAACCAGCCGGACCTGCTGACAACGTCGCTTGTCCCTCCGCAACAAAACGATCACGGCATGATTGTATTTCGATCACAACGTGATTATCCTGGCGGTATGCGACACAACGATGAGACTCTGGGCAAGCCGGCCACCTCGGCACGTTTCCTCTACAAATCCGTGCTTGAGATACTGCGAAAGCGGGTGGTGGAGGGCCAGATGGCTTACGGCTCGAAGCTACCGGCCCTCAAGTCGCTTGCGGCCGAGCTCAGCGTCAGCACGATGACCATCCGTCGGGCGCTTCGCACGCTTGAGCGAGAGGGTCACGTCCAGCACATTAGTGGTGTGGGCACATTCGTCCGACCCGAAAGCCCTTTGCCGCCGGTCACCCAACGGCTTCTTGCGTTCGTGGGGGCGGATCTGAGCGGGGCATTCCAGGTGTCCATCGCCCACGGCGTGCGGAAGGCCTGTCAGCAACATCGCTGGGCGATTCAGTTGCTCGACGGTCACTGGGACGCAGAGATGGAGGCAAGGAACATCGAGCAACTGCCACAGTCCGGTGTCAAGGGTGCAATTGTGCTTCCCCCGTTTAGTGACGCGCGGACCGTCAGAAGCCTGTTTGGAGTTCAATCGGCGAGGTTTCCCATCGTGCTAATCGACCAGGAAGTCCCGGGCCTGAAAGCCGATCTGGTGACCTCGGATCACGAATCCGGCGCCTACCGGGCTACGATCTATCTCATGTCTCATGGGCACCGGCAGGTCTTGCTGCTGACTCATCCGCCGGTTGTCTCTTCGGTGGCCGCTCGCACGGCCGGCTACCAGAGAGCGCTGGCCAACATGGGAATCGCCCCACGATCCGACTGGATTGCCTTGATCGATCTGGCCACACATCAAGCCGGCTACCGTGAGAACCGCAAATGGCTGGGAGGCTGCGAGGCGGTTCTGCCCCTGCTCAGGAACCTCACGCCGCCGGTGGCGGTGTTGGCTATCGATGCCTACAGCGGTTGGGGGGTATATGAGGCTTGTCAGCAACTCAAGCTTCGAATCCCGGAAGATGTGTCGGTCGTGGCCTTCGACGACAGCGAGGTTGCGCATGCCCTGCGGCCGCCCATGACAATCATGTGCCAGAGAACAGATGAGATCGCGCGGGCGGCCGTTCGTCTACTGGAGCGGCGCATTGAGGCGTTTCGGGCCACCAACAGCCATCCCCGTGAGTACAAGCGCCTCTTCGTCGAGGTTGATCTGGTCGAGCGAGGATCGGTGGCGCAGGTCAACGGCGGCGTTTGACGTGAACCAGGCAGCGGCCGGGGACCCGACGATGTGGGAGGAGCGGGAATCACCGACGAGGTCGTCGGGCTTACTCGGCAACCACGAGTTGACTCGATTCCAGAAGCTTGAGGTCCACGAGTTTCTGAAGCAAAGCCTGTCGCTTCACCGGCTTGACCAGAAAAGCGTCGCAGCGATTGTGGGCTGCTTGCTTCACGTTGTCGACGCTGCTGGCAGCCGACACCATGATCTTCTTGGTGTGGCGAGCCTGTCGACGTTTCTCCTCCTCGCATATTCGAGCCAGCAGCGTGAGGCCGTCCATCCCCGGCATTTCGATGTCGATGGTTACCAGATCGTACGGATGAATGCGATCCAGGGCCTTCAGGTACATTTCCAGAGCCTGTTCGCCGTTGGTGGCCGCATCGCACTCCCCGAAGGCCGAGAGGATGCCGGTCATCTTGTTCAGGGCCACGAATTCGTCATCCACTACCAGGGTCTTCATGACTGAACCTCCTGTTGCGTCCCGGTTGCCTGGGCCGCGACATATTGCTTGAGTCGCTCGAATTCGGCCGCGAGATCATCCAACATGGCTGCGGCCCCTTCAACCTGTCCCTGTTTGGCGAGTTCCTCCAGGCGACGCGCGGCGTCCGCGAGGGGTCGGGCTTCCATGGTCCCCGCCCCGCCTTTGATCGAGTGCGATTCCCGGCGCAATGTATCAGGGTCTTTTCGCTCGATCGCCTCCTTCAGAACCGTCATCTGAGCCTCGACGTTCTGGAGAAACCGCCCGACAACCTGATCAACAGTCTGGCGGCTTCCGAATTCCTCCACCGCAGCCGGGAAATCGAGTGGTACCGCAGTGCCGGCCGGCTGGGCGGGCACGACGTCGGGTTTGGCGGCGTCCGGCGGCGGGCTCGCATCCGCCGATTGTTGCGAAAGCCAATGACTGACCGCTGTCAGCAGCGCTTGCCGACGGATCGGCTTGGTGATCACATCGTTCATGCCCGATTCCAGGCACGCCTCGCGTGCCGCAGCGTCGGCATTGGCCGTGAGTCCCACGATCGGCATCGCTGCATGTCGACCTCCTGAAGCCCGGATTCGTCGCGTGGCCTCATGTCCATCCATTTCAGGCATCTGGACATCCATGAGAATGATGTCGAACGACTCGCCGTCGCACAGCGAAACCGCCTCCCGGCCGTTTTGAGCGATCTTCACCGTGTGGCCCGCGCCCTCGAGATGCAAGCGGGCCACCTCCTGGTTGGACGGATAGTCCTCCGCCAGCAAGATACGCCCGACTCGCCGTGCGGGGGCCGGGGTGCCCCCTCCCATTCCGCCCATCAGCTCGGCCAACTCCTCCTCATTCGGCGTCTCCGGGCACACCTCAAGGTCAATGACAAACGAGAAGACGCTCCCCTTGCCGACCTCGCTTTCGAGGTTGATCTTGCCGCCCATCAGCTCAACCAGTTGCCGAGAGATCGTGGTTCCCAGACCGGTACCGCCGTACCGGCGCGTGGTACTGCCGTCGGCCTGCACGAAACTCTGGAAGATGCGATCGTGTTTTTCCTTGGGGATACCAATGCCGGTGTCCGCCACTGAGAAACGCAGGCGAACCAAGCCGGCATCGTATTCGAGCACCTCCACCCGAACAGTGACCGAGCCCTTCTCGGTGAACTTGATGGCATTACTCACCAGGTTCAGCAGCACCTGCCGAATCCTGAGTACGTCACCGACCACATATCGCGGGACGGTCTCGCCGACAACGGTCTCGAAGGCCAGTCCCTTGGCCTGAGATTGAATTCTTGCGGTGCGCGCCAGCCGCTCGAGCAGATCGTGCAGGTCGAACGGCTTGCGTTCCAAGGCCAGTTTACCGGACGCGATTTTGCCCTCATCCAGAAGATCGTTGATCAGCATCATCAGTGTCTCTGATTCCTGAATGATGGTTTGTGCCTGCTGATGAATGGCACTCAGGGAATCAGAGGCGAGGATGATCTCCGAAAAGCCCATGATGCAGTTCAGAGGCGTGCGAATCTCGTGTGACACGTTGGCGACGAATTGCGACTTGAGACGGCTGGCTTCCTCGGCAGTCTCCTTGGCTTTGCGAAGCTCTCCCTCTGCTTCCTTGCGCTCCGCGATATCAAGATGAGTTCCGGTGACGCGGATCGGCTTGCCGACAGCATCTCGCTCGACCACGCGGCCCCGGCCGAGCACCCATTTCCATTCGTTGGAGCGAGTCTTCATTCGGTACTCAGCTTCGAAGGAGGGTTTGACACCGTCGAGATGAGCCTGCATTTCCCCCAGTGCCTTGGCCGTGTCCTCTTTGTGGATCAGGCTTCGCCACGTTTGGATATTGGGGGCCAGTTCGTCGAGGGCATAACCCAGCATCTCAGCCCATCGTTCATTGAATACGACTTCTCCGCTCGGCACGTACCAGTCCCACAGGCCGAGGGCCGCGCCGTCGAGGGCCAGCACCAGCCGTTCCTGGCTCTCTTTTCGCTCTTTCTCAGCCAGCTTCCGATTGGTCGCATCTTCGACCGCGACGATCACGTGCCGTCGCCCGTCAAGCGTGACCGGCTGCACCTCGATGCCCAGCCAACGGTAATACTCCATGCCCAGCACGGAGAGGGGAAGCTCGAACTCCGTCGCCAGCGAATCCTTCGTGCCATCGATCACCTGCTGCAGCGCCTGCAAGTAGGGACAGGCCGGACAATGAGGCGTCTGGCCACAGAGCGCCGGATCGTCAGCCGACCGGGGACACCCGATACCCGAGCCGATGGTCTGGTTGACAATGTGCTCGATTCCGCGCCCCGTGATGTATGCCGCTCTCTTGTTTGCCTTGCGAATGACCCGGTTCTCATCCACCAGAATAAGGGCCACGGGTGTGACATCGAACATGGCTTGCAGGTTGCTTTCGCTGTCGCGGAGGGCTTGTTCCGTCCGGCGGCGCTCGCTGATCTCCTGTTCCAGATCGGTGTTGGTTCTGGCGAGTTCGGCCGTCCGCTGCTGCACCTGGCCCTCGAGATTGCTTTGGGCCTCGCGCAACTGTCGATTCGCGATGCTGAGCTGCGTGTTGTAGGAGCGGTATGTGTACCGAAAGGAGAAGATGAAAGGCAGGCACAGGGCCAGGAAGAACGACGCTGCAAGAGCCGACTTCAGATAATGACTTCCCCTGAGTGAACGAAGATGGCCAACCTCGCGGGCGGCACAGGCCAGGTAAGGCCGGCCGCCGGGAGATTTTTCCGCCACGGCCACCGACCGGAACGTTCCCCTTGGGTCATGACGGGTGGTGTACAACGTCAACCCGCCGCGCATCGCCCGAACGAAATCAGCCGGCACATCCTCATAGGGATGAAAGTACCGGGACTCGCGCGCCTTCAGCTCCTCTTCCGTGACAGTCGGAGCGGAGAAGTAGAACTTCCCCTCTCGCTCGACGAGTGCATAGATGCATGCAAGTTCGGTCTCCGCGGCGAAGCTGCTGACCGCGACCCGATTGCGCTCCACCTCGTCCTTTGCGATGGAGTTCTCGTCGACCGCCCGGTCGTGGAAATCAGGAGCAAGTATGTATTTCACGCCCTTGGCGGCAATCAGCAGTCGATCGTCGATTGCCCGCATGGTGTCCTGTTCGACATGATGAGCGGACCAGGCGGTGTACCCGACCACGCCGGCGGCGTAGAAGCCGATGGCCATCAGCACTTTCAAGGGGTGCCGTCTCAATACCATGATGCCGTCGTGCATGGCGGTCCCAACATGACACGAATACCTCCCCCTTGCCTGCCGGAGGGAGGCAGAGGCGACCCGGACCGATCCGGGGAGATCAGCGAACACCGCGCTGTTGCCATACCGTCTCTGATCTGTGTATCGGTACCGTGTGGAATGACATGAGGCATCGCTCAGGTCCGATACGGTATGACGGGCAGAGGTGCCCAGGCGACATGTTACCGGTCCAGGAGGCCGCGCGCATCCCGCCCGGCTTCGCCGGCTGGATTGACGCCGACGATCTCACTTGTAGAATGCCTCACTCACGAAACGGAGACTCATGCGGGAGGACGAGAGCATCTTGAGAAACACCATTCATTCAATCATCGTGCCGCTTTGGGTGCTCCTGGCTGCAGGCACACCCGAAGCATGGTGCAAGGATCCTCAGACAGCGCTTCGCGGCGTCCCGCTCATCTACAGCACCGACTTGTTGCACCCGTACGACGACCCGGACGACCACTATGATCTGGCGACGCTTTTCGCTCTGCCGGAGTTCGACCTCAAGGCCGTTGTGCTCGATCTCGGTGACCGCCAGAAACTCAAGCCCGGTCGTCTGCCCCTCGAACAGATGATGCACATAACCGGCCGTCGCGTCCCCTTCGCCACGGGGTTGTCCGGCAAGCTGAAAACGTCTGACGACAAGGCGACCAACCAACCCGCCGAAGACCAGGCCGGAGTGGAGCTGCTGCTCGCGACGCTGCGAGAGGCGGGAGAGCCGGTCACCATCTTCACTGCCGGCAGCCAGCGCGACGTCTGCGCCGCCTTCAACCGGGAGCCGGACCTGTTCAGAGCCAAGGTTGCCCGCCTTTACGTCAACATCGGATCCACGGACAGCACCGTCGAGTGGAACGTCACCCTCGACCTCAACGCCTATCTCGGCCTGATGCGCAGCGGCCTTCCAATCTACTGGTGTCCCTGCCTTCCGATGAAGGTCAACGAACACAGCACGTACTGGAAGTTCCGGCAATCTGAGGTTCTTGAAGGTCTGCCGCAGCCGCTGCTGAACTACTTCGTGTACGGCCTGCAACAGGTGAAGCCGCAGGAACTCGACCCGATCAAGGCGCTCGATGCCGATCTTCGCCCGTGGCGGCATCTGATCGGGACGATGGACCGGAACATGTGGTGCACGGCACCCTTCCTGCACGCCGCGGGGCGGCAGGTATATCGCAGCGGCGAGGGTTTCACATCGGCGGCCACGAGGCCCGCCGGAGAACCGATATCCGAACTCTTCACTTTCGTGCCTGCCCGCGTCGAAATCGACCGGCGAGGCCGTACTCGGTCGGTCGTCTATGGGCCGGACGGCCCGCTGCAAGTCTTCCGTGTCAAGAACACAACGCTCTACCAGAAGGCCATGACCGACTGCCTCCGATCGCTGTTCTAGGCAGGGCTCACGCAGAAAACACGGCCGTCCCAGCGCGTGCCGGGTTCGCCGTAAGTCCGAGAACCTCTGTCCCGTGTACTCAAGACGAATCGGACATCCGATAACAACCGAGTGGACGGGCCATCGAGCAAGACGGACGTTATCGGCGGTTGATCGGATCACCCGACCTGATCCTGCCACATTTGCTATATTTATCGATGATGAGCACGTTGGCAGGACGAGTCGGTATCGGCGTGTGTTCGGCGCTTTGCGCGCTGACGTTCACCGGCAGTCTCATGTCCGGCAGTCTCTCCACAGGATGCGGTCTTGCCTCTCGATCCGGCAGAGAAACGGGCACGCTTCGAGTGCTCGTCAAGCACAAACCATTCCTGGCCGAGTGGGCCAAGGCAGCCAAGGTCACTGTCGCCCGGATCGAAGTGCGCCAGGCGGAGAACAATGACGACGATTGGATCGTCATCCAGGAAGGCGAGCAAGTCATCAACCTCCTGGAGACGGGCAGCGACCAAGCCAGCGTGCTTGCGAGCGCCGACGTGGCCTCGGGCCAATACAAGCAGATGCGGCTAATCTGCACCAAAGGGAGCATCGCCGTCGATGATGACCGGTCGCTCAATCGGGAGCGTGATCTCCCGCTGAACACGCTAAATGGCGCACAAGCGGCCATTCACCTGGACTGCGAATTCGCCGTTTCCGCCGGCGACCAGACAACCGTCCTGATCAACTCAGAACTGGAGGAGGCCCTTCAGGCGATGGCCGACAACCGGCAGCCGGAGGCCGATCAGGTGGCTGGATTCCATCCCAAGCCGCCGGTGACGACTGCCCGGTGATTTGCCCTGGGTCATGCACAGAACAAGAAACC
>CAZTQK010000096.1:0-16700 GCA_964615635.1 uncultured Planctomycetales bacterium
CCGTGTCGCCGGTGATTCGAGCGGGCGGGTCGCCTGGAGGCACACGACCGAAGGTACTGGTCGGCCTGAAGGGAGACGAGGTCATCTCCGGGGAGGAGAACGTGCCGGAAGGCTACGAGCATTGGATTGTAAAACTCGCCTCTCGCCAGGAAGCGCGCGATGCCGGGCCGATTGAATATGCCTATGCTCAGATGGCCATCGCCGCGGGCATCGACATGCCGCCGGTTCGCCTGCTGGAGGTCTCGAAGCGTCTGCGGTGTTTTGCCATTCGTCGTTTCGACCGGGGGCCCGGCAGTCGTCAGCTGCATGTTCATACCTTCGGCGGCCTGATACATGGCGATTTCCGCATCCCTGGCAGCGACTATGCCGACCTACTCAAGGTGACCAGCCTGCTGACCCGCAACCAGCAGGATATCGTACGGGTCTTCCGCCGAATGGCGTTTAACATCGCGGCGCACAATCGCGACGATCACGTGAAGAATTTCGCTTTCGTCATGGATGAGCATGACGGGTGGTCGCTGTCGCCGGCTTACGACCTGGTCTATGCGCCGGGGCCAGGCGGAGAACACACCATGACCGTGGCCGGCGAAGGGCGCCGACCCACAGCCGAACACTGCCTCAAGCTGGCCGAAAGGTTTGGAATCCGCAGGGCAGAGGCCAAAGTCGTTCTTGAACAGGTCAGCGGTGCGCTCACGCGATGGGCAAGTCTCGCCGACGAAGCGGGTTGCACGAAGAGGTCGGCTCGACAGATCGCAGAGCAGTTCGTCGTTCTCTGAGTCTTCTGGACGTAAGCCTCTGTCACCCGGTCTTTGGCTTCTTGCCGTCCGGCGGCGGGATCAGCTCACCGACCGTCGAGCAATGCCGGCAATTCGGCGACGCTGCTGACGCGCAGATCCGGCTTGGCTTGGGCGTGATCTTCATCGGGCCAGAAGCCCGGCGGACTGGCGACCAGGGCGGTTTTCATGCCCATCGCGGCCGGAGCGATGACGTCCAGCGCGGGTGAATCACCCACGAACAACACGCGCGACGGATCGCTGTCTTGGCCGTCGGCAAACGACTGCTCCAGGGCTTCCTGGTAGATGATCCGTGAGGGCTTGCGATAGCCGACGTCGCTGGAGAAGACGGCGAAGTCCATCAGCTCGGCAAAACCCTGTCTGGCGAATTCTCTCCGGCAGTACTCCGGTGGCACACTACAGTTGCTGACCAACCCGATCCGCAGGCCGCGTTCGCGGAGTTCGCGGACAGCTTGGACGGCCCCGGGAATGGCCTCCAGCGATCCGATCCACTGTTCGCCCAGGGCGTCTCGAGCGGCGTTGAGTTGCTCGCGCGTGAATCGCGGGTTGATGAGGGATGCCCATTCGGCCAGGATTGCGGTGAGATCGGCCTCTCGATGACTCGGATCGGCGGCTGCTCTGGTTTCGGCGGAGATAATCGCTCGCGCAAGATGTTCTATTTCCGCCCCGCCAGCCGGGCTGCAGAGAATCTGGCCAGCCTTGGCGGCACCGATGGCGAAGGCCTCCGCCTGGGTCCGCACATGGGCGAGTGTCCCGCCCCAGTCAAACAGGATGACGTTGATCGAGTTCATTCACCAACTCGCTTGATCCCCGCCTCGAACACGAGCGTGACCGACGACGACGGGGGATCCTGGCGTGAGGCAAGGGGGCGGACCGATCCTGTATAAGCAACTGCGAACCGGTAGCTTAAAGACGTTCGGCTTGCGCGCGCCTGCCCCGTCGAATCCACTGTCACTCAATCCTAATCACGCTAACCAATTAAGCAAGACGTTTCCTCGTCGTTTTCAAATGTACATAATCCACTTTCAGTGGAGCAATCATCGGGGGACGGAGCGTCGGGCAGTGCGCTCCCGGTTGTGTTCGGGGGAAGACAGCTGACTGAAAGCAATGGGCGCGGGTGGATTCGAACCACCGAAGGCGTAAGCCAACGGGTTTACAGCCCGTCCCCTTTGGCCACTCGGGCACACGCCCATAAGGTCACTGACTAAAACAGTCTTTAGTCCGACTACAGCGGTTATTACATCACACAAGACGGCAAACGTCAATATTTCGGAAAGGGGATCTCGGCCCATGGCGGACCGAGGCTGCCTGCGACAGAGCAACAGCGGCTGGGCTCATGTGAGGCCGTCCTGAGCCTGAACAAGCACAGGGAGAGACAGTAATTGCCATCCGTGGGCGTGCGCGAGTGGCACCAAGCTGGCAAAACCGACCTCGACACCGTCACCCTCAACGATCAGATCCAAGATTGGGTCGGCCGAAGGTTCACACCGCCTCGACGTGATCGCCGATCGCGTGGCCCGGCGAATGGTGATGTTTCAGGTGGCTTCGCCCTGCACGGACAAGAAAACGCGCGCAGATGAACTCGCCCCTGCTTCGCGTTTAGATGCCGAAAGACAGTCTTGTCAAGCGGAGCCCACCGTACGTTCTCCTCCAAGGCTTCCGCTTGCTTGTCGCTTCTTGCATCAGGGCGCTACACTCTGCAGGCCTGAAGCTGAGCCATGCGTTCCGTTTTCGCCGATGAGCCCATTGGGATAAATGGCCCAACTCCAACTCGTCTGTCTCGGTGCGATGCCCCAGCCACCCTGGCCACCCTCAATGACCAGGCGATACAGGTAGTCCTCGTACGAGTCGTCGGCCACGCCGTCGCAGTCATTGTCCATGCCGTCAGCAGAGAAGCTGCCGACCGTGAAGTAGCTGCGTTTGAACGGGGATGGATAGAAGCTCTCGCCGGCCAGGTTCGCGCCAACAGCGCTCGCGCCGTAAACCGTGCCGGACACTTCGATCTTTCCACCGGCACCGCCCTTGCCGCCCTTGAAGCCGACCCGGCTGTTGCTCTGGACGCGGTACCCATAGCTGCTCCCGCCACGGCCGCCCTGGACCGACAGGTGGGCGTTAATCAGATACACGCCTCCAGTGCCGCCTGCCTTAATTGCTATTGTGCCGCCGTTACCACCATCATCACCCACATCCTGGTTGTCCACGGCGTAGTCAGAATCCGCGCCGTGGCCTCCCCGGGCATGGATACTGACAACATTGCCCAGAACCGTCTCGACTTGTGAAGCCGTATTGGGCCGAACATCCGAGGGATTCCGGTAAAAGACTCGGAACTCAGAGACTGAATTCAATGTGTCCGGATGCGCGCCAATCAGGACGGAGTTGAGGATATCATTGCCGAAGCCCATACAACTGATGTCTATGGTTCCGCCATGGAAGTCCAGATCGGCCGCGGTTCGTCCCGAGCGAGCGGGCCCCGTCGAGTACGCGGCCGACACATCCAGGTTCGCGCGCCGTCCCCGGGTGAATCCCTTGGGGTCGCGCGGTTCCCAGACTTCACTGCCCATCGAGTATGCGGCTTGACGGCTTGCCACCGTTCTGGACCCGCGAATGATCAATGGCCCAACACCGCTCCTAATGATCACTTCACCACCATCGGCTCCGGGCTCCTGGTAGTCACTGAAGCCGCGGGCCGAGATGACACTGCCCCAGCATGTTGATTCATCCTCAGTGGCGCGCCCCATCACAACCCCACTTGGCGCAAACAGTCTGAACTTCGCACCGTTTTCCACTACTCGAATAGTCCCATACAATTGCGCTTGGCGGAAAACGACAAGCTCGGTATCACCGGTGCACTGCAGCAGAGCATTCGGACCAATAGAGAAGCTGTCAAAAACGTGGGCGCCTGATATCGACTGAACTGCGTAGGATGGCATAGCGAAGCAAGGCGACCCCGACCAAGAGTTCCACACGGCCGCGGATGCCACGGGTGATGCCGCAATGTTTATCTTGCCGCCACGCCCTGATTTCACGCCGGTGCCGGCGCCGGCATCAATGTCCCCGATGATGCTGACAGGCATGCTGACCAGACCCCAACCCGACACGTCGTCGCGTCCCGCTTGGTAGTCCCCTCCACCATAACCATCGTCGACTAAGTCTATCGTGTACCGGTTGATGATGAGCTGTTTGATTTGTCGAGGCGTCAGACCGCCGTCCTCTCCGACAATGAGTGCTGCCAATCCAGATACTACTGGCGCGGCGAAACTGGTCCCGTGCTGCACTGTGGGGCAAAGGCCATCAGAGTAGCGAACATGGTCATCCAAGACGAGCCAGTTTCCAGGGGCTAGCACTGTCAGTTCAGGGCCACGCTGGCTGTACGGTGCAATGTTGGCGGCGTATTGCAGCGGCGGGGTGGCAAAGGCACTGTTGAAGCTTGACTCCGTCGCACCGACGGCAATCACGTTGTTCGCTAGTCTGGGATCGCCCGCCAAGCAGGCGGGAAACGCAACCGCTGCCCCGCCCCATTTCACGAAGTCGTTACCAGCAGCGCAAACGAAAAGAGGCTCCGGAAATCCGCTAGCCTTGATCGTGTCGAAGAAGCTGACGAGCCAATTCGCGTAGCGGGCAATCGTGGCTTGCCATTGTTGGCCACTGACCGGCCAGTTACTGCGCTGAATCGCGACACTCAAATTGACGACCAGCGAGGAGGCATTGACTGCACGATCAGCATACCAGAGATAGCCCTCGCCGATCCCCAGCATCAGATCTGGAAGTGGATTAGCGGCCATCACGGGGCCGATTTGGTAAGCGTATACGCTGGCTCCTGGGGCGATACCGTCGACACCCGTTGTGTTGTGTTTTCCTGCCAGCACTCCCGCGACGGCAGTACCATGAAACCAGAGGCCCTCCTCAGGGTCTTCAGGAAACTGAAAAACATTCTCCTGCACAAAGTCGACGTCAGGGTGTGGTTTGTTGTCGCTCATTGGATTGGGCGTGTCGAACCAGTTGTCGATGATGAGGACATCGGCGCCGTTGCCCTTGCGCGGAAACTCGCCGCGCCATGCACGAGAGAAGCCGAGCCGGCGCAGATGATCGGCAGTCACGTTCGCGCCGGGCGGAACTGGATTGTGCGATGGTTCCAGTGCGCCCGGGACGGGCGGAAAGGGAAGGGGAGCCTCTAGCGGTCTGAGGAATAGAGCTGGAAACACGAATTGGACGTTAGGTTCACCGACAAGTTCCTCTGTCTTCGCGAGGGTCTCAGCTGCACCAATGCTCGGAAAGCGGGCGCGGTAGGCCAGCAATCGAGGGAAATGCTGCTGCGATGTCAGACCGTAATCAGCGTTCAGCCTCACGAGTTCGGCGGCACTGGGTTCGGTCTTGTAGCCTATCCAACACTCACCGAATCTCATTCCTGCATCCTGCTCGGCTTGTGTGGACGGTCGTTCGGCCTCCGCCGGCCGGAAGTCGAACGAAACCGGATTGCTTGTGTTTGGTCCAACCGTCACCGTCAAGGGTCCGGACGAGCCATCGGCTGGCACGGTCACACGTATGGCGAAGGTCGACGAGTCAAGGACTTCCGCAGGAACCCCGTTGAGTGAAACGATATTGGAGGCCGGATCGGAGGAGAAGCCGGCGCCTTCGATCGTCAACTGGGTCAGCACCCCACCGGAAGTTGGCGAGATCGACTGGATGAACGGGGCTGCACCCGGAATGTTGACTCGAATCCGCGCACCATCACTGACCCCGCGGTAAGTCGCCAGAACGCCAGTGGCACCTGCGCCAACAGCTTGACAGAGCCCGCTAGACGTGACGGCGGCTACGCGGGCATCCTGCACGGTGTAGGTCGTCTCCGCTGCAGCCGTTAGATCCGCCTCTCCCCAGGTATAGATGCCGGTCACGGTCAACTGGACCGTTTCTCCGATCGCCGTCAGGTCGGAAAAGTTGGGACTGACACGAAGCTCCAGCGGGGTTGTCGCGGCACTCCCGACCGCTACCGAGCACAGCTCCGATTGTCCCGGCCCGCTGACCAGGAGCTCTGCGGATCCTTCGGCTTGCCCCTCAACCAAGTTCGCAGGCCCGATCTGAACCACCGCCGGGTCTGTAGAGACGATGTCAACGACCTGCGCCAGATCGCGAATCTGCGCATCACTGAACGCCCCGCTGACCTGCAGCGTGGCCGCATCACCTGCCTGGTTCAGAAGGAGAGGGCACGGAGTTATCGTCATGGATTCCAAGGAAATGCCCACGAGAACAGCGAGATGGCGATCAACTGCTCCGTTCTGAATGGTGATGGTCGCAAAGCCCGCCGTGACGCCGGTCACAACGCCATCCGCCGATGCAGTTGCCACGCCGGGATCAGAAGACGTGTAGGTTGTGCCCGTGGCGGCGGCGGTCAGATCCTGTTCCGATTCGTCGGAGAAGACGCCAAGGACCTTGACCGCCTGCTTCTGTCCGGCCTCGAACTTCACGAAAGAGGGCCGAGTCTTCAGTGCCTGAAGCGTTGGTGCCCCCCCTGCGTTGACGGTGATCAAGACTTGGTCCGAGGCGGTCGCGCCGTCATCATCGGTCACCGTCAGGTCGATCAGGTGTGCAGCGACCGCAAGGCTCACCGTGGCTGTCATGCCGGTGGCGATCTGGTTGCCCCCTTCGGTCCAGACGTAGCTGACAATCGTTCCGTCCGGGTCGGTGGAGGCGGAGCCGTCCAGAGTCACTACCTCGCTGCCGTTGCCGTCGGTATCCGTGACCGTCTGGTCCGGGCCGGCGTCGGCCGTCGGTGGTCTGTTGCCCGCGTTCACCGTGACCGTCGCTTGATCAGTGGCCGTTGCGCCGGCGTTGTCAGTGACCGTCAGCGTGATCGTGTGCGAGCCGACCGCAAGGCTCACCGTGGCCGTCATGCCGGTGGCGATCTGGTTGCCCCCTTCAGTCCAGACGTAGCCGACAATCGTCCCGTCCGGGTCGGTGGAGCCGGAGCCGTCCAGCGTCACGGATTCGCTGCCGTTGCCGTCGGTATCCGTGACCGTCTGGTCCGGGCCGGCGTCGGCCGTCGGTGGTCTGTTGCCCGCGTTCACCGTGACCGTCGCTTGATCAGTGGCCGTTGCGCCGGCGTTGTCAGTGACCGTCAGCGTGATCGTGTGCGAGCCGACCGCAAGGCTCACCGTGGCCGTCACCCCGGTGGCGATCTGGTTGCCCCCTTCGGTCCAGACGTAGCTGACAATCGTCCCGTCCGGGTCGGTGGAGCCGGAGCCGTCCAGAGTCACGGATTCGGTGCCGTTGCCGTCGGTGTCCGTGACCGTCTGGTCCGGACCGGCGTCAGCGGTCGGCGCTTGGTTCAGTCGCGCCCAAACGGCGTACACCGGAGTTACGCCAACGGGGCCCGTCGTCTGCAGAATGATTTGCTTGCTGGCAGATGAAGCACCTGGCAAAAGAACACCACCGGACACGGTCGAGGAGAAATCCACGCATGGCGTGCCGCCGGGGAGCGTGCTGTTTGCCACCAGCGAGACTCCCGCCGGCAGATTGCTGACACACAAGGCAACCGGAATGAGAATCGGATCTGTCGACGTGTTCTTGAGGGTAACGGTGTACCGGAGCTGTTTGCGAAGCCGGTCATAGTAAGCGCTTCCCTGGCTTACTTGCACCTTGGAACTGACGTCCACAAGACTTGGCTCGTCAGCCAGAGCAAGCGAGTTTGACTGGGGTAGACCGACCGCAAACCACAGGGAGAGACAAGCGATAGCGGCAGGACCGATAACGTTTGTCGGCAGGCGAAGTACGTTACGCATGTTCAACTCCTCATGTGCAGGAAACCAGGGAAATGAGAATGTTTGCTCAGACTGCCGCGGAAACACTCTCTGGATCAGTCTTTTTTCTGCCTGCGACGGTACGCAGACCTGCTAGTCCGATTAGAGCCAGCACAAAGGCGCCGGGTGCCGGTACGACCATGCCGCCGGTCCGGATGCTCACGTCATCGACTCGGACCTGACTGTACACGCTTGCGTCAAGACCGATGAGGTCGAACGCCAGGAAGCCGGGCAGACCGATACCGTTGAGGCCAGTCAGATCAAAAGTGACCTGCCTCCAGCCACCCGCGAGGTTTGCCAGACTGACGAAGCTCGAATCGTACAGGGCACCAATCGCGGAATCATCGAGAAAGAAATAGGTCGCTTCCGGATCGGCTGGATTGGGATCGGTGGCGATGAGCGGCATGAAAGTGCTCGGGTCCAGGAGCGAGACGCTGAAAGTATCAGCGCCACCTGGACCGAACTCCGCCAGATAGGAGAAAGACAGCGAAATCGATTCGTCTGGGATGAGGAACTCCTGGCCAAGCGAGGAGAAGCCCCCAGTGTTTTCGATGACGGCTTGTCCATCTTGAATGCCGACCGAACCGATTGTGATCCAGCTGCCAGCGAGCGGTAAAGAGAAGTCGCCGTTTGATAGATCGGCCCACGCGGGTGACACCGCTGCGAGCGACGCAAGACTCAGACCAACGATGATTTGCCTCATAACGCCTCCGTCAGCTTTTAGAGCCTGGCTCCCACGGGACCTACGAACACACTTGGCGCCGAACCGCTCTTAGCACATTGTTATATCAACGTACCCTGTCTACGTAGGACCCTGATTTAGACCCATTCGCCGCTATCGACTACCGATTTGCTATACAAATACCTATTCGTTAGGGGGGTAATCATACCCATCCGCTGAACGGTGTGTCAACAACAAAACAACCTTGAATCTGCGGGCTGCGGTGAGCAGTGCTGGTGAGAATGGCCTCGGCTTTCCCGATTCGCTGCGTGCAAGTCCTTTGTTGGCAATCTCTCGTGCGTTTCTTGTCTGAGCCTTTTCGGCTTCAGGAGACTGGTTTCGAGGCCGGCCATGCGGCGGGAACGATTGCGGCGAGGCGGCCGCCGACAATGAAGGCGACATTCATCAAGTTCGACTCGCTGTACTACAGCACTGCCATCTGCTCGGACGTACTCGCGGGTCCGGCGTGCGATGAATAGGGGTCGAGGTTTCCATCGGTACCTTCTGCAGACAAGTGCCATGTCTTGCATTCCGAGAACGACTGCGGTGATCCTTGTGTACGCCTCTTGTCGTGCACTGCATCGGCAGCGCGATCTTTGCCTCGGATGTCTCCAGCGTTCACCCATTCTTGCCGAACAACATAGGTCCAGGGCAGTGGGACCCAAGCTGGCGACGTTCGAGATTCCCGTTTGTTGCAGTCTCATGCCTGGCATCTGTCGTAGGGACCCCCCTATTGACAGGCCGAAATCGCAGTTCGTAAAGCCTTATAAATCGACAACATACAGTCTCGGATTGTCGAAGATGGGCTGGGCATTCCTTTCACCGACGCCCGCCGGTGCTCGCTGCGATTCGGAACCCGCACGCAAGATTCGCTGAATTAGCAATTTGCGCTTGACACTGCCCTTTGCATGGGGTATATTACCCCCCGCGAGCGAATCACCGCGTGGCGCGTATGCGCGCTTACCGGATGGAGAGTCCCCGTGGTACGTAGCCAACACATTTCCGCGGCTACAGTTTTTCTGGTCACAGCAGCGTGTGCCTCAGCGGATGTCGTGAGTCTTTCCCCGCTCGCCCTGAGCCCTGCGGAGGCACCCAGCCCCGTTGCTATCGATCTCCAATCGGCCGCACTCGGTGGCGTTGAGTTCCATCCGGCAACGTCGCTGTGCGTCCTTGCAGGCACATGCACGTTCGCGGCACCGGACTGCTTCGACCTGACTGGCAACACGTCGGCATACGGGGGGGACTCGCGTGAAACTTGGCCGACGATGACGGGGAGCAACGCCGAGACCCCGGCGACCGTGCGAGAACTCCCGCCGCCACCGGGCGGTGCGACGCTGGTCCTGTCGGGCCTACTGACGGCAGGTGCGTGGCAGTTGCTGCGGTCGGCGCGGCAGTGGCATTTCGGTGCCCTGCCCGAGTGGTATCACGATGCCTGCCCGGACCAGATCGGCCACGCCGTCCGAGCCCCGTATAGCCTGGACCGCAGCCTCAAGGCCTTACACGCCCACGGACTACTCCTGATCTGCGTCTTCGAGGCCCCTCCACCGGCCAGCGAGCCCTGTCCCATTCTGCACAACCAGCCGCGCGAGATTCTCGCGCGTTTGCGATCTCAATTCAGCATTCCCACAACCGCTCCGCGCGGCCCGCCGGCCAACACATAGACTTACGTTGCGTCATCACCTGCAAGCGCCTTTCGGCGCTGGCGTCTTTGAGAGACGGTGTATACCCGATGTTGACCGAGACCGCGAATGCGGTTTGTTTGTGCGTCAACAAGGAATTACTGAGCTTCATAGTGATCACGGACCCCAATTCACTCTACACCACGATGAACTACAGCGGTGTGCGTGGCTGGGGATGGAGGTAAGACTTAATGAAACGTTTGATCTTTCTGACGGTTCTATTGGCCGTGACGACCGCCAGCGCGGACGTCACCACGTACTTTGGCGAGGATCTTGGCCTGGGCGAAGGCACCAGACTCCCCAGTTGGCCGAACGCGGCCGCGGCCGGAGCCAGCTTCCTCGCCCGCCTCGAGGGCGTGAGCACGGAGAGTTTCGAGTCGTTCGCGACCGGTAGCCATCCTGCGACCCTCTCGTTCCAGGGTAGCGCCGGTACGATCACCGCGGCCCTCAGCAACAGCGGAGGGTTTGCCCCCGAAGTCGCCTATGTACCGAGCGGCACGAACGGCGTCGGGCGTTATCCGACGGACGGCGTCAAGTACCTCGAGACATCGAGTTCTTTCCGGGTCGACTTCGATTCGGCGGTCGCCGCGTTCGGTTTCTACGCAACCGACATCGGTGACTTCGGCGGTCAGGTCACGCTGACTACCATCAACGGCGGAACGGTCACTCACACCATCGACAACACGGTCAATGGACGTGGTGGTTCCGTACTGTTCTGGGGCATTGTCGACACGGACCACCTGTTCACGAGTGTTCAATTCGGTAACACCGCGGCGGGCGTGGACTACTTTGGATTTGACCAGATGACGGTTGGCGACCTGGGGCAGGTACAGCCTGCTGTTCCTGCGCCGGGCGCTGCGTTGCTGTGTATGATCGGTCTCGGCCTTGTCAGGTGGAGCCGAAAGTGGCTTGCCTAACAAGCAGATTGGACTCCCCGTACTCGCTCTTCGCCGCGCCAAACGCGGCGAAGAGCGCCCCGGGGGGGCGTCCGATTTAGCGTCCCTCCGATTCTTGCCCTCACTCTTGTCTATTCCTCCCTGTCTTTCAGGCGGGTCAAGCGCGCTGTCCTAAGGGCCACGGGGCTTTCTATGAGGTGAAGCCGCTGCGGAGCATTCTGGACGAACGGAAAGAGAACGGCAGGTGCCTGAGTCAAGAGCTGGCCGGGCTCTTTCGCGGGCCTGGACAGTATCTGAGCAGCAACTGCATATTGCAGATCTGAGATCTCAGAGACTCGATTGCGCAGTCTGGATCTCGGGTGGGAGAGTCGAGATTTCAGATTGCCGTGTTGACCGGCTCGGTTGGTCTGCCCGGCGGTCCTGCTGTGAGAGTTCACTCGCCGTCGGAGTCATTCTGTTTTGCGCCAAAAAGCTCGCGGACAACATAGAGGGGCCGTTGTTTGACCTCTTCGAAGATGCGTCCGATGTACTCGGCGATGATGCCCAGGCAAAGAAGCTGAACACCGCCGAGAATGAGGACGGTCATGATCAGGGCCGTCCAGCCTGGTTGGATCCTGCCGGCGTCGCCGAAGAAGTAGCGATAGAAGATCAGGGCCGCATAGCAGCAACCGCAGAAGATGGTCAGCAGGCCGGCCAGCGAAGCCATCCGCAAGGGGATGTTGGAGAAGGCCAGTACGGCGTTCAAGGCCATCTGCGCGGTCTGCCGGATGGTGAAGGCCCTCTCTCCGGCGAACCGGTGCCGGTCACTGTAGCCCACGCCGATCTGGCGGAAGCCCAGCCAACTCATCATGCCGCGAATGAAGCGGGCATGTTCGGGCATTCGGCGAAAGGCGTTCACCATCGGGCGGGCCATGAGCCGGAAGTCGGCGGCCTCGGCGGGGACGTGTATCTTCATCAGGGTATTGATCAACCTGTACCCGACACGGGGCTTGACGCCTTCGCGGTAGGCGTAGACCAGGTCATAGCCTGCCTTCCACTTCCGTACGAACTCGAGGATGAGCTCCGGAGGGTGCTGGAGGTCGGCGTCCATGACCACGACTGCGTCACCGGTGGCATGATCGATGCCGGCCGAGAGGGCCGCCTGGTGGCCGAAGTTCCGGGACAGCGCGACGACCCGGACTCGCGGGTCTTCGCCGGCCCAGGCTTTGAGCTGGTCGAGGGTCGCGTCACGGCTGCCGTCATCCACGAAAACAAACTCAACATCATCGAGTCCGTATTCAGGGTCGGCCGTGAGTTGACCGGCAACCCCTTCGAGTTGTCGCCTCAGTTCGGCGATGTTGTCTGCCTCGTTGTAGCAGGGAGCGATGATTGACAGGCGCATCATGCTTCTCCGCGAACGGCGTGCAGCTTCTCCAGTTCGCCGGCTTTCATGTGCGGAACGTCGGCCTGCGTCGGGAAACGACCCGCATGAATGTCCTCGACATAGGACGTGAAGACCCGTGTCAGGACTGCAGCGACATTCTCATACTGCTTCGATCCGCGGGGCGGGTGGCCCATGCTGAGCCCGAGCAGGTCATGGAGCACGACGACGGTACCGTCGCATCCGGGGCCGGAGACGCAGCCGATGACCGGGAGGCGGGTCCGTGAGGCGATCTCCCCGGCGACCTCTCCGGCGACCGCTTCGAGCAGCAGCATGCAGGCACCGGCTTCTTCGAGGCGTCTGGCATCGCTGATGAGTTGCGCGGCGCTGTCGGCATCGCGACCCTGAGCTCGATAACCCTCCTGCGGGCCGATGCGTTGGGGCAGCAGGCCCAGATGGGCAACAACCGGGGTGCCGCCATGGGTGGCGATCTCGACCAGTCGCGCATCGCGGCCGGTGACCTCGATTTTGACCGCGTCGCTGCCCGTCTCCACATGAAACCGTCGAGCCCACTGGGCTGTGGCATTTGGGTCACTCTCGACACGGCAGGCGAGCGGCAGGTCGGCCATGACAAGCGCGTTGGGTGCCCCGCGCCGAACGGCGGCGGTCAGCGTCAGCAGGAACTCGGGGGAAATCTCGCGTGTCGACGGCAGGCCCAAGACGACTTCTGCGGCGGTATCGCCAACCAGGAGCACCTCGACGCCCGCCTCCTGCATCAGCCGGGCGATAGCGGCATCGTAGCAGGTCAGCACGCTGAATTTCTTGCCGGTTCGCTTGAACGCGCGCAGATCTTCCAGGGTCAATTGGGGACGCGTCTCCATGGTGATGACAGGATACTGCGGGCCGAAAGGCTCTACAAGCGGGGGGGGTTGAATCACCCCGCCAGAGGGGGGATAATGTGAGATCCGCCGCCAGCCGGCGGCTTGCCCGGTGCCGCTATGCGGGCCCGGCCCGTCGGGCGACGCGGGGACAGCATTGCTTGACAACCCTATACGGCCGGTCATGTGCCGGCAGATCGGAACACACGAATGGGCGCGACCCTCGAGGCCTTGCAGCGTCTTCAGCGTATAGAGACTCAACTCCGCTCGGTCCGCGGGCAAATTGAAGCGAAACGACGTTCCGTCCAGGCACATCAGCGACGATTGGCCTCGCTGGAAAGACAAATTGCTGACACACACGAACTGATCCGGCAGGCCCAGGCCGAGTCTGATCGCCTCGAACTGGACCGCAGGGCCCAGGAAGAGCACATCAAGCGACTCCGCGAACGGCTGAACCAGACCAAGACGAACAAGGAATACGCCGCGGTTCTGACTCAACTGAATACCGACAAGGCCGATGCTCTCAAGATCGAGGACAAGGTTCTCGCCGCGATGGGCAAGGTGGATGATCTCAAGAAGCGGGAGGCCGAGAGCCGGGCCACTCTGGACAAAGAAAAGGCTCGCATGGGCGAAACGCAGAAGTCGGTGGCCGAGCTCGAAGCCAAGCTGTCGGCCCAGATCAAGGAATTGGAGGCTCAGCGCGACTTGGCCGCCGACGGTGTGCCTCCCGAAGCCCTGAAGACGTTTGAGAGGGCTCGCGACAAGCACGACGGCGAGGCAATGGCACAGGTCGAGCAGACACATCCCCGACGCGCCGAGTACATTTGCTCGGGCTGCAACATGTCGATCACGCTGGAGACGATCAACGCACTCCAATCGCGCGACGACGTACAGGTCTGCCATATCTGTTCGCGGATTCTGTACCTCGATTCGTCAGCAGGGGTGGCGGCCCGGTAGGCGGGGCGGCCTTGTTTCATGACCTGGACGGCGCACATTGACGGCGGCTCACGCGGCAATCCGGGCCCGGCGGGCGCGGGCGTTTCCATCGACGATGACAAGGGCAAAGAGGTTTTCGGTGCCGGGTTCTCTCTCGGGCGCAAGACCAACAACCAGGCCGAGTACGCCGGGCTTCTGCAGGCTTTGAAGGTGTTGCGGGCCATCGGGGCCGACGACATTCTGGTATTGACCGACAGCGAGTTACTGGCACATCAAATCAACGGCATCTATCGCGTCAAATCGGCCGAGCTGTACCCGCTGTATGCGGAAGCTCGAAAGCTGCTGAGAGGCTTTGAGCGCTGGGAAGTCCGGCACGTTCCGCGGGAACAAAACCGGTTTGCGGACAAACTCGCCAACCAAGCTATGGACGCCGGCAGGACAGTGCTGGCACGCGACCGACTCAACTTGGCCGAGCAAGCTGATTTGGACCTGCCCGCAGGGGGTGCGGAGGGCTTGTTCGAGAAGGGGCCGCCAACCGGCCGTCAGGCCGGGTCGAAAGCAGCACACGCGACGGCGAACCCTGGAAAACCGGCCACCGGGGGCATCGAGGTCGTGGTGGTGCGAGCACCGCGGAAAGGCGTTTGCCGTGCGGGGATGAAACAGGGTGAACGATTCATGTTCACGGAGGTCACGCCGAGCGGAATGTGCGTGGAGGCTTGCGCGGCAGTGATGGAGGCGGTACTGGCGGTTCGCGATGCAGCGGCTGCCGGCGTCACTTGTGACGAAGCCATGAGTTGCCGGTGTCCGCACCCCGATTGCGGGGCGGTTTTCGACATCCGGCAGGTTCAGTAGTCCGATAGCCGCCGGCTGGTGGGCGGGGAGGCAATAGCGGCAGGCACCCACAGGCCAGTCAGATGAAGCCCCCAATTTCGCCCTGCCCGTCTGGTTCTCACATCTGGTACCACGACCGATAAAGCCATCTAATCGGGGTAACAGATGGCGAGGCTGAACCTGTCTTCCGTGATCTCGGAAGCTTATCGCCACTCCGCAGGGGCTCCAGCGTCACCGGCCTTAGGGCTAAGGGGCGCGCCTGAATGAACCGATATGGCCTGCGGTGGACATGGTTTACGTCGGGGGAGGATAAAGAGGCAAGAGGGGGGCCGAGGGCCGGCATGATCAGATGGTGTCTTGTTCTGGGGATGGGAGCCGCGTTCTTGTGCGGTTGCGTGGAGCCGGCCGGCAAGTCGGTGGTCATTTCGCCACTGCCCCCACCCTACTACATTCCCTACGTGCACGACGAGCGCCCGGTGACACCGACGACAATGCCCGCCGAGCAGGAGCCGGATCCGACCAAGCCCTGGTACCCGGATAGTCCACTTTATGAGGCTTGGGGGTTCATCGTGATCCACCACACCGCAACGCCGTATGGTTCGATGCGGGAGATTGAGCGATGGCATCGCAACAATGGCTGGGACGGCTGTGGGTATCATTTCGTGATCGGCAACGGCACGCGGACACCGGCCGGTTTCATCGAGCCATCGCCCCGGTGGAAGGTACAGGAAGAGGGTGCACACACGCGGCTGAGCCCGAAGCTGGCACGCAAGGTTGGGGTGCAGCCGACGTATTACAATGAGCATGGCATCGGAATCGTCCTGGTCGGCAATTTCGACGAGGTTCGGCCAAGTGCCGCCCAGATGGCTGCGACTGCCGAACTGGTAAAGTTCTTGATGAAGCTTTGCCGGATACCTGAGGATCGCATTATTGGCCACAGGGACGTGGACGCGACTGATTGCCCGGGCAGATGGTTCTCGATGGACGACTTGAAACAGCGGGTCCGGGCGTTAAAGTGGCCGACGACGATGCCGGTGGAGACGGCCTCGGCTCGCCCGAGCAGTCGGCACCGACAGGGCGTCAAATAAAGGGGCCTTCAATCATGCGGAACGTGAAAAGGCGAAGCATCGGGAGATGGATGGGGGTGCTGGCTGTCGGGGCGAGCCTGCTGGGGCCTTTCGCAGGTTGCAGGGAATCAGTCACAATCGCCTTCTACAATGGCCTGGAGAACCTTGCGGTCGGTCTGGTCCAGGCTTTTTTTGAGGCCATCACGCCAACATCATCCGACACGACAACAACCGCCGCAGCTCTCGCTGAATCACTCCAGCATTGGCTGGCGTGACAGACTCAGGATTAGCGGTCCTTTGGCAGGTCTAACCTCGCCAAACATTGATCCGTGCTGATTGGCTGCCCCTGCCGCTCGGGCCTCAGAGAATGATCTCGTATAGCCGAAGGTGTACCCCAGCCGCAGAGCGTCAGAGATCCGGTCAGATCTGATTGCTGCCCATATCCCATAACAAGCTAAAACAAAAACACTTACGAAGACTTCGCTAACCCTATTGTAAATAATTGCTATTTTTTGTTGACTCGCAGTGAGACGTGAGGTACATTTTGTTCGTATTTTGTTAGGTATTAGCGACTGGTTGAGTCCTTGCTTTGGGTTCGAGGGGGTTGTGATGCCGGGGGTGTTGGGGCATGGAGCGTCTCGGACGGAGGGGAAGGGCGGCGAGTCGGGGGCCGGCAGGTCGGCGGGGCGGGTGGCGTTGAGGGGTGAGGTTCCCGGGGTGGTCGCCCCGCCGACGCCCCGACTC
>CAZTQK010000097.1:0-16512 GCA_964615635.1 uncultured Planctomycetales bacterium
CCATCGAGACGGCGGCCACACCGAGTCTGTACTGGCGGTCCTGCATCAGACAAGCGCGGCGGGTATCGGTCGGGATTGTGGTGGTGTAGATTCGCAGCTCGCCCGGCACGCTCGTGAGGATCTCTTCCCGCCAGTCGCCGAGGCAATCGGCGATGGCCACCACAGAGCCTGTAATAGACTCATAGATTTGCCCGCGATACTGCTGGATCTTGCCGGCCAAAATCAGCTCTTTCTGAGCATCGCTGTCCCACCAGATGGCACGCGGAGAGAGGCTGTCGATCTTCTCGCTGCCGATCCGTTCGCCCTTGGCGGTGTAAAGGAAGTACTGGCCGTGATCCTTCTCGCCCGCGTAGCACTCCTGACCCGGATGCCCGGCGATGATATCGGCGACCATTCCGAACCCGTGCACGTGGTAGGTCGGGCCGTCGAACCCCCACAGATTACGCCCAGTGGCCGCATCAACCAGGCAGACACCATGCTTGGGCTGGTCAACTTCGTATCCGTAGAAGATCTCGAGGCCGGGGTGGTCCGGATCGATATCGCCGACGCTACAGACGTCGGGGTGGGAGCTCCTGGGGTGGCTCATCGGGTTGACCCACAGACCCTGGCCGTTGTCGTCGAGGACCGACGAGCCGAGGACCAGCTCATCTCTTCCGTCGCCGTCAACGTCTGCGGCACGCGTGCCGTGAGAGCCGCTGGCGTTGTACCTTTGTTTTTCGCTGCGCGAGTCCCATCGCCAGATAAGCTTCAGGTCCGGGTCGTAGGCCTCGACCTTAATGACGTCGTACGTGCCGCGCTGCACGATCAGCGACGGACGCTTCCCGTCAAGATAGGCCACGGCCAGCATGTTGCGGCTCCAGTAGTTGTAGCTGGCATATCCGCTGCGGTCCGGCCAGGGCAGTCTGCGGGTGACTTTTCCGGTCAGCCCGTCGATCCTGACCAGCCACTCCGGGCCGCCGGTGACCAGTCCTTTCTCGTCGCGGGGGTCGCCCTCGCCCGCCTTGGCGTAAACCTCCGCCTTGCCGTCACCGTCGAGGTCGTAAACAATGTAAGGGGAATACCACACGCCTGCCTCGATCGACCAGCCCATGTCATATCGCCACATGAACCGTCCGTCGTGGTTGTAGGCTTCGATCTTATAAGTGTCTTCGCTCTTCTTCCAGTAACCGGGGTGCTGGTACGGATCGGTATTGAAGTCCGGCTGCTTGATGACGTAGTCCAGCCGCCCGTCGCCGTCAAGGTCGGCCAAAGCACATTTCTGGAAACCATAGTCGCCTTGCAGTTTGACGCGGACACAGGTGGCTTTGGCGGAGGCGTCTGTCACGCCAACGACGGGAGAGGCCTCGCCCTCCTTGCCTGCCCGGACCGTTCTTATGAAGTACTCCGCATCGGGCACAGGGCTCTGGTCAACACAGTTGGTGCAGTGACTGATCGGCTCGGTCGTCAGACTTTCCGCGGCTTGGCCGTCACCGGCTTTCCGATAGACATTGAACGCGATGTCTTTCGGATCGTCGGCCCATAGTCGCCATCCGACATAGACTTCTCCCTCGGCTGTTTTCAGCGCCACCAGACCTCGGTCGAGCCGTTCTTGCGCCGACGATCCGGCGCACGTAAACAGGACGCCAATCACTCCCGCAAACCGTGCGTGTCTTTCCATTAATCGCCTCCCGACAGGATCTCGCAATGACCGGTACGCATGCCGCCGGCTGCTGTCATGGGACATTGAAACGCTCCGGCCGGCCGCAAGCCGGGCCGCTCCACTACCGCTCCACTACTCGGCGCTGGACGCCGGCGGTTCCCACAGGCGCATGGCCGACGGCCGCCTCATACATGATGTGCGGCGTGATGAGCCCACAACGGGCCATCTGGCGGAGCTGGCGGCGTTGGGCCTTGCTATAGGCCAGGGCGATGTTCCCGTTCGGGTCCTCGTGGAGCACGGCCGCGTCCTTCTGGTTGGACACGACGTCAATCATTCGGTGCAGACACTCCGTTCGGTATTCCCGCATCAACTGGTCCGACAGACTCCATCGGGACATGTCATACATCCGGTCCAGCGCACGCCGCCACAGACGCCGACTCATGAAGTGGTTCAGTCGATAGAAAAGTCGCCAGTTGACCGAAAAGGGCAGGAAGGTGTCGGTGAATCGGGAGTGCAGGCTCTGCTCATGCTCGGCAAAAACCTCACCGAGAACCAGCCGAAGCTCCCCCCAATGATGCGGGCCGATCGTCGAGTCGGCACGAAGCTCCCAGTAAAGATGGCCAAACGAAAGTGTTGATCGCGTCAGCGTCATCTGGCGAGGAATGAACTTGTTATGGGCAACCGTGTCGGCCGCCAGATGCGAGAGATAGCCCAGTGCGAACGCTCGGCTGGCATCGGTCGTGGCGTCCTCGAGAATGGCGAAGCCCGTTGCCCAATGATGGCAGAACTGCCTGATCCGGCTCAGTCGCTTGGCGATCACCATGTCCGCGGCCAGGTTGCCGAAGAGATAATCGCGACCATACCTGGCGAGCAGGGCCGCGACGGCAGCGGGAAGCAGGCCAAGCTGGCCCAGAAGGTCGCCCCCCAGTTTCATATGCGTCGCCGGCCCCCAGGCCAGTGCCGGTGTGGCCCCAATCACAAGGAAGGCAACGAACGCCCCGAGAATAATCCGCGGACGCAGCACACGATACCCCAGCGAGACAACCCTCCGGCAGCCTGCCTGAACCATCTGACAGGCGTGCGCGAGCATGTACGCCCTATGATAGGAATTTGAACGCCCCGAGACCAGACTCCTGCGACTGTGTTTGCCGAAACGAGCGGTCGACCGGTTCCAGAGCAGACTTGGCGGCGGCCCCGCACGGGGAAGTCGCCTCCCACGCATCCTCTCGAAGTCCATACTAACAAGAGGGATACGACACGTTGACATTCAGGCGGGGGCCGACTCTAATCCAGAGTTCAGTGAAGGTCGCCCGTTACTCTGGCCGATCCGGGAGCTTATGGAGATGCCTGACACCGTGGACGAACTTGCCGTGACCAGGGAACAGGGAGTGATCCTGGTCCGATTCCGTGACCGCAAGATCATCGACGAGCTGCAGATCCAGCGGATCGGTGAGCGACTGCAGGAGATGGCCCTGGGCGAACGTGCCCCGAGAATGGTGCTGGACTTCGCCGCGGTCGAGTATTTGTCCAGTCGGGCATTGAGCGAACTGATCAATCTGAGTCGGCAGGTGGACCAGCGGGGCGGGCAACTGGCCTTGGCCGGCATTCGCCCGCCGATCTTCGAGGTCTTTAAGATCACCCGACTCAACAAGCTATTCCGGATCGAAAACGGAGTGGAGGAAGCGATCAAGGTCGTGACTTGAAGCGGGGCACAGCCGACATGCCGTCGAATTCCGAGGCACTGCCTTTCAGAGTGATCATTCCGAACAACCTCGCCGCAGCGAGGAAGGTCGAAGAACGCATCATCCGACAGGTAGAGGCCATGGGTTATGCGCCTCGCTGCGTTTTCGGCATCCGCCTGGCGCTCGAGGAGGCAATGGTCAACGCCTTCAAGCACGGGAATCGCGGTGACGAGACCAAAAGAATCATCGTGAGCTATGACATTGGCCCGCAGCGGGTGGTTGTGCGCGTTCGCGATGAAGGCCCCGGTTTCGATCCGGCCCGGGTGCCGGACCCGACCGCGCCCGACCGAGTGTGCCTGCCGTGCGGACGCGGCATCATGCTCATGCGGGCTTATCTCGATGAGGTGACCTACAGCGATGACGGGAACGAGGTTCAACTGGTCAAGGAGAAACTCTGATGTCGAGCCTTCCTGCACCCAGTGAAGCGTTCAGGATCACAGTCGAACAACGGCGTGATTGTGCCATCGCAAAGCTGTCCGGGTCGGCCAACATGGATGTCTCGGGTAACCTGCAAGATCGCCTCTACGAGCTGCTCGATCTCCCGATCAAGCGTCTGGTCCTTGATCTGTCTGACCTCGACTTCATGAGTTCAGTGGGATTGGGAGCCATCATCGCGGCGCATCTGCGATCTCGCCTTCACGATTGCGAGATTCAACTGGTCGGGCCTCAGCCGAGAATCCTCGAACTGCTCAATCTGGCCCAGGTGACTCGACTGCTCGGCGTCTTCAAGACGCTGGATGAAGCGTTTGCCGTGTGACGCGCGATCCCTGCTCGGGAGGACCTGCCGACCCCCCACCGCCCTACTCGGACGCTGCATTTCCGGCCCTCTGGGCCGCGATTTGCCGGATTGTTGCACGATCGTCCGACAAGACTCCCCTGCAATCTCAATACGAAGAAGCGTTGCGACGATGTAGCCGTTGGGTGCGCGTCGGTTGTCCGCAAAACCGCCTCAATTGGGCGGCGAGCGGTTCCAGCAAGCTGGCGAAGCGCCCGGGCGTTGTCCAATAACTGACCGGAGTGTTGGGATGGGGAGGCAATCATGAAAAACCGTTTGGCGGGATGGTCGGCTACCGTGCTGCTACTGACTTGGACTGCAGCGGCCTCAGGCGGTGTGACGGTGTCCGTGGTGACGGCGGGAGGAAGTGGCACATCCGTGACCGTTGCCCCCGGCGGCACTTTCAGCGTGGACATGCGCCTGGACATCCAGGATATCGCTGTCACCGCGGCCCAGGCACAACTTGCGGCTGGAACGGCGAACGTCCTCGATATCACTAGCGGGACCTACAATACCACGGATTGGAGCGCATCGCTTGGTCTACCGATCAACCCCGTGGGGCTTGACCCGGTCGGCCCGGACCCGATCGGCTCATTACCGATCGGTGACTCCATTGGCCCGACAATCGTGACCGTACTGGCAACCGTTCACCTGACCGTCGACGCCGCCGCCCCAGCCGGCACCTATACACTGAACGTCACCGGGATTGCCGTGGGGGATGACACCTATATCGATGTCGATGCCAACGCTGGCCCCGATTTCACCATAACAGTCAGCAGCAGCTCCACTCCCGGCGACGGCGGAACCACTCCGCCCGACGATGGCGGCACTGAGCCTCCGGATGATGGAGGGACTGAACCTCCTGACGACGGCGGCACGGCCGAGCCCGGCGACGATCAAACACCCCCCGACGATGGCAACACCGCAACTCCGGTTGTTGCCCGTTGTGGAGCCGGGATGGTCGAGTCGCTGGCCCTGTCATTGACGGCCTTGCTCCTGCTTCCGCGGCGTCGCTGCCGATAACGCGATCCGTTTTCGCGATGTTCAGGCTTGGGTGCGGTTGCCATGGGGTTGACCTCAGCGGCGTTGCATGCTTCGGCGTTGAGTGGTTCGAACCTGCTGGATACTATGTCGTTTCGGTTTCCTCCTGAAGAGTGAGGATCGAATGACCTTGGTGTCCGGTCCAACTGCGGCCTGTCGCGTTTTGCGGTTCTTCGTCCGTCTCTGCCTGACATTGCTCGGTGTCATGGTTGTTGCGGGCGTAATCCTTCGCTGGGATCGTCTTCAATCGCTGCACGATCCCCGCTGGCAAATCGTCCTTACACTGGTCGGTCTGGCCATCGGCGGCTGGCTGGCCTGTCTTCAGGCCAAGGGCGCTTCGCGATATCCCTGGGTCGCGACAATCAGCGTGGCAACGATCGTTTTGTCCCAGGCGTGCTATCTGGTGATGGTCTGGACGTCTTGGAAGACCCACCCGCTCATCTGGCGGATCTGGTGGCTGTCCATGATCGCGGCCTGTCATTCAACGCACATCATCTGGCTGCGAATGGCGGCCCCGCCGGATCGCCGGGCGCTCGTGCGCGCAACGGTTGCCTGCGCGTTGCTGACCTCCCTGCTCTTGGCAGCAATGGGGCTGCGCAGGCACCTCCTCGCCGATGTCGCTCCGCTGCACATCTGGATGACCATCGTGCCGGCCGGACTGGCGACCCTGGGTTCTTCTGTCCTGTGGCTGCGAGGCATCCGCCTGTCGGCCAAACGCGTGCCACGGACGGTCAAGGTCGGATGGATTCTGGTCTCGCAGGTCATCCTTGTGCTGGTTGCGTTCTATGCCGGGCGAGTGACGGCGCCGCCTCCCCCGTTGTTTGAGGCGTTGCCCTCGGCCCTGGCCCACCTGAGCCCTGATGAGCTGGAGTCACAAACACACAGTGATTTGGGGCGACTCAGGATTGTCGTCACGGGACTGGACGAGTTGGCGGGCAAGGGATCGGTGCTCCAATCGCAGTTGCGCGAGCGGCGTGCCGCTGACAACCGGGAATACTTCACCCCGGATGAGGACGATCAGTTGCGATCGCAATTCATGAGCTATCTCAGCTGCAGGGCGGCGTTGCTGCGAATGGTCGCGACGTATGCCGGTTTTCAGTCCGTGCGCGACCCGGGGCCTCGCGCTCGTTGCATGCTGTTGGGCTATGCGGCCGGGGCAAGCGTCTTCGACGCCGATCTTCGGTTTGTCTCTCTCTATAGCGACGATCAGCCCGCCCGTCGCAAGCTCAACGAGGCCGATCCGACGGCAGGGATCCCGGCCGGGATGCTGGACCGTATCCGCGAGAGCGTCTCAAGCGGCCGAAACGCCCAGGCCCTGGCGGAAATGGGGGCCTATTTCCAGACCCATCGTGAGACCTGGGTATCCGCAAACGTGTGGCCGCGAGAAGATTGGGGATGGCTCGAGGGGTTGATCGATCGCTCGGCCGCGCAGATCCGTCAGAGCGCCATGGAACGCGCCGGGGCACGGTTCGAGCAGATCCTTGCCCGCGTTCGCCAGGACAGCTACACGCCGGCGTATGCGGTGCAGTCGGTCGTCTCGACTTGGATCGGAGATACGCGCCTGGCCGAGTGGGAGCCGCTGATCCGCCCGGAACAGATCCTGGCCGTGCAAGGACAACTGCGGCCGGGCGATATCCTGCTGGAGCGGCGAAACTGGTTCCTGTCCAACGCCTTTCTTCCCGGTTTCTGGCCGCACGCCGCCCTGTATGTGGGAGGAGCCGACGATCTTGAACGCCTCGGGTTGATCCGGCGCGAAGGGAACGCGTACACGAGCGACGATCCCACAATCCGAGAAGACGCCGCCGACTACCTGGCGCCGGCCGCGGACGGCCAACCTCACACCGTCATCGAATCCGTGAGCGAGGGAGTGATTGTCAACTCGTTGACCGAGTCCCTGCACGCCGATTACGTCGCCGTCCTGCGTCCACGGCTGGACGACGCCCAGAAAGCACGAGCCATCGCCAAGGCCTTCGCTCACGTGGGGAAGCCATATGATTTCGAGTTCGATTTCTTTTCGGCGGACAAGCTGGTCTGCACGGAGCTGGTCTACCGGGCATACGAAGGGCTGATCCATTTCGAGTTGGTGAGGGTCATGGGCCGCGACACGCTTCCGGCCCTGGAAATCGCGCGCAAGTTCGCCAGGCAGCGCGGCACACCCGACCAGCAGCTCGATTTCGTTCTGTTTCTCGACCGTGTGCCGGGAGAGCACCGCTCGGCTCTGAGCGACGAGACGGCTTTTTGCTCCTCGGTCAGTCGCCCCCGCGAGTTCAATGAGTGAATCGCGCAAGGGTGGTTCGGCGGACGGCTCTTGCAGTGTATCATGTCTCTATTGAGGACTCCGTTCTCAGAAACGAGGACCTGACAGGCTGAGGCTGCACAACAGCCCCGGGTAGCTTAGAATCACGTATAACCGTAAACGATCTGGCCGGTTGCGGTCTTGACGACAACGCGAAGAGCAAGAGGGCGGATACGGATGCGAACACTCACTCAAGTGGTCATGTGCGGCGTCCTGTTGACGGGCAGCGAGACATTTGCCACGGACGCCGGTCGTCGGCCTAATGTCATCTTCATCCTGACGGACAATCACAGTGCCTGGACGCTGGGCTGCTACGGTAATAAGGACATCCGCACACCCAATATCGACCGGCTGGCGGCCGAGGGCATGCGCTTTAGCCGCTGCTTCAGCTCCAACGCCGTGTGCTCGCCGACCCGGGCCACGTACCTGACGGGTCTGATGCCCTCGCAACACGGCGTACACTCGTACCTGGGCACCGGATCTCTGTCGGGGCCCAGTGCTTATTACACGCTGAGCGAGTTCCGCACGCTCCCCAAGATTCTCGGCGAGGCCGGCTACACGTGCGGCCTGGCAGGCAAGTGGCACCTGGGCGACTGCCTGTATCCGCAGGATGGATTCACATACTGGGTCACCAAGCCCGGAGGTCATACGTCGACGTTCTACGACGCCGACGTCATCGAGAACGGTGCAGTCCGCAAGGAGCCGACCTACCTCACCGACTTCTGGACGCGACATGCCGCCCGGTTCATCGAACAGAACAAGGACCGGCTATTCTTTCTCTACCTGCCGTACAATGGGCCCTACGGGCTGGGCAGTTGGTTGAACCAACCCGGCCGCAACCGCCATGTCTCCTACTATGCTGACAAGGAGTTGCCCTGTTTCCCCCGTGAGCCTGTCCATGCGTGGCTCAGGTCAAACCGCCAGTTCGTCGGTAATCTCACTGCCATGCGCCGATACAGCGCGGAGGTCAGCGGGGTTGATGACGGCGTGGGCGAGGTCATGGCGACCCTCAAACGGCTGGGGCTGGACGAGAACACGTTGGTCGTGTTTGCCGCTGACCAGGGTCTGGCCGGCGGGCACAACGGCGTGTGGGGAATGGCCGACCACGGCCGTCCCCTGCACACCTTCGATTCGGCATTGCACATCCCCCTGATCTGGCGCCAGCCGAAACGCATCCCGGCCGGCGGAACCAGCGACATCCTGGTGTCCAATTATGACTTTGTGCCGACGCTGCTGAGCTACCTCGGGCTGGCCGATCGCATGGCCAAGTCTCCTGAGTCTCCGGGGCGTGACTACTCCCCCGTGCTTCGCAGCGACAAGGCCCCATGGAACAACGAGGTCTTCTATGAGTACGAGAACTCCCGCATGATCCGTGCGGATCGATGGAAGCTCACGCTCCGGTTTCCGAACGGGCCTGATGAACTCTACGACCTAGCGAGCGACCCCGGCGAGAAGAACAACCTGATCGGCAAACCCGAGCAGGCTGCTGTGCAACGACAGTTGGAGCAGCGGCTGGAGTCGTTCTTCAAACGCCACGCCGATCCAAAGTACGATCTCTGGCACGGCGGCGTCTCCAAGGCACCATTCGTGGTCATGGGCAGCCTCGGCGCCGCGCCGCCAGGCAAATCCATACCGGCCTCAGTTCCGGCGAAGCCCGCCGGCCAAAAGTGAATTTGTCCTCAGGCCGAGCCTGCGGTAAGCTCACGGTTTCAGGATCCCCCCACGAGCGATGAACTGAGAATACGGGAAGGAGCGGAGAAACAGTGGTTCACGATGTGATTCGGCACGTTGTGTTACTGGTCGGCTGCATCAGTTCATTCGCGGCAGGCGATGGGCCGGCGACCCGCTCGGATTCGCAGTCATCCACCCTGGCCGCGGAAGTGCATGACAAGGGTTGGATCGTTTACGGCGCCCGCAGCTCAAAGGGAGACTGGGACTTGTTTCTCTGTCGACCCGATGGCATAGGCGTCAAGAACATCACCAGTACGCCTGACTATTCGGAAGGAGCCCCGCGGTTCAGCCCCGACGGCAAGCAGATGCTCTACCGCCGCACCAGCAAGGGAACAAAGATCTCGCATGACCAGTGGGGATTCCAGGGCGAACTTGTGATTGCCGACGCCGACGGCTCCAATCGAACCGTTGTCGGCAAAGAGGGTGAATACACCTGGGCTTCGTGGTCGCCGGATGGCAAACAGGTTGCGTGCCTGACGAAGAAGGGCATCCACATGGTCGATCTGGCCACGAAGAAGACGGTTCGCGAAATGCCCAGGAAGGGCATGTACCAACAGCTCTTCTGGTCGCCGGATGGCAAATGGTTTTGCGGGGTGTCCAACTTCCTCGGGGAGCAGTGGACGGTTGCCAGGATGAACGCGGACACCGGCGAGATCAACGCCGTGAACTCATACCAGAACTGCACGCCCGACTGGTTCCCTGATTCGAAGCGGCTGATCTTCTCGCATCGCCCGAAAGGCCAGGAGGGTTACGGCTGGACCCAACTGTGGATGGCGGACGGCGATGGATCGAACCGCAAGCTGATCTACGGCCAGGATGGACTGCACATCTACGGGGGAGCGACCTCGCCGGACGGCAAATACGTTCTTCTGACAGCCTCATCAGAAGACGGCGGCGGCTCGGAAAAGAACGGCGCTCCGATGTACCTGATCCGGTTTGCGGATACCCCCATGATCACCGGTGAGAGCAAGGATCTCCGCAAATTGCACCCCGATACGAAAGGGGGGCCGGTGCTGCCTCTTCCGGTCGGCTGGGAGCCGAACTGGACGTACGCGCATGTAGGAATCGCGAAGTAGCGACGAGGTGTGAGAAAGGCAGACCATGGCCAGATCTGATCGTGCGGTGATCGCGGGCGCCCTCCTGTTGATGATGTGTTGTCCCGCCTGCCGCCAGAAGAAGGACCCGGGAACAGACGCCAAGGTGACGAAGCTGGGCAGCGTTGAGGTCACCGCTCAACTTGTGGAGATCCGGGGCACCTTCCCACCCAACGACCTATACGACTACGTCTACATTCTCAAGTACCGCGTGCTGGAAACTCATCGCGGCAAAGTCGACGGCGACACGGTTCTCGTGGCTCAGTACAACCCGCTCAAGCCCCGAGAGCAGGCGGCCGACGCCAGGTCCGGCGAGATCGGCGGAAATCTCAAGAAGTTCGCCGCCGGCGAGGTTCACCGCATGGCCCTGGAGACACCCCTGGACGACTACTACATGGGACCCATCATCAACAAGTATCACGGAGAGGACAACAGCCCCCTCTACTGGGCCGTGTGGACAAATCGCGTGGTTAGGTAGTCGCGATGGTTTTCACCTCGTATGTTTTCGTCTTCTACTTTCTCCCGGCCGTTCTGCTGATCTACTATCTCCTCCCCGGCAAGCGCAACTTTATGCTCCTCTTGGCGAGCTACGCGTTCTACGGATGGTGGCAGCCATGGTTCATACTCCTGATGCTCGCCGCCACGCTCATCAACTTCCTGTGCGGACGACTCATCGCCAACGCCGGTCAGGACCGCGCCAGGGCCAGGGCGGCCCTTGCCATGGCCGCTGTTGCCAGTCTTGGCCTTCTCGGTTTCTTCAAGTACTTCATGTTTGCAGAGGAGAATCTCAATCGGCTCATCACGCTGGTCGGTGCCCAGGCGCTGCCCATGCTCAAGATTACCCTGCCGATCGGCATCTCCTTTTACATTTTTCAGAACCTGAGCTATCCAATTGACGTCTACCGCGGAGTCGCACCGCCGGTCAAGTCGTTCTGGGATTTCGCCTGCTACATCGCGCTGTTTCCACAGCTCATTGCCGGCCCGATCGTCCGTTACAACACGATTGCGGGTCAACTCGTCGAGCGTCGTCACACCCTGGAGAAGTTCTCCTGCGGGGCGGCCTTGTTCATTCTGGGCTTTGCCAAGAAGATCATGCTGGCCAATCCGATGGGCAGCCTGGCCGACACCGTTTTCGCGGCCGAGGCCCCGTGCGCCATGGACGCCTGGTTCGGAGTGATCGCGTACGCGTTCCAGATCTATTTCGACTTCGCAGGGTACTCAGATATGGCTATCGGCTTGGGCCGCATGCTCGGATTCGAGTTTCCGAAGAACTTCGACGCTCCTTACCGAGCGGAGAGCATCACCGATTTCTGGCGGCGATGGCACATCTCACTCTCGACTTTTCTCCGGGACTATCTTTACATTCCGCTCGGCGGCAATCGCTTGGGGCCACGGCGGACGTACCTCAATCTGGCGGTGGTGATGCTTCTCGGCGGGCTCTGGCACGGGGCAAACTGGACCTTCGTGGCATGGGGCGCGTTTCACGGCGGCATGTTGGCGTTCGAGCGAATGCTGGGCAAAAAGAGCATCTATGCCGCCGTTCCACGGCCTCTGCGGGTCGGCGCGACCTTTGTCCTGGTGCTGCTCTCCTGGGTACTGTTCCGATCAGACACGATTTCCGGGGCTGCGGCATACCTTGCGACAATGTTCGGCGCCGGTGATGCATCGGGTCAATCGATCCTGCTGGCGGGTGAACTCTACGGTCCTGGCCGCCTGCTGGAGATGGGTCTGTGTGCGGTTCTGGCTTTCGGCCCGGTCCAGGCCATGGACTGGGTCAACAAGTTGACGTGGGTTCGGTCGCTGGCGCTGGTTGCCTTGTTCTGCATCGCGCTGGCGACGATGTTTACACAGGCATTCAATCCGTTCCTGTACTTTCAGTTTTAGGAGCGACGACATGATGGTGGGACGCGGACAATACTACTTGCTGACGATCGGCTTCCTGGCCGTGATCTCAGTCGTAGTGCCGTTCCAAGCGATCAATGAGATCCGCCAAGGCGAGATCCCGCAGGCGCTCGACCTGTTCCGCCAGGCTCCCACCGTTGCCAACCTCCGGTCTTTCGAGAAGGATCTCGAGACGCAGTCCGTTGTCGCCCAAGCCGTTCGTCCGCCCATGCAGTATCTTCGCTACCGCGCATTCGGTGATACCGGGGAAAAGGCCCTGACCGGCCGCGAGGGCTGGTGGTTCTACAAACCGGATGCCCGTTATCTGACGGAGCGCTGCCTCGATGATTCCGAGAAGCAGACTGGCCCACGAGTGGCCGTCTCGGCCATCGTCTCGTTTCGAGATCAGTTGGCCCGGCGAGGCATTCATCTTCTCGTGGTGCCTGTGCCCGGCAAGCCATCGGTGTATCCGGACATGCTGACCCGGCGAGCCGCAGCCTGCGATCCTCGCGCGCACGGACACACCCGAGAGGTGCTGAAGGACTTGGCGGCCGCCGGCGTGGAGACGATCGATCTTCTTGATGTGTTTGCCGAGGCGAGAGCGGCGTCCCGGCCCGCTGAGGACGGAACCTGGTACCTTGCCCGCGATACCCACTGGACAAACGAGGGTGCCCGCTTGGCGGCCGAGGCCGTGGCTCGGAGGATTCGCAACCTGAGCTGGGCTCCCGCTGCCTCGGCCGCGTACGATCTGGAGCCTGTCAGCGTGCTTCGGCCGGGAGACGTTCTGCGGATGCTCAAGTGCCCGCCGGTCGAAGCGCGGTTCGAGCCCGAGGAGGTGCGATGCCAGCGGGTCGTACGGCGGGACAACGGAAAGCCCTACCGCGACGATCCCGAAGCCGAGATTCTCGTCTTGGGCGACAGCTTCCTGCGGATCTACGAGCATGATGAACCCGGGTCGGCCGGATTCATCGCCCACCTGGCTCGCGAACTCGGTCAGCCCCTGGCTTCGATTGTCAACGACGGCGGAGCCTCGACACTCGTGAGGCAGGAGTTGAGCCGCAAGCCAGCGCTGCTTGACGGTAAGAAGCTCGTGATCTGGGAATTCGTCGAGCGGGACATCCGGTTTGGCATGGAAGGCTGGCAGCAGGTCACCTTGCCGACTACGGGCGCATCATCCTCAGCGGGCGGTTGAACGGGGGGCTGCTGACCCGTTCCGCGAAGCATCTTGAGTGATTCGGTACGGGGTCGGCTACCTGCGGTTGCCTTGGGCCGATCCTCGTGCTGTCGAGAAGGATTGGCTCCCGTCGCTCTGGCTGGATGTCACGAGACTACACCGCTCAGGATTCGAACCTGAAACCTTCGGTTCCGTAGACCGATGCTCTATCCAATTGAGCTAGCGGTGCTTACGGCGATTCACGCCGATCTGGCATTCAATCATATCGACCGACGGCGGGCATGTCCAGCGTCTCGGCGGCAAAACAGTCGGCACATGGACTTACGTACACCAAACAGGCCGGTTGCCGAGACGCCTCGCGGGCCCGGCGCCCGAGCCTTGCCTGCTCCGTGGTGTCACATTGCCGGGTGCCCCTCTTGTACACGCCCCAGTTGCACAGGATCTGGCAAGACACGTCCATTCTCGCCTCAAAGGCCAGCGGCTTCTCGACTGTGCCGGTTTGCACAGCGACAGCACCCGCAGCGAACCAGACGGACAACGACAAGGGATGACTCACGCTCAATTCCACATTCACGATTCCCCAGCGTTGCGGCGTACGTGTTTAGCGTGCAAGACAGCGGGTCAGGCACTTTTTGCCGTCTTTTTCGCGCCGCCGAGCCCCCGCCTGGCTGAGCCAACCGCTCCAGATTGCACGGCGGACCGCATTGGGGCAAAAAGAGCCAGACCCCGGCACGCTGAACACGTACGTTGCGGTATGCAACGCTGGGATATACACTCAGCCCGTTCGGCCGGGGGATGCAACTGGGAGTCGCCCGCGGCCCACGGGGTCTCTGCCGAGGAGTCCGTATGAATACCTGGCGAATGCTGCGCACGCTGATGGTTCTTGCCATTGTTGCCGGACCGGTCGCCGCAATTGACATCAACAATCCGCCGGTCGGTACGTTTTCCGACGAGTGGTACGTGGTGATGATCAAGGGCAAGAAGAGCGGCCACGCTCATATGACCATGAAACGTGCCCAGAGGTCCGGCGGTGATGTGATTACCAGCCGCACCGACATGGTTCTGGAGATGAACCGGGCTGGCCAGGGGGTGGCCGTGCGCGTGATCCAGCAAAACGATGAGACCCTTGACGGCCAGCACCTCGGTTTCATGAACACGATTCGACTCGGGGCTCTGCCGGGCGGCACCACCACACGGGGCACGATTGCCGACGGAAAGGTGACCATCGCCGCTTCGCAATTCGGCCAGGAAAGCGATCCGAGAGTTTACAATCTGCCCGAAGGCGCGATGATGAGTTGGGCTATTTACAGGGAGCAGATGAGCCGCACCCTCAAGACCGGCGACAAGTATCAGATCCGCGCCTACGAGCCGAGCATCGCTCCGGCCAGCACGATCCCGATGGACGTCGAGATCATGGAAACGGAAATGATCGACCTGTTCGGCCGAAAGGTCCGGGCGTTCAAGACCCGTCAGATCATGCACATCAGCAACATGCTGGGCCAGAAGTCGGACATCGAGACGATCAGTTGGATGACCGAAGACGGCAATGTCGTTCGCAGCCAGATGGAAATCATGAACCTGCCAATCGAGATCGTGGCCGCCAGCAAGTCCGTCGCCCTCTCGCCCAACGAACCCACCGAGTTGATGACAGACACGTTGATCTCGGTAAACAAACCGATCGACAGCAAGTCCTACCGAATCACCTATCGAATCTCGCTCAAAGACAAGGCAGACCACATTCGTCTGAGCGAGATACCCGAGACGGACATGCAGAGAGTCCTCCGCCGCAGCGCGTCGGCGCTGGAGATGGTTGTGTCTCGCCGAACACCGGACGATGACGGATCAGACTCCAAACGGGTGGGAGGCCCGCGGGCCAAGGCCCTGACGGCGGAAGAGAAGCAGAGGTATCTGGCAGCTTCATCCGTGGTCAATTTCAAGGATCCGGCCGTCGCCGACCTGGCCAAGCAGGCCGCCGACAACGAGAAGGCCCCGCTCAAACTGGCCGAGAAGCTCTGTCGGTTCGTCAGCGACTATGTGGAGGACAAGAACCTCAGCGTCGGGTTTGCCACCGCCAGTGAAACGGCCCGCAGCAAGGAGGGCGACTGCACCGAGCACGGGGTGCTCCTGGCAGCGCTGGGGAGAGCGATGGGCATTCCCACTCGGCTGGTCACCGGGATCGTCTACACGAGGCATTTTGCCGGCAAGGAAGGCGTCTTCGTTGGGCACCTCTGGACCCAGTTCTTCATCGACGGCCGGTGGGTCGACCTGGACTCGGCCCTCGGCCAGACTGTAGCCGACCCGACCCACATCGCCCTGAGCCTCAGCGATGCCGGTGACAGCGGCATTGCTGACATGGTCAGTTCTGTCTGGCTGAACATGGGACAGCTTCGAATCGACGTCCTGGACAGGCCGACACGAAAAGTGTCCAGCCTGCCCGCCGACCCCGTACCCGCATCTGCACCCGCCCTGCGCTAGTGCCGCTTCTGGTTGGCGCCTTTCGCCGACTCGGCGGGTCCCACTGGCGGCTTGCATGTCCGGGCCGGCCCTCGTGTTCGGCGGATGGGAAAGCGAGAGCTGAGGGGTCGGCTCAGACCCTGTCCGGTGGACCCGTGCCATTTCAGGCGAGCGAATGCCCGCGTCTGGTTCGCAAAACGAACGCTGAAATGCCAAGGGTGAACTGGCGCCGCAACTGGGTTGCGGACGTGAACCGCCTGATGGATGATAGGGCACTGAAGTTGGTGCGGCAGTCGGCCATGCGCGGCATGCCCCTGGGGACCGACGGGTCGAAGGCACGAATCGCCGCTCGCTTGGGCCCGGAAATCACCCTGCGTCCCCGCGGACGACCGCGAAAACAGCATGATGAAAGAGAAAAATCATCCTGAGACCTTTTCATTTAGTAGAGGTTTTTCAGCGGAATCAAGAGTCAAGAGTTGACCCCAATGTTCCCCATGGAGAATCACCATGCGCAGAGTCTTCCGTCTTTCAATCGCATCTGCCATCATCACGTCCGGGCTGCTTTCCGGATGCGCTGCCATGCAGCGTATGGACACGCATATTGATCAGCCATCGGCGGACTACGTGCGCGAACCGGCCAAACGCGTTCCCGTCGCTTATGATGTCGATGTGGTGGTGGCGGGCG
>CAZTQK010000098.1:0-16279 GCA_964615635.1 uncultured Planctomycetales bacterium
CTGAACACGAACCAACAGCATACCTCTCGGAGGCTTGCTAGATGATTATCAGCAGTCGGAAAGGGACGGTTAGGCTGTTCGGCGGTGAGTCTGTCGGCGTACTGGTCTGTTGGTCCGGCAACGGGATGGCGTGGCGAGCATCTTCTACGGAGCCGTTGGCCCGCGCGAGGATGTCATGATCAAGTTGTACCGACGAGATAACGGAAGAATCAGCGCCTACCACGAAGCCTGGGTGCATGGCGCCAAGATCGCTGAGCACTGGGGGCCGCACAGGGTGAGGGGCAGCACGCGCGAGCATCGTCTTGTTAAGGGGGAGAGAGCCAGTCAGTGATCGGCGCGCGGCGGCCAGAGGCGACCGGAGCGGAGATTCCTCCGCCCCGCTGGGGTGGGTTTGGCCGCGGGCGTCAGGATACCCGGGGTTCGCAAGGCCTCACCCCTCGCTACAATCCCAGGCCCCGCCGGGGTTTTACAGGCGGGAAGGCGAGAAGGCCGGAGTTGTCAGTGATCAGTTCTCAGCGGCGAACGGCGATTTCGAGAGCGATCATCGCTCCCCCACCTCGGGGACGAGGTGGGGCACCCGCAGAAAAGCCCGTTGAAACGGGCTTGATATAGGAGGCAATCATGCGGGCAGCTCACGGCAGAGCACTTTGGCTGGCTCCGGTCATCCTGTTCATGGCCCTCGGGTGCAGCGGGCCCGAGGCGGCGGTCCCGCTGCGCCCTTTGGCGCAGGGGCAGGCACTCGGAACGGCACCCTCGAACGACCCCGACATCGCGGTTTCGCTGGACTCCGCGGCCCAGTTGCAGCCACCCGCAACGGTACCCTCAAATAACTCCGAGACCGTGGTCTCGTTGAACTACGTCGCGAAGGGGTGGCCGCTCGGGATGACAGCATGGTCCCGCCCCGGCGGCGGGCCGCGGCTGCGCGCGGAAGCGCCCCGCCAGATGCGAAACGTGCCATCGGGCACCGACGCCACCCGTTACTGGAGTCAGCTCCGGTTTGGCTCACCGGAGAAGCCCAACCGGTTCGTCCTGCTGGTCGACGACACCAGGCCCGAGCCGGTGTGGATCTATCTGGACGCGAACCAGAACGGGGACCTGGGCGACGACTCAGGGCCGCTGGACAACCGCGGCACCGGAGCGTTCGCAAGGACGCTCGATCTAAGGCTCAGCTATCCCGGGCTGCCGGATCCGCAAGCCTACCGAATCTGGTTCTTCATCAACGACCGTGGCTGGAAGACACACACGTGCGCCTTCTACTCACAATGCCACCGCCGAGGTACGCTGGCCGTCGGAGGGCGCACGCTGACCCTGGTCCTGTTCGACAATCCGGCCGACGGCGATTACTCGAACGACCTGCTGGTGGTCGATCTGAACGGAAGCGGGAAGGTGGATGCGGACGAGGAATTCGAGCCCGGCGAGGTGATAGGCGACACCCAGCTTAAACTCAAATCCATCTCGCCGGCCGGGGACCGCGTGGTGCTGATGCCGGTGCGGTAGCGGGTGTTGAGCCAAAGCTGTCAGTCATCAGGATCAGAAGCAAAGCGGCGTGCAGAGCACGCCCTATCGGGCTATTGAGGCACCGGCAGACGAAAGGGCCGGAAACAGATAGGCTCAACCCGAACCACCGCGCCACGTCTCGCCTCTACCCTTTTTTCCTGCCGTTTTTCCAACAAGACCGCTGTGGTGATGAGAAATGCACCCGGGACGCGCGCCTCTCCTACCCTGAGGTTCTAGTCAAATGCATCGTAGAACTCGGGCGCGCCGGCACTGTCGAACTCGTACTTGAAGTCGGTGCATCCATGCTTCTTCAGCCACTTGAGCAGTGCGGGCGCACCGTGCGATGCGTCCTCGAAAGTGACATTGATGATGAATTTGTGTCTCAGAAGCAGATTGGTGTTGCCGTAACGATGAGAATACCGCATGGTCTTAAAGGGCGGGCGGCGACCGTCGGACGGGAGCGGAAGTTGTCCCATGAGCGGGCCGAGTTCGGTGCGATGCTGTTCGAAGCTGTTGTAGAGGATCTCTTCCCACTTGGCCTCGTCTTCGGGCGTCTCCGTGGGCTCGCCCGGACCGGAAGCGGCCGGGCGCGTGGCGGACGCGCCGGCGTCCACGGCGTCAACACGATTCTCCGCTTCGCGCTTGTTCTGCCTGTCTATCTCGATGGCGATGTAACGATCCACCAGCTCATGGTCAACCGGCTCCTCTTGGTTGTCGCGAATTCGTTTGATTTCGTGGATACGCAGCTTCTTGTGCAGATCAGCCTGCTGTCTGGAAAGGCGATCATACTCGGCCTTATCGCTGAGCCGAGCAGCCCGGGACAGACTCTCATCCAGCTCCTTCACCTCCGGCGCGTCGTAGGCGTAGGCCTGCTGAAGTTTGCGGTACGTCCCGCGAGCCAGAGTGTGGCGTGTTCGCTGCTGCTCCGATCGCCGGTCGGAGTCGGCCCAAGGCGGGATCAGACAAAGCGCTCCCGGCAGGTCGAAGATGTCTTCAAGCTGGCGCCTGACCATGTCGGCCTCGTTGGTCGGGCCGGGGGCCATGCATGTCAACGTCATTGATGCTTGGAATCCCTGGACACCGTCGACGAGCAGATCTTCCGCCTTTTTCTCGAGTTCATCGATCCACGCCGTGCGCGCCGACTTGTCATCTGATGGGAGCGAGACAATGACCGACTGTCCAAAGAGAACGGCGGCTGCGGAAGACGGAAGCCGCTGCCTCAGCTCGCCAAAAATGCCTCGGGCTTGCGGCGAGGTCGAAAAGCTCGCGATGATCACGTCGTAGCCGCGGCGCCGGGATGTGTCCGGATGCTCGCCGTTCTCGGCTTGACCGGCGGAAGGAATCATCGAAGCCGTGGTCCCGTACCAGGATTCGATCGATGCCGGATCGACCACGTATTTCGGGTCGACGGCAGCCAACCCGACGTCACTCCAACTCATGAGCTGCGGCAGGGCCAGTACGACAACCAGCACCAGGGCGGTAACGAACGATGCGCCGTGGAGGAGAGCGAAACCGATCGAGGCCGCAATACCGGGCGGCCGGGTGGCCAGATTCTCGTAAATCCGCGCCGTCATGGCGGCGATCTGTTTGGGGTTCTTGAGCCGCGGGAATCGTTCACAAACGCGATCGATGATCGTCTCGGCCACGAACTGCGGGATCGATTGCTCGGCCGCCTGTGATAAGCCAGCCGGCTCGGAGACCGCGGGCCCGGCTGGCAAAGCGGCGGCCGGCCAGGCCCGCGATGGGGCCGCGGTCGGACTGGAGGATGCCAGAGGCTGACGGGCCATAGGTATGGCAAAGCTGTCCCACGAATGTGCCGGTACGAGTGCCGCCGCGTCCATCGGCGTCGCCGCAGGTGGGCGTCGGTTCGGACCGAGACCCTGGCCGCGAAGCTCGCTGCTGATCTTGGCCACCTTGTAGGCGGTTGGCACGCTGACAAGCATGAATATGCCGAGCATGAGCAGCACTCTGTCGCCGGCAAGCGAACCGATGAGCGCCAGCAGGCCGCCCGCGCCGACCTGGAAGACGGTGTCAAGATAGTGGTTTCGGCTGAACAGCAGCGTATGCATGACCCGGCCGCCGTCCAGCGGGAGCACGGGCAGCAACTGGAACCCATTCAGGATGGCAGCCATGAGCCCGATTCTGGTCATGAGGTCGTTGCTCCGGATCAGGCCGGTGATGCCGACGACGCCGGCGAGGAAGATCCCTGGAAGGGGCCCCATCAGCGCGGTGATCACCCTCTTCCAACCCGGGGCGGTGTAATTCTGTCCGCTGACGGCGGCGCCGAAGAAAGGAATGAAGAACATGCGGACGTTGGCGTAGTTGAACATCTTCATGGCCAGGTAGTGTCCCGCCTCGTGCACGAGGAGGACCCCCACGATCACCACGAGTATTTCCCACGACCATTTCCATGCCCCGGCGGCGACGCCCACGAAGAGCGCGATCGACACGATCAGAACGATGATCGCGCTGGCCCAGTTCGTCCGCTTATTCTGCAGCCTTTCGAGTTGGGCCATGATTTCCGGGTGGCGCATTCTTCCCTCGCGAGCCTGTTCGATGTTCCGGTCGAGGGCCTCGACCCGCACCAGATCCTCTCCCTGCATCGAGGAAAACAGGCCGCGTTGGAGATGAAAATCCCGCACCGTTTCGTGGTGCCGTTCCAACGCGTCGAGCATCTCTTCATCGTCGCGCAAGGGCACGACGGAATCGACCGACGGGCCGGCGGTTGCCAGTTCGTGGCGGTGGGACACCCATAACTGCGAGGTGGTGGCCTTGTGGTTCCAGTTCAGCCGGCACTCCGCGGGAGCAAGCAACTGAGCTTTCGCTGAGGACGACCAGAGGAACCCGCCGTTACTGAGGCTCGAAAGAAACTCCGTGAAGAAATGGGTCCTGATTCGTTCCATGCCTTCCGCCCGTTGGCTGACCCGGGCCACCGTGCGGCCGTCGCGGTGTAACATGACGGCCTGGAACGTCTGGCTGTGGTGGAATGCATCGTTGATGGCGAAATACGCCGGTGCTCCGAAGCCCAGCTCGACCAATTCACGCAGGACAGGGGCAAACCGCTGGCGCACCTCGGGAGGGATTACCGCATCCACGGTCCCGTCGTCCAACAGGAATGGATAGAGAGAGACGACGTTCGGGTCGTTGACGGATCCGGGCAGCTTTATCCGCAGCAGCTTGCTCAACCAGGCGATGAGTGCCAACGGCGACCGTGTATCTCGCCACAGTTCTCGGAAAGTCGATCTGCTGCTGTCCACCCGATAAAAGAGGCCTGCCTGGGAGATGGGAGAAGGAGACTCGGTCGTTCCGGATTCGGACGGAATCGGCGCCTGGGGCATGTTCGGGTCGAACGAGGATGAGGGCTCTGCAGACATTGAAGTCAACTCCGCCAGGGATGCCATCCGTTCGGCGACAGCCTCGCGCCTGTTCCGCGGGGCCATCATGCGGCCACTCTACTGTCTTGTCCAGTGGCCTGTGTCGGCGGGCGAGTGAGAGTCATTGTATCCGCAGGAGCCCCAGAATGGATTCCAGGGCCAGCGAAAAGCAGCCACGGCCCAGCACGCCAGACACACGTTCTCCGGCGTGGGCCCGCGCCGCCCGGGACAGCACGGACGTTCAAGCCGGGAACCGGATCAGAGAAACGCAGCTACGATCAGAAACCCCTCCTCGAACGCAGCCTGAACAAGCCCAGAGCCAACATGGCGGCCATGGCGCAGACGGGCGTGCCGGCGCCGCAGGGTATGGTCCGCTGGATCGGGCAGGTCTCGAAGTTGGCGGTGATGGTCTTGTCGCTGTCCACGTAGACCTGGGCGGGGTTATCCGAACCGGTCAAATCGCCAGACCAGTGGTTGAAACGCATGCCCTCGGGAGCGGTCGGGGCAGTGATCTCGGCCCAGGTGCCGGCGTCGTAGGTATAGGGGACGGATGAGCCGTCGAAGGTCACCACCCTGACTGTGAACGTCTGGGTTGAGGCCTCCTGAACGACGATGTCCTTGGTGGCCTCTTTGGTGACGCCCCCGATCGCGTACGCAGCCTTGAGGGTGACTGTCGTGTCGGCGGTCACCGTGGCCGGCGCGGCATAGGTGCCCGGCGTTGGGAAACTGCCGGGGCCGCTGGCAACCGACCAGACGGCCAGCGCGGTCACATCGGCGGTTGTGGTGTCCTCATAGGTTGCGGTACACGCATAGGTGGCGCTGCCACCCTGGGGCACGGTCGCCGGCCCCGAGGAAATCGAAACACCGGTCAGGGTCGGGCCGGGCTTGATCACGGTAATGATCTTGTCCGCCTCGCTGGTCACGTCGGTTTCGGCGTAGCTCACGTGGATGGTCACCGTCGTATCGGCCTCGACCGAGGCCGGCGCGGCGTACATGCCAGGGCTCGAAAACGAACCGGGCCCGCTGGGCACGGACCATATGCCGGTCGCCGTTACGTCCTTGGTCGAGTTGTCGTCGTAGGTGGCCGTGCAGGTGTACTTGGCCGTGCTGCCCTCCGACAGACTGGACGGGCCTGTGGAGATGGCAACACTTGACAGCACTCGGACGGTATTCTCTACCGTGATTTTCTTGTCGACTTGCTTGGTGATCCCAGCTTCCGCGTAGCTCACACGGATCGTCACTGAAGTGTTCGCCGTGACTGAAGCCGGCGCGGCATACGTGCCCGGACTCGAAAACGAGCCTGGGCCGCTGGTCACGGACCATGTGCCGGCGACCGTCACATTCTCGGTCGAGTTGTCGTCATAGGTGGCCGTGCACGTGTAGTTGGCCGTGCCGCCCTCCGACAGCTTGGTCGGTGCCGAGGAGATGGCGATGCTTGACAGCAGTCGGGCGATGTTCTGCACCGTGATGCTCTTCCCGGCCTGCTTGGTGATCCCACCTTCCGTGTAGCTCACGTGGATGGTCGCCGGAGTGTCGGCCGTGAGTGAGGTCGGAGCGGTGTACACGCCCACCGTCGAGATGGAACCCGGCCCGCTGGGCACCGACCAAGTGCCGGATGCGGTTACGTTTTGGGTCGAGCCATCGTCGTACGTGGCGGTGCAGGTGTAGTCGGCCGTGCTGCTCCTTTCGACCGTCTCGGGCCCCAAGATCGAAACCTGCTCAAGGAGACGGTCCGTGTTCTGAATGGTAATGTCTTTGTACGCCAGCTTGGTCCGGCCGCCTTCGACGTAGATGGCTCGGATGGAGACGAAGGTGTTGGCCGCAACGGCCGCGGGTGCGACGTACGTCCCTGGGCTCGAGAAAGAGCCTGGACCGGTGACGACGTACCAGGAGGCCGGGGTTGTCACGTCCTGGGTTGTCCCGTCGTCATAGGTGGCGGTGCAGAGGTAATTGGCCATCCCGCCTTCAGGTATCGTCGAGGGCTCGGAGGAGATGGAAACACTGCTCAGGACGCGGGTATTTGCGTTGAGGATCGTGATGACCTTGTCCGCCTCCTGCGTGACGCCCTCCTCGGTGTAGCTCACATGGATGGTCGCGGGTGTGTCGGCCGCCACGATGGCCGGCGCGGCATACGTGCCCGGACTGGTAAACGAGCCGGGCCCGTCGCTGACGGACCACGTGGCGGACATTGTCACGATCTGAATCGAGTCGTCATCATAGGTGGCCGTGCAAGCATAGTAGGCCTTGTCGCCCTCGGGCACCGTGTCAGGTCCTGAGGAAATCGAAAGACTACTCAGAACATGGATACTGTTGAGCACGGTGATCGATTTGACCGCTATTCTTGTCACGTTGCCTTCCGTGTAGTCCACCCAGATTGCGGCAGACGTGTCGCTCCAGACCGTTCCTGGCGCGGCATACGTGCCCGGAGCAGCGAACGAGCCGGGACCCCAGTACATGGACCACGTGGCGGAAGCGGTTACATCCTGGGTCGAGCCATCATCGTAGATGGCCGTGCAGGTGTAGTCGGCGGTGCCTCCTTCCGGCACGGTGTCTGGTCCGGAGGAGATCGAAATGCGGTCAAGAACCCGCACGGTGTTCTGCACCGTGACGGTAATGTCGGTCTCCTTCGTGACGCCCCCTTCATCGGTGTAGCTCACGTGCACGGTCACGGGCGTGTCGGCCAGGACGGTATCCGGCGCCGTGTACATCCCCGGTGCCGAGAACGTGCCCGGTTCCAAAAACGTGCCTGGAAGGATATCAGGTAGAAGCCAGTAGCTGCCAGTGGTGACGTCTTGCGTTGTCCCGTCGTCGTAGGTGGCCGTGCAAGTGTAGGTGGCTGTGCCCCCTTCGGGTACGGTGTCCGGTCCGGATACGGCGATGCCGGCTACCGATCGGATGGGGACATACTCCACCCGCGTGTCGAGATGTAAAACCAGTATGCCATTGCCGCCATTGTTAGCCGGCGAGTTGTCCTGCGCGATGATCGTGTTCGGATCTTCCTCATCCGCGTGCCCTGCCCCCAGGTACTCAAAGCTGATTTGCGTACTGTTAGGCTGATTGAGAGCATCATTGTCGATGATCAGCGGGTAAGGATCCGAATCGCCCGGATGCCAGAAAAGGGTTGGCCTGGAGAACAGATCCGGGTCCAACATCGACAAACGCGGGGGGAAACTGCTCATGTTCTCAGTGGCATAGCTACTCAAGGCGACGCCTATCGCTCGCAGGCGAGAGGCGGCGATGTTCGTGCAAATGAAACCGTACTGGCATGACGGAGGGGCAGGGGCGAAGTACTCCGCGGCCCCGTCGGCGGTCAAGATATTTACACCCGTGCCGCCGTTGTTCACCAGTGCGTTGTCTTCGACCAGGATGACGCCGGGATCACAGGCGGTCGTGTAGCCGGCACCCAGGTAGTGGTAACTGGTTTGGGCGCTATTGCCGTAGTTGGGTACGTCATTGTTGATCGTGGTGGGAGCCGAACTGCCCCTGGGATAGTTGTCACCCGGGTTGTAGAAGACGGCCGGGTCGCTGATGTAGGTTGGGTATAGCCGGGAGAGTTTGTCTGGGTATTGATCGTTGTGGGCAGCGGCATAGGCATGGAGGGCCTGGCCGATCAGACGTAGGTTCGAACGGGCGGTCTCAGTGTGTGGCAGCCATCGGTCACACCTCTCGAAGAACTCAACCGTGGTATCCGCGGTGAGGACGTGTACGCCTAAACCGTCGTTGTTTGCCAACGAGTTGTCTTGAGCGAGGATGGCAGCCTCGTTGAGTTCAGTGTTTCCGCCGAAGTAGGCAAAGCTGATTTGTGCGCTGTTGAGTTGATTTGGGACATCACTGTCGATGATCAGCGGAGACGGATCGCTATCGCCCGGATTCCAGAACACCGTAGGGTCAAAGATGCTGTCGCGGTATAGCATCGACAGGTTCTTTGGGAAGACATCCTGATTCTCCGTCGCGTATCCGTACAGAGCCTTTCCGATCTTCTTCAGGTTGGATTGGGCAACCGCCCTACACGAAGCTGCGTTCGTGCAGGACGGGATCTGGACGCATGACACAATGCCGGCGTCCATGTCGAGCATGTTGATGACAGCCCCGCCGTTGTTGCAGGGCGAGTTGTCCTGCAACACGATACCAACCAGATCCTCCTCGGAAACCGTCTTGTTCGCCCCAAGATACGTGTAGCTGATCTGCGCGCTGTTCGGAGCGTCTGGTAGGTCGTTGTCGATGGTTGCAGGGGCCGGCGGGTCACCTGGCGCGTTGTCACCGGGGTTCCAGAATACGGTCGGGTCGGAGACATAGGCCGGGTAAAGTGCCGACAAGGTCGGAGGCAGGCGATACTCGTTGGCCTCGGCGTAAGTACCCAGGGCCATCGTGATCTGCATGAGATTCTCCAACGCCGTCTGGGTAATCGGCAAGGGAGCCATGCTGAACATGAAGAACTCGACCCGGCCGTCGGAGATCGCAGCGTGCACGCCGGCGCCCCAATTATTCCGCATCGCGTTATCCTGAACGAGGATGAAGGGGGTACCGCGGAGCCTCTTTCCGGCCCCGAGAAACAGGAAACTCACTTGGGCGCTGTTGGGTTGATTGGGTTCATCGTTGTCAATGGTTGTCGGACAGGGATCGGTGTCTCCCGGGTTCCAGAACACCGCCGGGTCAGAGACGTACGCGGGGTACAGCATCGACAGCCGCGGCGGCAGGTAGTCCTGGTTCTCCGCAGCATAGGTGCAGAGAGCCGAGGCGATCGTCCGCAGGTTGGACCGGACCGTTTCCGAGGAGTACAGGGCGAAGGGATTCTCCCAGGAGCGGATTGGCATGGCCGCCCGCGTCAGCGTCAAAGCGACCAGGATGACGGAAGCACCGATGAGCCCGAGGGCAACGTGGGATCGTCTGAGACCGATCATGAGTCAACTCCTCCGAGATAAACGAGGCGTCCTATCCTTTGCAGTGTGATGAAACAAGCCACGGCGGTGCATCCCTGCCAGCCTTAACAAATGCACAGTATAGAGGAATCGCGCCATGGTTGCCAGTAAATATTACACCATGAATGGGCAGAAACCCGCGGGTTCCCGATACTGACAGATCCGGCCGTTGACAGGAATTGGGCCGTATCCGCCCTACCCACACTGGAAAAGACCCGCTATAGAACGTCAAGGGGTTGATTGAGTTTTCTTGAAGGATCGTTGACGTGTGAAGACTCATCACCGTTTGGCGGTGACGGGCCGCTGCGGCAGACTGGGCCGGCAGTCGGTCACGATTCTCCAGACGACGGGGCAGAGCCTGATGGTTGCGCCGATGACGGCTTCCTTGTGTGTTCACCCACGACAGGCACGCTGCAGCTCCGGCGAAGGCGACTCCTCCGGAGCACGCCTCGTGTTCTCCCTCCCAGCAACACCGGCAGAGACACCCTGGGCTAACAGGCCTCGAGCCCGATCCCATGTTCTTTGGCAAGAGGACTCCAATGCCGCCGGCTCTCAGCCGAAATGAGCGTCTGACCGGCCACGCCGGACTGAGAGCCGAGAACTGGGAACTGATCGCTCGTTTTTACCAAACGAAGCCAGCCTTGGGCAGCTTGGGCAAGATGGATAAGAAACTTGAATTCGTCGCAACTCTTGGCTCAACAGAATCTTACAGGAACACCAGAGAATCTGCTCGGACTCGGTCGCTCGCAAGCGAGGCGACGAAGCGACACCGGATTGCCGGAACAGAACCAAGCTCTGACAGGAGGGCGGCTGGTCTGGCGGGCCAGTGCTTCAGGGCGGCGAGCACCGTGGAGGTGCGCCGAGTTTGCGTTCTCTCAGCGACAGCGCACTCCATTGTCTCACTCTCTCATTTCACGCAGCTCGATGTAGTCCTGGTCGTCGGTGCCGAGACCCAGTTTTGCGGCGGCGCGGATGTGAGGTACATGGCCGGAGTTGTTGCCGATTGCCGCCAGACCCAGCCGGCTTCGTCGATCGTTGATAACTTCAACGCCGACGGCATCGGCCGCCACGGGATCTCGCGAGACAATCAGTCCGGCGTGGTTCCACATGCCGTCCGGGTGCACGTTCGGCCCGCCTTTGTAGAGTGCCCGTATGGCGTTGACGATGTTGAGCTTCAGCTTGCTGCGAATCTGGGGGAGAGCAACGATGTTGCCCACATAGGGCGCGCATGCCTGATCGTGGTAGCGACCAGGACGACGAATCATCGCATGGGAGAGGTTCTTGAGGCACCCCGTTGTGCCGGCGATATTGTGCGTCTTGAGAAACGGCACATTAATGAGCGCCGTGACTTCTTGAAGAACGGCCGCCAATTCCTCCGATCCGCCGTGAAAGGGCACCTCGCCGCCGCTCCAGCCATGGACTTCGGGCCGTGTGCCCAGGTCTTTGCTGACGCCAGAGGGGGCCTCGATCAGCATGATTCGATCCGGCGGAAAACCTGCGTCGCCAAGCGAAGCAACGAGTTGTGCCGCCATCACGTCGGTGCTGTCGAGCTCTTTTGCCCCGACGTGGTTGAATTTGATGCCGATCACGTCGTCTGTGCGCAGGAGCTTGTTCCACGCGTCAGCAGGACGCAGCGTGTCCGTCACCACCTTCATGCTCTCTTCGATCATCTCGCGAACGAGGGGAGGATGAATGGTCTGGCGGTCCACGACCTCCGGTCGGCGAATGTGAACGACCGTGGATTTCAGGAAGGTGTCAATGGGGCCTGTATCCGGCCTGGTCTGGAGGATGGGCAGGGTGGCGGCGGTATCTTGAGCGGCTCCCAGGGCCCGGCCGGTCAGCAGGCGTCCGGCTGCGGCGGCCAATCCTGCCTGTCCGACTCGTTTCAGAAATGTCCGGCGGTTCTCAACTGGCATTCATGTACCCGGCGCGTCACTTGGCCCAAAGCACTCCGTCCGTTGACCAGAACGTTGTCGCGCCTATAGTTATCGACGGTCAAAGGGGGTGCCCTGAGATCTCGGTTGCCGACCGGCGGCACACGGTCCCCTTTCCCTAACTCCTTTGACTGGTTAGGTTTATTTGATTGTGCGCTGCCTGATAGCCGTATCGTTGTTCGCAAGAGACTTTCGCAAGAGACTAAGGAAGCCTCCCGATGGCCCAGAGCGAGTCTGCAGAACTCGATGCAATCCGAGCCCGTCTTATTGAGGCCAACCAGGGGCACTTGCTGGCCCACTGGCCCACGCTCGATGATCGGCAGAGAGCGATCCTGTTGGAGGACATCGGCCAAGTCAACTTTGCCAGCTTGCCGGGTCTGATCAGAAGTCACGTTCAGGGCGTGCAGCCTTTTTCCTTGCCTCGTGACATTCAACCGGCCGTTTTCTATCCCGCCCGGCCGGATATTGACCAAGTGGGTTTTTATGCGGATGCGGTGAAGCGCGGCGTTGCCCTGATACGCCAGAATAAGGTGGCCGCTTTCACGGTGGCAGGAGGTCAGGGCACCAGGTTGGGCTTTGACGGCCCCAAGGGGGCTTTCCGCATATCCCCCGTGAAGAACAAACCCCTGTTTCAGCTTTTTGCCGAATCCATCCTCGGAACGAATCGCCGCTACGGGGCCGACCTGCGCTGGTACATCATGACCAGCCCGCAGAATCACGCCGCCACAACCGCTTGTTTTGAGGCCAACGGCTTCTTCGGTCTCAGGCCCGAACGGGTTCGTTTCTTTCAACAGGGCGTGATGCCGGCTTTCTCCAAGGACGGAAGGATTCTGCTTGACCAGAAGCATCGGTTGGCCTTTTCCCCGGATGGGCATGGAGGCAGTCTGCTGGCTTTGCGGCGATCGGGAGTACTTGCGGAAATGGCCGGGGCCGGTATCGAGCACCTCAGCTATTTCCAGGTTGACAACCCGCTTGTCAAACCCATTGACCCGCTGTTCATCGGGCTCCACGAGATGACCGGCTCGGAAATGTCAAGCAAGGTGATCCCGAAAGCCGACGATCTCGAGCGAGTGGGTAATTTCGTGGTCGGCGACGGCAAGACAATGGTCATCGAGTACTCTGATCTTCCCGACAATTTGGCCCATGCTCGCGACACACACGGGAATCGACTTTTTGATGCCGGCAGCATCGCCATTCACGTACTGAGCCGCCGTTTTGTGGAACGACTGACCGCCGATGAGACGCGTTTTGGGTTGCCCTGGCACCGTGCGGAAAAGAGGGTGCCATATGTCGACGAAACGGGCCGCCGAATCGAGCCCGAGAAGGCCAATGCCGTCAAACTGGAGAGCTTCATTTTCGATGCTATCCCGTTGGCGAGGAGCCCGCTGATCCTGCAGACTGTCAGGGCAGAGGAGTTCAGTCCGGTCAAAAACGCGACCGGAGTCGACAGTGCCGAGACGTCCCGGCGGGACATGAATCGGCGAGCCGCCCGCTGGCTGGAGGCTGCCGGCTATGCTGTACCCAAGCGGGGAGGGGAGCCGGACGGCCTGTACGAGATCAGCCCCATCATGGCACTCGATGCGGACCACCTGCGGGAGCAGATGGCAGTGCCCCCCAGAACCACCCCAGGCGGCGCCCACTACTGGGAGTAGCGCCGGACGGGGCCTGCCGGCCTTCCCGACGCTCCTGCGGTCCCGGTTTTCCGGGGGGGGGAATTGTATTTGAGGAGATGCATTGACGGACGGCGGCGTTGAGACGACAATAGAGTTGCAAATCGGTGACCGCTCGCTACACTAGGCCGCGCGGATTGCCTGCGAGTGGAATGTGGAGTGGATGACACATCGGCAATCGTGTACGAAGGGATTTGGACCATGACAGACTCATCCAAGGGTGTATTGCTTGTCGTCGACGACGAGCCGCTGAAGCGGGCTACGCTTCAGATCGAATTGGCTGGAGCAGGGTACACCGTGCTTGAGGCCGCCGATGCGATGGCTGCGGCGAAGGTGATCGAGACCCGTCCCGTGGATGTTGTGATCACCGACGTGCGCATGCCGGAAACCGACGGCATTCAACTGCTCGAGATGGTAAAGTCGCGGTCACCGAGGACCCATGTAATCCTCATGACTGCCTACGGCACAGTGGATTCGGCGGTTGAGGCCATCAAACGCGGGGCCTACGACTACATCAACAAGCCTTTCGCGACGGAAGTGCTTGTCGAGAAGCTGGACCGCCTGCTGGCTTGCCGCTCGGCAGAAGGAGATGGCCACGGTAGTCCTGAGACACTGGGCCAACTGGTCGGGCAGAGCTATGCAAGCCGCCGGCTCTTCGAGCAGATACGAGCTGTAGCCGACAGTGATCGGGCTGTGCTGGTTGAGGGTGAAGCCGGTACCTGCCGCCAGCGGGTCGCTGCCACCCTGCATCAACTCAGCAAGCGATCGGCTGGGCCGTTGATCAAGTTCAACTGCACCGCCTGCGTTGTTGAGGTGTTAGAGGGCGAACTGTTTGGAGCGGGTGGTGAGGGGCCTGCTCAGCGCATGGGGCGGTTGGAAGAGGCCGCGGGCGGAACGCTGTTCCTGGACGAGATAGAGGCTCTTTCCATGCCGTTGCAGGCGCGTCTTCTGCAGGCCATGGACGAGGGTTTCTTCGGTCGCGCGGGTGGCGGACATGTGCGTTTGGACGCGAGGTTGGTTTTTGGAACGCAGGAAAACCTCCGAGGCCGGGTCGAAGCGGGGCAGTTTCGCGACGACCTCCACTATCGACTTGACGCCGTGCACCTCGTGGTCCCGCCGTTGCGAGACCGCCGGGATGATATTCCTACCATGGCCGCCCACTACCTTCGCCACACCGCCAAGGCGGCCGAGGGCAAGTCGGTGCCGACCCGGATCAGCACTCACGCAATGGATGTGTTGATGTCCTACCATTGGCCCGGCAACGTCCGTGAGTTGGAGAACGTATTGGAGCGGGCTGTCGCCTTCGCCAACGGGCCCGAGATTCAGCCTCGCGACATTCTGGTGCCTTCCGCGGGCCAGTCGAGCCAGGAAGTCGTGGCGCAGACGGGCATGCATCCGGGGCTTACCGAGACCATCGCTGGTGTCGAGCAATCGTTGATCGACGCGGCGCTCAGAAAAGCCGCCGGCAACCAAGCCAAGGCCGCGCAGTTTCTTGGCATTCCACGAACGACCCTTCGAGACAAAATGGCCAAGTACGGAATGGTCGGCAAGCCCGCTAAACGCGAGCTGAGCTAGGCTCGATTCAACTTTCTGTTCCCAGATTCGTCGACGGCCGGTGAAGATGCCGGCCGTCGTTTTTTATGTGGGTCCGCGCCACGATTTCCGACCTCAAAACCGGGCGGATCGAGCCGGCCTACCCGCTGCGATGCTCAGTCAACAACGACGGGAAGCGGCTTGGTCTATGTCCCGCTGGTGCTGGCGCTTCTTGAGGTCCTCGCGCTTGTCGTGCTGCTGCTTGCCGGTGGCCAGACCCAATTCCACTTTAGCTAGGCCTCGTGGGCTGAAGTACATGCTTATCGGCACCAGGGTGAAGCCCTTCTGGGCCAGTTGGGACGACAGTCGACGGATTTCGCGGCGGTGAAGCAGCAGTCGTCGCTTACGTTTAGGGTCGTAGTCGGCTTCGTGGGAGTGTTCGTAGCGATCGATCTGGCATCCGTAAAGTATTGCCTCAAAGTTGTTTATGCGCACGAACCCATCTGTGATTTGTGCTCGGCCGCCTCGGATACTCTTGACCTCACAGCCGGTCAGAACAATACCGGCCTCAACGGTGTCTACAATGTGATACTGGTGTTTAGCTTTTTTGTTGACAATACGTCGCTGCTCGGACGGCTTGGCCATAACCGTTGATTTCCCAGAAGATTAAGCCGACAATATATTGGCCGCGCCGGTCTTGCCGGTTTCGGCGGAAGGCCATATTCTAGCGGGCGCTGTGGAAGCTGCCAATCAAGTGCAACTCCCCGGGCGCGCGCATGTATAATTGACTGAGAAGAGACATGATCCTGAGGCAGGCCGAGAACGGTGTTCAGAGGCTGACCAGACGGATGGAAAGAAGGCTGGTCAGCCAGGCCCGAAGCGGGGACGAAGACGCCGCGCGCCGCCTCGTGGATTCGCACAAGGACCGTTTGTTTGCTTTCGTGTGGCGAATTCTGCGGGATCATGAGGACTCCGAAGAGATCTGCCAGGACGCGTTTCTTCGGGCGTTTAGTTCGCTCGACTCGTTTTCGCCGGAGTACCGGTTCAGTACGTGGTTGTTCACCATTGCTTATCGGCTGTGCCTGAACCAGATCCGGCGGAAGAAGGCCCTGACGGGCGAGGTCGATTTCTCGAATCTCTCGGCATCTGACGATGACGTTTGCGTGCAGTTGGCCGAGAGCGAGGAGGCCAGGCGACTGAAGGACAAGATTTGGGAGGCCGTCGACGAGCTTTCCGTTCAGCAGCGTGCGGCCGTCCTGGTGTTCTATCGGGAAGAGATGAGTTTGGACCAGATCGGGCAGACACTTGGGAGTCCGTTGGCAACGTCCAATAGCCATCTTCACGGTGCCCGG
>CAZTQK010000099.1:0-16189 GCA_964615635.1 uncultured Planctomycetales bacterium
CCCCGCCTGACTGAGCCAACCACTCCAGATTGCACGGCGAACCGCATTTGGGCAAAAAGAGCCAGACCCCAGCACGCTAAACACGTACCAGAAGGGATTCTGGGGCCAGCAGATCACCCATCCGGGGCCAGCAGATCACGCATCTGTTGATGAGAGGAAACTCTCCCTATGATAGCCCACCAGGATTCAGGGTCAGCGCCGGCGGACTTTGCGACCTGACGAGCCGGCAGCTTCGTGCTGCCGGTTGGGTGTCCGCCAGATCAGACCTAGGGGACAAGCCCCTCGGCTCGTCAAGAGTCGCGGCTGGGAGCCGCTCCACCGGCGGGACGAATCCGCCTGCGGCGAACCCGCCGTCTCGTGAAGGCAGACTATCATGCGACCGAACGCCGAGCTGCGTTCCAGGATCCTACTGGTCACCCGCCTTCTTGAGCGGTTCCATGGTCCGCAGCGATGGCGGTCGTGGGGTCGGCCGCTGGACGGGCTGATCGGGACGGTGTTGTCGCAGCATACCAGCGACGTCAACTCGGATGCGGCGTTTCGCGGCCTCAAGCGTGCATTTGCGCCCTGGAAGGCGGGCATGGACGCTCCGGCCGAGCGCGTTGAGCGGGCGATTCGCTCGGGGGGGCTGGCCAGACAGAAGACCCGCAGCATTCAGGCGATCTTGCGGTTCATTCACAAGGACCGCGGCCGGTTGTCGCTCGAATTCCTTCGCCGCCGGCCGATGGAAGGGGCCCGGGCGTACCTGCTGGCCCTGCCGGGCGTCGGGCCGAAGACCGCGGCGTGCGTGTTGCTCTTCAATCTCGGCAAACCCGCGCTGCCGGTCGACACGCACGTGCACCGTGTTTCCTGGCGGCTTGGGCTGATCCCCGACGACGCAACGGCCGAGGACGCCCACGAGATCCTCGAACCGGTCTGCCCGCCGAAGCAGGTGTACGCCTTTCACGTCCTTCTGATCCGCCACGGCCGCCAGATCTGCAAGGCCCGCAAGCCGCGCTGCGGTGAGTGCGTGCTGACCGAGATCTGCCCGTCGACCCAGTTGAGGACGGGAGACAGGCTGCTGAAGTTGAAACAACGAGGTCAGACAGGCGTCTAAATGTGTGCGAAAACCAACCGAAACCTGTCGGGTGCCCCACCTGCTGTGAAGGCAGGGGAGCGCCAAGACCGGCAGGTCTTCCGCCACCTTCGGTGGCTCCGACCATGCCCTACGGTTTCCACACGCACTGCGAGCAGGAATGAATGGGAGGTGACCTGATGCGAGTCGCTTTTGAGGTTTATCGAGGAAAGCTGGCCAGTTGGCACGATCTGTTTCAACGGGCTGCTGAGTTCGCGAGTCAAATCGGCCCCGAACGTGTGATCAACATTTCGCACTCCTGCGACCACAGCGACGGGGTGGTGACCGTATGGTACTGGACCCGCACATAGGCCCAATCAGATCCCGCCGCCTGACCTTGGGCGGGGGGTGTCGGGCTCGCGGGGGGGTCCAAGGCCGCGGGGCGGGCGAAGAGCCGCTGACTTCTGCTCGGCTTCTCGTGACAGATCCTCCTTGCCCAGGCTGCGGTACACGCGGGCGAGTTGCTCATAGCACTGGGCTGCCAGCATTCTCACGTGAGGCTTGTGCCCCTCGGTGGCCGTCAGGTCGTCCAAACGGCGGACCGCTGATTCGAGCAGGACTCTCGCCTCGTTATGCTTTGACCGGCTTTCCTGCCACTGGGCCATCGTCAGTTCGGAGAACGCCGCGGTCATGGCATAAGTCGGCACTGCCGGATACCGTCTCGCCAGATTGACCTGCAGCTCGATGGCTCGTTGCAGGCTGGGCAAGACCGCGTCAGGTCGACCTGCCTGCACGCCTTCGTCCCAGAGTCGCAAGTGAAGCCGTCCAAGCGAGAACTGGTAGCTCGGCACGTTCGGCCACTGGCTGACGAGGGACCGCATGATGTCCACGGCCTTCTCCAGTCGATTTGCCGAACCATCCCATCGCGCTTGCATGGCGTAGGTTTCGCTCAAGTCGAACTGGTACTGCGGTATGTGCGGATACTCGGAGGCCAAGTCCTCGAGGATCGCCACGGCCTGCTCCAGGGGCCCGTTGTCGGCCGGCCGCGAAGCCGCTCGTCGCAGGCCCGGCGGCTCTCTCAGGCACAGCGCCAGCAGGTGCCTGTATTCGGGTATTCTCGGCTTCTCCGCGATGAGTCCGGTCAGAAGCTCGATGGCCTGCTGCAGATGAGCGCGGCTCTCGCCCCGGTCGCGGCGTCGATTCCCCTGCTGCGGCGGCCCGGGAATCAGCGGTGGGCCCGGTGGGCCGAGGCCTTCAGGATCGGGCGGAGGCGGCCCCTCCGGCGGCAGCAATCCTGGTGGCCTGCCCGGTCCGCGCTGCAGACCGTAAGGACCGCGTCCGACAGAATCAGGTCGCCCGTCGCGAGGGCGTTCGATGGGGTGAATCGGCATGGCGGCGCCCATGGGGTTCGTGAGCATGTAGCAGGCCCGGGCGAGTTCAAACCGCACGTCTTCGGAGTTGGACCCGCCTTCGAGCTTACTCTGCAGGATCCGGTGAGCCGCCTCGTATTGCTCCTGGGCCTTTGGCATCTCGTCTTCGGACGCGAACGTCTGTCCCAGTTGTATCTTGACCCGTGCCAGGGAGACTTCGAGATGGCTGTCATCGGGCGCCGCCTCATGGAGCCGTTGGTATTGAGCGGTTGATTCCTCGTATGCCGTCCTGGCGGCCTCGTATTGGCCGAGCAGACTGTAGATGTCGCCCACGCGCCGCTGGGCGGCCGCTATCTTGAGAAGGAGTGCAGGCGCATTGCCTTCCTGTTGTGCGAGTTCCTGATAGAACGACAGCATGCGTCTGAGGAATGCCGCCGTCTCAGGGGAGAGCACGGGGGGAACCTTCACGATCAGAGTGCCTTCCTCCGAGTTGTCCAGGCTGATCTCCTGCGAGACGGCAGAGCCCACCGGCGCGAACTCCTCGAAAATGGCGTCGATCGCGGCGACGGCCAGGTCGGCCGTGCTTTGGGCTCGCTCCATCTGCACGTGAGTGACCAGGTTCGCCTTGTGGACCTTGAAGTAGGCCGTCGAGGTAATGGCGGCGATGGAGACCAGCAGGACGAGGATCAGGCCCGCGGCGGTCGCCAGGGCCGGATTCCGCTTGGCCCAGCGAAGCAGCCTTTCCGGCGCCGAGATCCGCCGGGCCTGGATTGGGAGATCGCTGACGAACCGAAGAAGATCATCGCGCATTTCCGCGGCCGACGAATACCGGTGTTGCGGTTCGCGGGCCGCCGCTTTGAGGATGATCGTCTCCAGATCACGAGGCATGTCGGGGCACAACCGGCGAGGCGGGAACAGCGGCTCTGACAAGATCGCCTTCAGGCCGCCGCCGTCTTTCTCGACGAACGCCGGTCGAAGCGTCGCCAACTCATACAGACTGATGCCCAGCCCGTAGACGTCGCTGCGCTCGTCCGAACGACGCTCGTGTTGCTCCGGGGCCATGTACTTCAGGGTGCCCACGACGTCGCCCACCTGCGTCAGCTCCGCGAAGTCTTCCGTCTTGGCCAGACCGAAGTCGGTCACCCACAGTATGCCGTCCGAGTCGAGCAGCAGGTTGGCGGGTTTGATGTCCCGGTGAAGAACGCCTTGTCGGTGGGCAAACGACAGCGCGTCCGCCGCCTGGGCAAACAGTCGGGCAAGGTTGTTCCAGTAAGACATCGGGCCGGAGAATGACGGGCCCGACGAGCCGTCGCCAATGCGAACAGTGGTCGCACCGGCCGACGAAACGGGAGGACACACTGGTTCTCTGCCCGCCCGCACGGTCGCAGAAGCAGCAGAATCGGTCTCTGCGAGCATCACGTCATCGCTTGCCGCAGACGCCAGTGTTCGCGAGTCCAGCAACTCCCTGGCTGCTTGAATGAGGTCCGAACCGGCCGGCGTCGGACCGCTTGGTTGACCGTTGCCTGAGCGGGTACTCATGTGTCGCGTTGCCAGGCTGCGAAAGACCGCATCAAGCCCCACACCTCGTATGTACTGCATCACGAAATACGGACGGCCGTCGTGCTGCCCCACGCCGAAGATCTGCACGATATTGGTGTGGTGCAGTCGCGCAGCGGTTCTCGCCTCCCGCTCGAAACGCTCGCGGCGGGACTCGCTGGACAGGTATTCCGACGGAAGAACCTTGATGGCGACGCGTCGCCCGAGCGATTCCTGTTCGGCTTCATAGACGATTCCCATCCCGCCTCGTCCCAGTTCGCGGATGATGCGAAAGTCGCCGAGCTGTCGCGGTGTTGGCTGGATGCTGACCGGCCCGGCAGACGGCCGTCCGGTGCCGGCCGTCTTGGCCTGCTCGACGTCGACGATCATCGGAAACAGCTCGCGAATGTCGTCGGCCATGTCGGGGTGCCGCAGTGCGTGTTCTTCGACGGAGGGTTTTTCTCCGCGTCGGCAGCGCTCAGTGAACTCGGCCGCGACTTCCTCGAACGGGTCTCGTTCGCTGTTGTCTTCATTCATGGTCTGGTCCCGCCGCTTTTAGTTCCCGCTTTTTCGAAGGTCGTCGCGTCAGGTCCACGGATTCACGCCGGACACCTCGTCCAGAATCGCCTTGAGCCTGCGCAATGCGCGAACGTATCGAATGCTGGCTGCTTTCTGCTGGATGCCCAGGGCCTCGGCGATCTCCTGGTTTGTGAGCTCCTCGAAATGTCGCATTGCCAGCACCTCTCGATCGACGGGGTCCATCTGATCGAGCGCACGATGCAGTTGTTCGGTGAACTCCGACCGGCGCATTGCCAGCGAAGGCGAGGTCACGCTGGCCACGAGATGCCTGGTCATCGACAGGCAGGTCGACTCGCAAGGCAACCGCTGATGTAGAGCGATCTCACGGCCGGCGTCGCGCTTCTGCGCGCCCAGATGGCGCCGGTGCATCTCGGCGAGAGTCTGTATGACGATCAGTCGGAGCCAGATGAACAACGCCGACTCCGTGTCACCTTCGACGTGGGCGCAGCGCTGAGCGGCGCTGATGTAGGCCTCCTGCAGGACGTCGTCGGGGTCCAAACGCCCGGCCAGGCGCTGATCCAGCCGGAAGAAGGTGATTCTGGCCAACCGAGGACGATACTCGTCGAACGCCGCGACCAGCGCCTGGGTGTCTCCGGCCCGCACTCGCTCGATGCGGCTGCTCGTTGTTTCATGCTCGGTGTTCATAGCCGCTTCCGCCCGCAACGGGGCCCCTTGTACAAATACAAGGAGGTGCCAAGGCCAGCCTGCCTGCTCGAATGGCAACCGCCGGGCGGCCAACTCACCTGTTCTCCTCCAATTGTAACGCATGGGAATGGCGGAAGTTGCGATCAGGGGTGTTTTTCGAGAAAGACGGCTGTAGAAAGGGCCGTGGGTTCCGCGTTTCCATGATTAGCCACGCGGGACGTCTGCGGGGGTGTGATTATCGAGACTTCGAGCAGAAGGAGAAGCAGCTATGAAAACCAAGATCGCGTTCATGGGGGCCCTGGTTACGGTGTGCTTGATCGGGTGGGCTGTCGCCGGTCAGGGCAAGCAAGGTGCCAGGAGAGCCAAGGGCTTGTCGGATGATGAGACACCCAGACCGATGTTACGCGGCGGTCCCCCGCCCTCACCGGTCATGGCAGTCCTTGACGCTGACAAGAATGGTGAACTCTCCGCCGCGGAGATCGCCAACGCGTCAGCGGCTTTGCTGACTCTGGATGCCGATGCCGATGGTGTTCTGTCGGCCAAGGAACTCCGTCCTACGCCCCCCGAGGCCCCGAAGGAGGGCGAGAAGCCCGAGCCGGGCGATCACATCATGCGTTTGGATGCCGATGAGGACGGGTACGTCACCTTCGAGGAGTTCACGGCACCGTTCACGACGAAGATGAAGGAGGTCTTCGCGAGTATCGACACAAGCAAGGATGAGAAGATCGACAAGGATGAAGCCGCCGCTGCTCCGCCTCCTCCGCCGCCGGGCCGTCCGCATGGGATGGGACCGGGTGGGCCGCATGGGCCGGGTGGACGCGGTGGTTGCCGACTTGGACCTCCTCCGCCTCCCCCGGACGACGCCGAGTGACTGCGGACCTTGGAGGGGCCGTAGATTTGAGAAGGCAGGAAAGCCGGTGCCGATCTGCTCCTGGTCTGTGGGCAGTCGGCATCGGCCTGCAATGACAGATGGGGGTTTGTACGCAGGCCTTCTTCTCGGGTTTCCTGACTTGAGCCGAGACGCCACGACTAATGCATTTCGCCTTTCTCCGTAGAACAAGCCCCGTCCTCGATTCTGCATTTTCCATTTTTCATTTCCCAGCGTCGCCGTGCGCAGCTCTAAGGCCGAGTCCGTCCTGCGTCTCAAAGGCGAGCCTGTGGGAAGACTGGCTTTTCGTCCCGAAGTCACGATGATGACTTCGAGACGGAGTAACCCATGGACGTTCGTCAGGAGCAGATGCACCGCGGGTTCGGATTGGCTACCACCACTTTCGTGGTGATTGCCAGCATGGTCGGCGCGGGCATTCTGGTCTCTCCCGGCTACATGATGGCGTCGCTGGGCAACTACTGGGCAATCTTTGGTTTGTGGGTGCTCGGTGGCCTGATGGCGGTGTGCGGGGCGCTGTGCGTTGCTGAACTGGCGACTGCGCTGCCCCGCGCGGGCGGCGAGTACGTCTATCTGCGCGAGGCCTACGGCCCCATGCCTGCATTCCTCTCCGGCTGGACGTCGTTTTTTGTGGGTTTCGCGGCCCCGCTGGCCGTCGCCGCTTACATTGCTGCCGAATACCTTCTGCGGCCCTTTGGGATCGTCCCAGATGCGTCGGGACAGTGCCCGCCCGCGCAGCGACTGGCCGCCTTAATTATCATTGCGACGACAGTGCCCAACCTGCTCGGACATCGCCAGTCGGCCTGGGCCCAGAACCTGACCACAATCGTCAAGCTGGCCCTGTTCGTTGCGATGGTCACGGCCGGTTTCGCCTTCGGGGGCGGTTCATTCGAACGCATCACAGCGGGGCGGCCGCTGCGGGAAGTGGGCCTCGGCACCGCCGCCACGCAGTTGTTCTATGTCATGTTCGCCTACAGCGGGTGGAATGCCGCGAGTTACCTGGCCGGCGAGGTGAAGAATCCGGCCACGACCCTGCCCCGATCGTTGCTGTTGGGGACCGGAGCGGTGACCGCGCTGTACCTGGCGATGAACCTGCTCTTTGCCTGGGCCGTTCCGCCGGCGGAGGTGAGCTTCGGCAACGCCACGAAAGTGCCCGAGATGGCGGTCCAGAATCTGTTCGGTTCGGGCGTTGCCGGTGCCTTCTCGGCGCTGGTGGGTCTGACCTTCCTGGCGACGGTGAACGCCTATGTCGTGACCGGTCCGCGCGTGTACCTCGCGATGGCCCGCGATGGGTTGTTCCCGTCAATCGCCGGGCGTCTGAGTCGGCGAGGGCAGGTACCGGTCAACGCCACGCTTGCCCAGAGTGGCTGTGCGATCGCGATCCTCTTCCTGACTGACTTCAAGAACCTGTACCAGTACGCTGCCGTAGGCCTGTCGTTGTTTGCCCTGCTGTTCATCGGTGCCGTTTATGTGCTGCGCTTCCGACGGCCGGACATGCCCCGACCGTTCCGCGTCCCGGCGTACCCCGTGGTGCCTGCCTTCTTCATGCTGGCCACTGCCTTCACGGCTATCTTTGCGTTCAAAGAATGGCCGAGACCCTCGCTTCTGAGCCTGGGCAGTATCCTCGCCGGCGTGCCGGTGTACTATGTCTGGCGGCTCGTCCGACGGCCGACCACGGCGATATGAGAATGACACACCCAGCCGGTATCTTTGACACCATATTCCAGTATTATACAGTCCAATATGCACTGCGACCCGCCGGTCGGTGAAAGCCTTCCAGTCGCGACTTGTGCGACGCTGAACCGCCGCGAGGCCCTTACGGTTGCCCGCCGTGTTGCTTGAGAAACGCTTCGAGGTTATCGCGGAGTTGGGCGGCGTCCTCGAATCGCTCTTCGGCTACGGCGTCAGCCAGCTCCTGCTTGAGCTTGCGAATCGGGTCTACCGGCAACTGCCTTCGAATTTCGCGCCGCAGGGCCTTGAGGATGACCGTTTCGGGGCTGTGATTGAAAGCCTTGAGATCCGCGAACCTCTTGAAGAAGTCGCGAATGCTGACCAGTCCTCGCTCGACGTGGGCCAAGGCGGTGAGGTATTGGCCGCTGGCGATGGCGCCCAGGGCCTTGGCCCGCGTGTTCATCATGACGATGTACGGCCGGTGAGCCTCCAGGGCCAGTTGATCGCTCTCCTGCTCGGCGTACTTGGAGCACAGATCCAGCACGTCCAGGTTCCGCTGCGTGTCGCGGACGACCGGTTCGTATTCCTCCATCGCGAAGCTGGCCAAGTATCGGTGGTAATACTGAAGGCTCTCGTCGCGGATCGCCAGGCACTCATCGGCTGACAGGGTAAACCCGAGGTCTGTGCCGTTTCGCCGCTTGTGGGACTCCAACCGGGCCAGATGGTATTCCAGGAGGGACTCGTGATTAAAGGGACGCTCGCCGTCGGGGCGGCCCTCCGTCTCCATCTGTAGTAGTCCCAGATCGATACGCATCTGGATTTTGATGCGGTTGTCCAGCCCGCGGATCTTGCGGACCTTCACCTGCCCCGACTCAAAGGGCCAATCCTGAATAACTGGACGCAGATCCTTGGACGACATTGGGCTCTCCATGGGTACCCGGTGTCCTGCACAGGGGGCATCGCCGGTCCACCTCAGCTTCTACTATATCATACGCGGGCAAGAGATAGGACTCCACAACAAGCCAAGCAAAAGCGGCAGGTTGCCGGGGCTCTGGAGGAGGACTAGACTCTCTTCCGAGCGATCCTGAGTGTCCCGAGCCGATGGTGATCGGCATCAGTACGGTGGCGGGACGCCTGATCGCAGCCGGGCTTTGTCACTGTACCTATTGAAGTAGTCGTGACACCGTGCGGCGGTCTGACTTCTGGCCCTTCAAACCCACAGGAGAAATGGACATGAAAACAAGATGGATGATCCTGACAACGGCGGCGGTGGCGGCGGGCGTGTTTCTCTACAGTCATTCATTGGCCGCTCAGGCGAACAAGGCCGCCGAGCCGGGCCAGACGGCCCCGGATTTCGCGATCAAGGATGCCTACGGCAAGGAATACAAGCTTGCCGATTTCAAGGGCAAGATTGTTGTATTGGAATGGATCAACAAAGACTGCCCGGTCAGTCGTGGAGCCCATGACAAGCAGCAGATGCAGAAAACCTACAAGAAGTATGCGGCCAAGGGCGTTGTCTGGCTCGGGATCGATTACACCGAGGTCGCGAAACCGGATGACAATCGGGTCTATGCCGCCGAGCAGGGTCTGGCCTACCCGATTCTCCACGACGCTGATGCCAAAGTGGCTAATGCCTATGGAGCCAAACGGACTCCCCATATGTTTGTGATCGACAAGGAAGGCAAGCTTGCCTATGCCGGAGCGATCGATGACAAGGCCGACAGGAACCACGTCGCGGCCGCTCTCGACGAGCTGCTTGCCGGCAAGACCGTGGCCAAGCCCAAGACCGATGCATACGGCTGCGGAATCAAGAACTCGAAGCTGGCCTCCTGAGAGACCCCTTGGGCAGATTCACGGAAGCTGACGTCGACCTCGCGTCCCCCCTTCCTGGACGATCGTGCGTCGAAAGCGGCCTCTCAGTTTTGGGCGCCACGGGTATTGATACCGAGACAACGCAGTGACGCCGGAGCGTCGAGGCGAGTCAAATCCCCCATCGGACGGCTACCGGCCGATAATACCGCTTCCTGCTGCTCCGAGTGCTGATCTGACGCCGCGTTAGGCAGGCTTCGAGAGCGATTCAGCTCCTGTGATTTTTCGGTTACCATCAGGTTGATTAGGTTCCCGTTAGGTTCTGTAAGTGCTGCAAGCGCAATTGCTTTGGAGACTTCTTTTGACCGGGACACGTGTACGCCGTATAATGCGTCACGAGGCGTAACCCTAGCTTTAGGGAGAGAGAACAGCGACGATCGGCGACGGCTGATCGTCGCGTTTTTTGTTGGTGTCGTCTATACTATCTGCTCCGGATCTGCTACGCTTGTCACGAGCTTCGTTGGCGCGGCGAGGCTGCTGATATGTCCAGGCACGATCAACGGGTTCGGGTATTTACCACGTCGGCGATCCGCCTCTGGCGCAGGCGAGGGCGATGAATGCGCTTGGTCGCTGGTCGGATCGTGCGTAGCCTAGGACGATGATCAGGTTCAACTTGCGGCTGGTCAACAGCAGCGTTAGATTGTTGAGTTGCGCGAGGTGAAGCCCGATGAAAGAGCATACCACTCGTAAGATCTACAACGTGTGGTCTTACTTTTACGATCTGTTCTGGCCGTCGATCGTGCATCGCCGGACAACACGGGCCATCGAGCGGATGCGCATTCAACCCGGCGATCGGGTGCTGGATATCGGGGTCGGTACTGGTTTGGCCCTGGCATCGTATCCCAAGCACGCCCAAGTGGTCGGCATCGATCTCAGCGAAGGCATGCTGCGGAGAGCGCGCAAACGGATCGACGAGCGCGGCATGTCCTGGGTCAACCTGACCCTGGGAAATGCTCTGCAATTGCCGTTCGAGGATGACGTCTTCGACCATGTTCTGCTGAGCCACGTTGTGACCGTGGTGAGCGACCCAGTCAAGTTGATCGAGGAAACCCGTCGGGTGAGCAAGCCGGGCGGGCAGGTGGTGATCATCAACCACTTCCGATCAAGCAACCGGGTGCTGGGGGCCATCGAGAAGTGGCTTTGCCCTCTCTGCCAGCACCTCGGTTGGCGAAGCGATCTCTGTCTGCAGGAACTGGCCCAGGCAACGGGGCTGGAAGTCGACTTCCGCTACAAGCTGGATAACATGGACCTGTTCCAGACCGTTTTCATCACCAACCGGCCCGCCTCACGGCTGGAACGACAACCCACTGCGGCCTGAAACCTGCTCTAGCTCCCGGAGCAACCTTGGATGTTTGGGAACTCGCTTAACTGGTGCCGGGCGTTGAACTTCCGTTGGTTGACGCTGTGCGGGCTATGCGGATTGCTGGTCTTGCTGGCCACCGGCTGTGGGACCTCCTATCGGTGGCGGGCTGATTTCCAGAAGGCCGAAGACGATGCTCGTGCACAAGGCAAAACGCTGTTCATTTTCTACAAATGGTTTTGGGATCCGACATCCAATCGCATGCTGAGCCATGAGTTCCTGTATGACCCGCTGGTCAGTGCAGAGTTTCGGGATACGATCAACGTGCTGATTGACCGGGAATACGGGCCATCGTACACCAGCTATGTGCGTAGGTTCAAGGTGCACAGTTATCCGGCCTTCATCCTGGTGTCACCCGACGGAAAGTACCGGCCGCTCACCGGCGCGATCTCACGGGACCAATTCCTGGAATGGGTTCGCGACTTCAAGTCGCGGACGAGCCAGCCAGCCCCGCCTGCCTTCAAGCCGGGCGGCAAATGACACTCCTTTCCCACTCTGCCGCGGCGCTGCGAGCGCGATTCTTCCGCTGGAGTTGGCGCGGGCCGCATCTTCTCCCTATAATCAGCCTGGTTTCCAGGAATGACTACCGCGACAGGTTTGTCAGCTAAGTATCTTGCCATCGGGCAAGAGGAGACGGCGCAATGCATGAGACCCGGCACCAGAAGACCAAGCTTGAGACCGTGGAGCCGCTCGGCAAACGCGTTCTTGTTCGCAAGGACGAGGACCGCAAGAAGACGAAGGGCGGCATCGCGTTGCCCGACAACATCGAGATCCCGACGATCACCGGGCGGGTGGTAACGGTCTCGCAGATGCTCTCCAACGACAACGATTTTCCTGTCCGACAGTACGACCGGGTGTTGTTCAACCCGAAGAACTCGATACCTGTGGATTTCGAGCCGGGTAACCAACTGTTCGTCGTGCCGCTCGACGATATCGTGGCCGTATTCCGCGACCGCCGTTGAGCCAGATCGCTTCCGAGTCTGATCCATGAACGGACCCATCAGGCTTTTGCCGAACCGGGCGATTTTCGGCATGGTCCATCTGGCCCCCTTGCCCGGCAGTCCCGCTGCCCAGTGGCCGTTGAGCAGGATTATCCAAGCGGCATGCGAGGACGCCCGGCTCCTGGCGGACGCGGGCTTTGACGCGATTATCGTTGAGAACTTCGGCGACGCGCCCTTCAGGGCCGCAACGGTCGATCCGCATACCGTTGCAGCCATGACCATGGCGGTTCGGGCGGTGATGGCGGAAATCTCCGTGCCAGTCGGTGTCAACGTGTTGCGAAATGATGCCTTGGCGGCCGTGGCAATCGCCACTGTGTGCGGGGCGGCGTTTGTGCGGGTCAATGTACATACGGGTGTCTACACTGCAGACCAGGGGCTTATCGAAGGGCGGGCCGATGAGGCGCTTCGATATCGGCGGCGACTGGCCGGCGGAGCGGGAACGGACCCGGTTGCTCCGATGCCTGCGGTTTTTGCCGACATCCACGTCAAGCACGCGATGCCGCTGGCGGCCCAGCCGATCGCGCAGGCCGCTGAAGAGACTGCGTATCGGGGCCGGGCCGACGGGCTGATCGTCAGCGGCGTCGCCACCGGCAAACCGACCGATCCGACTGACCTTGCGGCCGTTCGTGCGGCGGTTCCGGACAGGCCCATCTATGCTGGCAGCGGAGCGACGCCCGAGACCGTGGCAGAATTGCTGGTCGTCGCCGATGGTATCATCGTGGGTACGGCGATCAAGCAAGGCGGGGTAACCACCGCTCCAGTTGACGCCGCACGGGCAGCAGCCCTGGTCAAAGCCGCAAGGAGGTGAGACTGTGGCAAACAAAGCTCGTATTCACCTGACCGCGGTGGCCAGCTACGCGACGCAGGCCATGCAGTTGCTCGGCATCAGGAATGCTGGGGAACTCGTGGCGTTGGCTTCCAGCAGACTTGACGGGCGTTACAGGGTCACTGCCAACAGCGGGATGATCTTCGCCAAACAAGACGAGATGCACGGTGGGCGATTCGACGACGCGGCTCGGGCCCGCGAGGTTGAAACGATCCTGGCGGACGACAACATCGCGGCACTGGTGACCCTGCGGGGCGGGTCATGGTTCACACGAATCCTGGAACGGATCGATTTCGACGTCCTCAAGCGGCGCCGCAAGACGATCCACATCTTCGGTTTCAGCGAGATGACCAGCCTGATCGTCATTGCCGGGCGGTATCCGAAGGCCGTGGGGTTACACGATCTCGGGCCGCTGTTTCTGTTCGATGGGGTACGCCGCTTCATGACCAAACGGGCCGAGGCGCATCTCCAATCCGCGGAGATGCCCGTGGATCCGGCACACTGCGCCGGGTTCGGTGCCGGTTGGGCCGCCGCGACGTATCGGGAGATGGTCGCTGATTTCATCGCCGAGGTGGCTGACATTCTCGATGGACGCGGGTCGCCGCGCGTGCCTTCAGGGCGCCTGCTCGCGGGTCGATTGCCGGCCTCCAGGACGATTACCGTCGTCGGCGGCAACATCAGCGTGCTCATGCCGCTCGTCGGTTCGCGGTACGCCGAATGCATCGACACGGCGGGCAAGTGGCTGGCCCTGGAGGAAATCAACGAGTCAGTCGGGTCCGTCGACCGGATGATCGCCGGTTTCAAGCTGGCCGGCCTGCTGGACAAGGCAGAGGGCATCATCCTCGGCAACTTCCGCGACGGCGACACTAACCTGACGCACGCCGTTTTCGAGACGCTCAAGCGCCACCTGTCGTCCTCACGCAAACAGCCGGTGGTCGAACTGACCAACTTCGGGCACATCTACCCGATTGCTCCGCTTCCCATGCACCGCGAGGTCACCCTCCGCTGCCGCCGCCCCGCCCGTGGCCAAGCCCAGGTGACGATCGAGATCCCGTGGAGCAAGTGGGGAAGGAAATGAAACCGATGCCCCCGTCAGCCCCTCCGGCCAGAAGTGGATGGGGTTACGGTTGTCTGTCACGCGACGGACTGAGGCGGGTCCCCAATTCCTGTCGTACCTCCGAGAATCCCTACCCTCCAGGTGGTCTCCTGACACTCCACTTGTCAAAGCCCTTGGATTCAGCTTTCAACTCGTTAGCGATGATGGGCATCGGCTTTTCCGGGTTCGCCATATTGGCCAGGAACATCGCGATTTCCTGGAACGCCGTGTAGGGCTCGAACACCCGATAGAACTCGTATGGATGCAGGAGGCTGTTGTAGACGATCCTGGCGGAAGACGTGCTTTTGACCGTGGCAACAAATACCGGACACTGTTTCTCCTGGAAATAGCGGCCATAGTCGTTCTGTCTCTGCGAGCACTCCTCAAAGAAATGATCGTAACGGCTCCTCGTCGGCATCAAGCCGTAACGCTGCCAACGCGAAAACGACCTATCTTTTCCCTGGTAGATCGCGAGGCGAGCGGGGCTGAGCAGTTCCTTCATTGCAGAATCCACTTCCGCCCGGTTCAGGCAGAAGACAGGCTTGGTATCGGTATCGCGAGATGCAAGCTCTAATGTCGGATAGACCTTGCCGCAGAATCCAATGATGTGGGTTACGGTATCGACGATCATTCGGCCGTCGGTGACTTGGCCTGTGATCTGTGGGAATGGAAATCGAATCCAGTCAATATCGACGACCTCTGGAGCGCGTAGGTAGACGAGAGTCCCGTCTTCTCCCTCGGCCTGGATGCAGTCATAGTAGTCCTTTTGTCCTGCGATGATTCTCATTTCAAATTCAGGCTCGATGGCGACATGTTGCTTCTCTCAGTCTGGCCTCCTACTCGAATGCATGAGCCGCCAGGAACTCCGCGGGCGTCAGGACCGGAATCTGCGGCTTGTGGAAATGGTCCGGGTTGCGGGTCACGATACATGTGGCTTCGGCGCGCATGGCACTGAAATACTGCACGGCGTCCTCAAAGTCGTCGAAGGAACTGTCCATCGCCTGGTTGAGAATCTGCTCGTCGCAGGCTACTGGGGCGAACGTGTCGCGAATCGTGGTCAGAGCCTTTCGAGCGATCCTCGGGCTTTCCAGCCGACCGACAATGTAGAAGAGGTTGTTGAAGCTGAGCACCGAGACCAAGCCTTCGACCTTGCGTCGCTCGGCAAGCGCCCACACCTCGACCGAATCGCGATAGAAGGGCGACCGCCGGGTCAGGACGTCGATCAGGATATTGGTATCAAGGAACACCCTCATTGGTCGAGCCCGTACTTGGCCTTCAGAGCGTCGGTCAGGACCTCTCGGTCGGTTGCTCCGCGGGGGAGCGAGACGAGCCCGCTGGCTTTCCTGGCGATCGGCGGCAGCGACGCTTTCGACCGTTTCCGCCCGGTCATCATTCGTACAAACCGCTCGAACATGGCCGAGATGCTGGTGCCGTTCTCCGCGGCCAGCTTCCGGGCCTGTTCGATGACCTGCGGGTCGGCACTGAGAGTCAGTTTTTTCATTGGTGTCGCCTCATACGTATTGATCTCAAGGTATTATACGTATCGGTTGCGCGCCGGGCAACCTTAAACCGCGAAGCAGGGGCCGACGGGCAGGGCTATCGCATCTAGTCCGACCGATCGGCCCTGGCGTTCGCTGGAACGCGGATGTCCTTCAACAACGATCTCATTGACAGAGAGGGCCAACCCCACTGGCGGGGTCGAAAACACGGATCAGGGTTTTGATGCGATAGCCCTGGGCCGACGGGGGCGCCGGGGGTGTGGCCAGTCTCTTTGGCAAGGCCTCGTAATCCGCCAGACAACGGTCGGCTCGGAGTCCGGCCGCCACGGGATGCCAACAATCCTGGCCACACCCGGCGCCGGCCTCACCTTGGGGTCTCTGTTGAAGCGTTCCGGCGTTTGGGGTAGTCTTTTCGCCCGCTGTTTTGTGGAGCCTGAGTTCATTAGCACGTGGAGAACACTTGTGGACAAGCCCAATAAGAAACCGAGTACACCGAATTTCAGTTCCGGCCCGACCTGCAAGCGTCCGGGCTGGAGTGTCAATGCTCTTTCCGGGGCCCTGACAGGCCGCTCGCATCGCTCGAAGCAGGGTAAGGCCCGTATTCAGCAGGCGATTGACCTGACTCGCGAGGTGGCCGGGATTCCAGCCAACTACCTGATCGGGATCATCCCGGCCAGCGATACCGGCGCGTTCGAATGCGCCATGTGGAGCCTGCTCGGAGCCAGACCGGTAACGGCCATGGCCTGGGAGAGCTTCGGCGAAGGCTGGGTGACCGACATCAACAAGCAGCTCAAGCTCAA
>CAZTQK010000100.1:0-16168 GCA_964615635.1 uncultured Planctomycetales bacterium
GATGCGGCAACGGACGCAGTCGCTGATCAAAGCGGATCACGTGATCATTCGTGACGGCATGCTGGTTGTGGCCACCCAAGAGGTGGTCCGACCCTACAGAGACGTGGTCGGGGCGTCCCAAGACATTGGCGAAGTGTTGCTGGTCATGCGGCTCGGCGGCCGACACATGCAGTGGGGCGAGCCGCCCGGCGAACTGGCCGCGTACAAGCCGTGAAGCGGTGAAGGATCTCGGCCTGCGGGCTGTCGGATGGGTCGGCGTTCGGCCTGTTCCAAAGGAGTGCGATGATGTTTGAGAATCGGTTCAGGATTGCCGGTGCGGTTCTGGTTGGCGCGTTATTGCTCACGGCCGGTGTGGGGTGCTGTGGCAACCACGCTCGAGTGACGACGGCATCGGCTACGGATGCTGCTGCCGCCGTGGCGGATTATGGCGCCCCCTTGCCGGAGGGTGTCAGCTTGCCGGACGGGTTCTACCCCCTCTCGGGGCAGTACGATCTCGATGACCCCGACGACCACTATAACGGCTGGCCGCGGTACATCATCTCTGTCCGCGACGGCATGGTGATGGCCTACGTGCCGGCTCAGGCATTCATGATGGGCGGTGGCACGGATCTCGACGAAGTGCCTGCCCGGGCGGTCCACGTCAGCCATTTCTACGTCGACATTCACGAAGTGACCAACCGCCAGTTCAGCCGCTACTCCCCCAAGGGCCCATACGCGGTGTTCTACCTGCCCGGTGTCAACGATCATCATCCGGTCCGCAACGTGACATGGGTCGATGCCCACGACTATGCCGACTGGGTCGGCAAGACGCTGCCCACAGAGGCCCAGTGGGAGGCTGCTGCCCGCGGGAGCGACCGCCGCGTCTATCCGTGGGGTAACGAAGAACAGAGCGACGTGACCCGCTATCTGTGCAACGCCAGTACGAGCCGGGACTACTACGACGGATACCAGGGACCGGCGCCGGTGATGAGCTACTCGGCCGGCATCAGCCCGTTCGGCGCGTTCAACATGTCCGGCAATGTCTGGGAGTGGTGTGCCGACTGGTACGATCCCGGTCGATACGCCTATCCGAGCGAGGAAGACCCGCCGTCGGCTCTGGAGCGCGGCGCCTTGCCGTTCGGCGACCGCAACTATCCAAGTCCCGCTCACAAGGACATCCGTGAGGCCCGCGTTGGCCCGCCGGTTGGCGTCGAGCGAGCGATTCGCGGCGGCTCATTCATGGAGCCTATCCAGCGGTGTCGTGTGGACACGCGAGCCTCACTGCCGCCCGCCGCCCGCCGTAACAACGTCGGCTTCCGTTGCGTGCTCATGTTGCCGCCGACCGAGGACATCGACCTGACGCTTGCGTCTCGTTGATGCCCAGCCCCGTTGGCGATTCGTTCGGGCTGTGAATTGAACACAAGATCCGCAGGCCGGTCATTTGCCGGCCTGCTTTTTTTGCGAGGTGGATTGCCCAGTGCAATGAACCGCTCCCCCGGATGGGCAACCGAGATTCTTCCCCCATCCGGGTTCACGACCCGAGGCCGTACGACCTATGGTTGTCGGAGATCGCCGTTGTTGGCTCCCACCGCAGACCTTTCTGTTCAGATAATTGACAACGGAATAAATCGTGTGATATTATGGAGACCCTGTTGCGCGCTGATCCGGCGAGCCGATAGCCGGGGAGGGGCGACGGCGTTTGAGGATCGGGCGATGAATCAATGTTTCAGCCGTGCCTGTGCCTTGGTGGTGTTCCTGTTTGCCACGGTGACGCCCATGGCTTGGGCCGCCCGGATCATCGCAATCGAGTCGCTGGGCACGCCCGAACGCCCTGCCGGAACCGTCCTCACGTTCGATTCCAATGATCCGGGTAACACGCTGATCTTGGGCGATATCGGCCTCAAAAGTGTCGGAGCGATGGACTACCGCCAGGGCGTGCTGTGGGCTGCGGACTGTTCTGGAAACATATTGCGGTTCTACACACTCGACCTCGTTAACATGCAAGCTCGGCTGGTCAGCACGGCGCATGGCCAGGATGCAACATATACTTACGGTGGCTCGCTTGACGCGCAAGGCCGGTTCTGGATCAGTAACAACATCATGAGATGTTTGTACTGCTACGACCCCTTTACAGGGCAACAACTGGCGACAGTGCCGTTCAACAACCCGAACCGCATCATCCCGGCCATCGCTTTTGCAGGCCCGACCCTTTACGCCTTGAGCGTGGCAACCCAACCCAGCCCCTCCTCGGGCTTGGGCATACTCGATCCCGCCACGGGGGTTTTTACCCAGGTGATTTCTGCGCCGAGCGGCGGGGCCCAGGGACTTGACTACGATCCGATGTCCCGAAAGCTCTTCTTCACCTTCGCGGTAAACACGGACTTCTACGAGGCCGACTTTGAAACCGGCACTTACCGGACAGTGGGGCATATCAATCCCGACTCGACGCTTGCGGCGATCGCGGTGATGGAGGAGATGCCGCCGATCATCGTCGACATCGAACCTGCTCCCGAACGGGCGATCGCCGGAGAAGGCTACACGCGCCAGCTCCGGACATCCCAAGGAACCATCCCGCTTACCTGGACGCTCGTGGCCGGTCCGCCGGATGCCGTGATCGACGCCGACGGTAGCCTCACCGGTTGGACGCCCACACTGGCGGACATGAACATGACATTCACCTTCGAGGTCGAAGTCCGCAACACCCTCGGAGCCGACACGAAGAGCTGGCAGGCAACGGTGCGATCCAGAATGGATTTCGACCGCGACGGCGACGTCGATCAGCTGGACTTTGGACACCTTCAGGTTTGCCTGACGGGTGCGCTGACACCGCTCACCGAACCGAAGTGCCAGGATGCCGACCTCGATGCCGATTCCCACATTGACCAGGGCGATCTGATGCTCTTCCTGGGATGCCTCAGCGGGCCGGACGTGCCGCCCGGTCCGAACTGCGTGAACTGACGCGTGTTGCGCGACGGATCGGCCACGCGGCCAACGATGGATTGCCACGAAGGCCTCAGCGAGGTACCAGAATCAGCGCCAATCGGGGTGATCTGCGGGCAAACCTCTTTTCCGTTCGCGGCTTCAAGCCACTTCTACCATGAAAGCCAGCCTTCTTACAAAGTGGTGGCCATCACCCGGATAGTGTCGGATGGGGGCGGTTTTTCTGCAAGATTCTTACGGTTTTCGCCCGAACTTCGCTGCTTCCGTTTCCGTGGCCAACCAGTCATTCAACTCCTTGCCAAGCTGCGCCACCAGCGGGTGTCGGGCCGCGATGTTGCGGCGTTCGGCCGGGTCCTTTTCGACGTCGAACAGCTCCGCCGCGCCCTGGTTGGTGATGACCAGCTTGAGGTCGCCGCGCATGGCCGCGAGCTGATTGTGGCCCTCGGCTCGCCATTCCCAGAACAGCGTGCGGTCCGGGGCCTTGGCCTGCCCCTTCCAGACGGCCAGCATGTCGGCCCCGTCTACCTTCCAGGCCCGGTCGGGCAAGCCGCCGGCGGCCGCCAGTAGGGTGGGCAGGACATCGATCATGTGGACGATATCGTGTGAGACCCGCCCGGCCGGAACCTGGCCGGGCCAGCGGACTACGCCGGGTACTCGGATGCCGCCTTCCCAGAGGGTTCGCTTCTGTCCGCGGAAGGGCCGGTTGCTGTCGTGGAAGGCCGATGTGCCCTTGTTGCCGCCTTCAAAGGTGGCTCCCTGGTCGCTGGTGAAGATGACGATGGTGTTGTCCGCCAGCTTGAGTTCATCCAGCGTGGCGAGCACTCGACCGATCTGCCGGTCCATGCAGGTGACCATCGCGGCGTAGGTGGCGTTGAGCGGCTTGTCGGGCTCGGCCTCGGCGAATTTGCCCTGATATCGGGCGACATCCTCTGCCGGTGCCTCGATGTGGAAATGCGTTTCGTTGTACGGGAGATACAGAAAGAACAGCTTGTCCTTGTTCTGATTGATGAACTCGATCGCCCGGTCGGTGAACATCGTCGATGCGTGGCCGTCGACGGGTTTCTTCTCACGTCCGAACCATAATTCCTTTGGAAAATGCTCCCACGCGTGTTTGGCGTCGGTGAAGATGAAGACAATGTTCGGTGCGGCAGGTGAGGCATCGGCCGCGACAGCCCGTTCCCAGACACACGTGAATGAGCAGGCAGCACCGACGATGGCAAGCAGACGAGCATTCATGTGGCAGCCCTCGGTTAGAGATTGAGGCTGATGAGCGGAGCATCGTAACCGATAGCGTCACTCTCGCACAGGCCAAACGTGTCGCGGCAGCACTACGCTCCAGTGACGCCCTTGGTGTTGAGCCGCTCAACGATGGCCGCGACGCTGCCCATGGAGACGATCTCGTCGTTGTCGAAGGTGATCTTGAAGGTTTTCTCCAGTTCCAGCACCAGGGTGAGATGGGCCACCGAGGTCCAGCCGGGGACATCGGCAGCGGTGGTCGATTCGGTGATTGAAGCGGCGGTCTTGGCGTCCAGCTTCATCGCACGGGACATGCATTGGCGGATAATGTCAAGCAAAGGAAACCTCGGAATCAGGAAGAAGCTATTAGCTCTTAGCTATTAGCTGTTAGCCATGCAGCACTTACATCAAGCTTATTCTCTACCCACGGCGATCAGCCACGTTGCAGATCCCGAAAAAGGTCCATATCGTCCCGCAGTTGACTGGCGGGAATCCCGAGTTGCATCGAGATCATGAATCGCACTCTCTCGGCAACTCTGCGGTCGTCCTCAAAACCGCCCTTTCTCTTGTTGCGATATCTGACAACGCATGCGATCAGTTGGCCTACGGTCCTGATCATCTCCACCTCGTTGTCCGGCGCTTCAAGCTCGAACTCATCTTCAATCGCCATCATCAGTTCAACCAAGTCCAGCCCCATCCGCGGCCTCCCCGGAAGGCCCCAACCACCATCTGTCGGGCTAATAGCTAAGAGCTAACAGCTAACAGCTTTGTTCAATCGAGCCACTGCTTACTATCCTTAATCTTCATCGGCACGTACTCTTCGGTGAGGTACGTGAGCCGCTTGTTGATCATGGCTTCGACTTCCATCTTGAAGCCGTTCTGCATCATTTTGCGGATCTCTTTCTCCCAGTGCTTTTTGCCCTCAAACCAGGGATATTCGAGGATCTGCTTGGCCCGCTTGATGTCCTTGTCGTCCAGGCCGATCTTGACGTCGTCGTTCAGGCCGCAGCGATCGTAGTCGAAGCTCGAAACGCCGATGAACTTCGCCTGGGGTACGGCCATTCGCCGGCTCTCATAGGCCAGGTTGATCGAGCCCTGCTTGATCACCGAGTAGATGTAGTATCCCCAGGGGTCGTTGTCGAGCAGGCAGTAGAGCGGCAACCTCAGCTCATCGTGCATTCGCCGCAGCAGTCGGCGCACGCCCCGCGTGGGCTGCCCGCCGCCGTGGGTCACAATGCAGTGGTGCTTTTCGTGGTAGCGGTCCTCATAGAAACGCCGCCAGACAGTGTCTTTTTCGACATGCAGGATGTACTTCGCGCTGCACTTCTTGAACTGGATGACATCCGGCTCGCAGATGCTCGGCACCGCATAGCCGGCCGAGCCCATCCGCATGCAGTCAAGCGTGTTCCCGTCGTCCACCAGCGTAATCGGACCGACCATGTTGCCTTTGTTGCTGGCGTAGACATGGAGTTCCTCGCGAAGCGCGTCGATGCTGACCTCGATATCCTCGATGATCGGATCCGACTCGTCCTGGTCGTTGAACGTCTTCTCCTTGCTACCGGACACGTCGTGTTTGCAGAGATAGTACATCTGACGAATCGAGGCCGTCTTGTCCGCGTCAATGAGTTGCTTGCACTGGGCGGCGACCAGCGTCGTCTGCATGAACTTCTTGGCCATCGACAGGTCGAAGAACTGGCGCGTCTGGGCGGCGTCGCCCATTTCGAGGATGGCCTTCTTGGGATTGAATTTCACGTTCGACAAGGCCCGGATGGGGATCTCCATCTTCGGGCTCTTGCGCTTCTTGGCGTGGTCGACGACCATCGCTGCGAGGTCTTCAATCTTGCGGGAGGTCTCCTTCGCCTTGGCCCTCGCGGCCGCGCTGGTTCTGCCTCCCCCTGCCGGGTCACCTGATTTGCCTGCCCTCTTTGCCACCCGAAATCCTCCTTGCGGGGGTGCTCACAAGCCTCATGCCGTGGCCTGGAAAAGCGGGCCGGAACTGCCCGCCTCATCCTGCTCGATTACCACGGTGTTCTCGCCGTACTCAGAATCGCTGCCGACACGCTTACCGTGTTTGTCGAGCTGGTCATCGGCCTGGGCCGTGGCCTTCTTGGACATGGCCATGAGGTTGTCGGTCAGTTCCTGCTTGTTGATCCGCTTGATCGTCGCACAGGCGTTGACCACCTCGGTGATGTACTTCTCAAAGATGCTGCGGCGCTCGCCCTGGTACTTCATCTTGCGACGGCGGTTGAGATACGCCGAGAGCTTGCGGCCGCAGTCCTGCAGGGCCAGCTTAATCTCCGCCCGGATCTCGTCGTAGTCAGCGATGGCTTCCTTGGACTCGGACGTGAAAGGAACCCACACGCTGGCCATGTGGACCAGCACCACCATCGGGGCCTGGGGCATCGCTCCGCTGCTTTGAGACAAGCCGTAGCGTCGCCAATCGACGTCGATGATTGTCTTGAACATGCAGCAGGCCGACTGCTGATACAGCAGGGGAACACGGTTGGCAAAACGGATCACACGGGCCTGCGATGACGAGCCCGACCCGTTGCCATTGCCGCTCTTGAGCTTGCCGCCACGTTTGAATGCTCTCAGGGCATCGACGGCCACCTCCGGCTCGCTCTCCTCCTCAGCCTTCGGGTCCGGCCCCAGCGAGCCGCCATAGCCCAGCCCGACCTCGATCTGGAACGGGTTTCCCCGATACACGGCCGGCGGCCTCGTCGAGGCAGTGAAGAACTCGGCCTTCACACCCTTGAGCAGGCCGGTCAGGATCTGCTCGGCCCCAATCGGGGCCAGGCAGTTCGTCGGCGGCGACATCAGCTTGGTCTTCTGGATCGCCTCGTAGAGCTTCTCTGCCTCCTGGCGGGCGATGCGTTTCGGGTGGGCACGGACGTTGAGCTTGGCCGCGCTGCAGATTTCCTCGGCAACCTTCGGCCCGACGCGGCAGAATTCGCTCTGGAGAAAACCGCTCAGCCAGTGCGATTTGGTGTCGTGCAGCATCTTGATCAACAACCCGAGTTCAACACCATGCGGGTGCGGCTTGATCTCCTGTGTCTGCGCCGGCATGACCTCGGTGCCACGCTCGTACGCCACCTGTTCGCCGATCGGCGGGCAGTAATGGATCCGAACGTGAGGATTGGCGATGGCCGTCTGCTCGATGTATTCGTCAACCGATTGCCGCCCCTTGTTGTACGAGCCGGCAAGTTCAATCTCGACCTGCGTGCCCGTGTCCCAGTCGACCTTGATCGTTTCATCCTTGACGATGTTCGGAGCGTTCTTCTTGGTGTCGATCTGGATTTCGTAGTAGTGAGCGTCCTTTTTGGGCGAGATGCGCGATGTGATTTTCACGCTCTTGCCGGTGGTGAGCAGACCGTACATGCCGGCCGCGGAGATGCCGATACCCTGTTGGCCTCGAGACATCTTGAGCCGGTGGAACTTGGACCCGTACAGCAGCTTGCCGAACACGTTGGGGATCTGCTGTTTGACGATGCCCGGCCCGTTATCCTTGACGGCCACCCGGAAGCGTTCCTCGGTCGTCTGTACGATCCGGACTTCGATTTCCGGCAGGTGCCCGGCCTCTTCGCACGCGTCCAGGGCGTTGTCCACCGCTTCCTTGACGCACATGAGCAGAGCCTTGCGCTTGTTGTCGAAACCCAGGAGGTGTCGGTTCTTGGCGAAGAACTCCGAGACGGAGATGTCTCGCTGCATCTTGGCCATGGATTCGGCCGTAGCGCGCGGCGCCCTTGCGCGAGCGGGTCTGTCGCGAGCCTTTTCCTGCTGGCCCAGCTCGGGCCTGGTTTCGACGGCCGGCCTTTGTGCCGACCGCGCCGTCGCGGGCTTGCCGGCGGACTTGGCCCGACGGGGGGGCTTGCGGCCTGCGTCTCTCTTCTTCGCGCCTTTCCTGTCATCAGCGGGCGACGCAAACGACATCAGCATTTGTCCCCCGTCCGAATGCTTCTTCTGTTTCATCATGGGAAAGCCATCCCTGGCTCAGGGTAAATCCTTCAGGTTGTCTTGTCCGGCACCATGATACGACACCGGCCTGATCCTGCAACCACTGCCTAAGCGCGCGCCTACACCCTATCTGTCGACTCGCGACGACGAGCTTATTTGTACATCGGCCGATACGGGCGCAAAAAAACACCCGCCGTTTACTCGGCGGGCGTTATCAGAGCTCTCCACTCAGGCCATCGGGCAGTCAAATCCGCTGCCGGTGGGCCTGCTCAGACGGACCTAGCCCAGGGAATCTCGCGAAGTCGTTCGAGCGGGATGACGGCTCCGGTTGTCGTGTCCAAGCCGTAGGTCCCATCGTCCATACGCCGGAGTGCCTGATCGATCTCCCGCAAGAGGTTCAGTTTCGTGTTCACGGCGACTCGCGACACGGTACGGCCCCAGGCGACACGCCGCCCGTCCGCCGCATCGATTGGAGCCGCGGCCTGCCCGTTTGCCTGGGCGGGCTCTGCTTCGAGGGCAGCGATCTGCTGAGACAGAGATGCGCGACGTTCCAGGAGGGTCTGGCGCAATTCAGAAAGGGCCGCCAATGGCAGTCCCACGGGTCGCTGGTTCTGCGCAGCCGCCAATAGCGGGAGATCGCCCGGGGGCTCATCGGTCCTCCAGGCCATCGACATTGTGTATGCCGTCATTCGCCAACCCTCCGCTGGGTTCTCTCTTTGCAGGCATGCTCTCCACTGAGAGACCGCCTCTGGGGCGGCTCCCGGCACCCCGGCTCGTTGAGGAGCCAACAGTTCGACAACCCTGGCAGACAGCTGACTCCCCAAACGCACGCGCACAAGGGTTGCCGAACAGACAGGCTCTCCGGAATGTAGCCATGCACATTGCATGCCACGGTCGACTTGGATTCCTCAATATCTCTAAGTGCTTGATTTAAAATGAGTTATAGGATTTCAGAAGGAGGCTTGGGTGCGTCATGATGATGATTCATGAGCCAGCATGATCACATAATGACCATTATGGGCGTTTTATGCCTAATCGGAGACGGCTCGGCGAACCTTGATGTTCAGCTCGGCCATCTTTTTTCGAAGCGTGGTTCGAGTGATTCCGAGAAGCCTTGCGGCCGGGGCCAGTTGCCCGTCTGCTCGTGCCAAGCATGCCCGGATGACTTCTCGCTCGGCAGACTCGACCACGCGCTCGTAGAGCTGCCCATGGAACTGTTCGTGATCCAACAAGCGAGCGCACAAATCCCGCAGGTGGGCCTCCCTTGCCTCAACTGCACCGGCCGGTTCGGGAAGCGGCGATGCCGCACTGCTCCCTCGCGAGCAGACGCGGATCTGTTCCGGCAGAAACTCCAGTTGGAAGACGGACCCGCGAGCGACGACCAGCGAAGCCTTAACCACGTTCTCCAACTCCCGGACGTTACCGGGCCAGGAATAGCTCAGGAACGCGGAGACGACCTCGGGGGAGAACTTACGCACGTTTGAGCCGATCTGTGGATTGAAACGGCGGACGAAGTAGTGAGCCAGCAGCACGACGTCGACATCCCGATCCCGTAGTGGAGGCAGATCGATGGAGGCAACCTTGAGGCGGTAGAAAAGATCCTGACGAAATCGGCGTTCGGCGATCATCTGGTCGATAGGCTGGTTTGTGGCGGCGATGATGCGAACGTCGCAGTGGATTGTTTCGTTGCTGCCGAGGCGCTGGAAGGTGCCGTCCTGCAAGACGCGCAGCAGCTTGGCCTGGGTCGAAAGCGGCAGATCGCCGATTTCATCGAGCAAGAGCGTGCCTGAGTTGCACTGCTCAAACTTGCCGATGCGGCGGATGTCGGCGCCCGTAAAGGCGCCCTTTTCGTTTCCGAACAGCTCGCTTTCCAGGAGGGTTTCGGGAATGGCCGCGCAGTTAACGGCAAGGAACGGCCTGTCTTTGCGCCGGCTGTGTTGATAGATGGCCCTGGCGACCAGTTCCTTGCCGGTGCCGCTTTCGCCGGTGATCAGGAGGTTCACGTCGCGAGGGGCGATCAGGCCGATGAGCTTGAAGACCTCGTGGATCGCCGGAGATTGCCCCACGATGCGGTCCACCGGCTGATCGCGATCGGAACTTTCGTAAACCGTCGGGACGGTCATGTCGTGGCTGATGCGCAGGGCGTTGTTGAGGTGATTGACCAGGTCCTCACGTCGAAGGGGCTTGAGCAGGTAGTCAATTGCCCCGTGTTTGATGGCCTCGATGGCTTGATCGCTGCGGGCTCGCTCGGCGATGAGGACGGCACAGAGCCTGGGCCATCGCGAGCGCAACTGGTCCAGCATCGCAAGCCCTGCTCCGCCGAGTGGTCCCATATCAAGCAGCACGACGTCTGGCGGGGAGGCCTCGATCGCCTGGGAGGCCTCATCGAAAGTGCTGGCCATCGTCACCGAGACGGACAGGTCCGAGCAGGCCGACTCGACCAAATGGCGGACCTGAGCATCGGCATCAACAAGGAGAACGCTTCCGGCCATGATGCTATCCTATCGGCAATAGCGGGAGGATCAAAGCCATGCAGCCAGGCTGGCAAGGCGGTCACATTGTGTGGGGCGCTCTCATGGGCGCGAGCAGGCGGCCGGCGCATTCCCCCCCAGGACCGCCAGCGCTATCATGGGTCAGGCCTGCTCGCTGCGCGGAAGCGTGGTACGTTCGCTTTCAGGCTGCAAGGCGGCGGCGAATCATTGCCAAGCCGGCCAGCGCTAACAGGGTTATCATCGCGGACTCGGCGACGTACTCGATCTGCAGATAGGGTGCATAGCCGAGCCCGCCGACGTCGCGATACTCCTTGCTGGCCATATTTGCGGGGCTGAAGTAGTTCGTCGATTCGACCCAGGCCGTCAGCATGACGGTCAACACGTTGTCCTCCAAATCGTTCTGCCAGTCCATACCCGACATGTCCCACTCTTCCCAATAAGGAGGGTCGTAGTTGACCACCGTGCCTTGTCGGGCATCCAACTGGACCTTGTCGCCGAAATAGGCGCTATAGCTGTTCCAGGTCGCGGTGTTTTCCGACCAGTCATCGTGGCCCATGCGATAGGCGAAGTCCAGCTCGCTGGAGAAACCGCGACATTGTGGCGGTTTCGAGTCACTTTGGTGTCGACTGCCAGCCAATGTGGGCAATGGCCGTGCCGCAATCGGCTAAGTCCGCGACGTAACGCGACGGCCGGAGAGCGTCGTTGCTAAACACCCTACGCAGCTCCTCAGTCATGCCTTTCGCCCCCTTCACGCGGCCCCGACCCTTCACCACGCCAGCCCCCAGCCACCAATCGCCGGGCCCCGCCATCAAGCCAGTTCCACCGTCGTCGTGCCCTTTTCGATCTTGCCGATGATCAGGGCGTCGAGTTGGTGCCGGCGGCGGAAGTGGCTGATGACGGCATCGGCGGCGGTTCGTTTGACCATCAGCACGTAGCCGATGCCCATATTGAAGACGCGGAACATCTCGTCCCGTTTCACGCCGAGCGTCTGTAGGTAGCGGAAGACGGGCGGCACGGTCCAGCTCTTCGTGTCGATCACCGCTTTGAGACCCTTGGGAAACACGCGATCGATGTTGCCGACCAGCCCGCCGCCGGTGATGTGCGACATCCCGCGGACCGCGCGACGCCGGCGCGGGTTATTCAGCAGGTCGAGCACCTGCCGGACGTAGATGCGCGTCGGGCGGAGGATCTCATCCCCGATGCGACCACTGATCGCGGGCACCACTGAGTTGTGCTTGAGCCCGGCCTCCTTGAAGATCAGCCGCCGGACCAGGGCGTAACCGTTGGAGTGCAACCCGCTCGAAGGCAGCCCGATGATCACGTCGCCGGCCTCGATTTGCGAGCCATCGATAATCTGCGACTTCTCCACCACGCCTACCGCAAAACCTGCCAGGTCAAAATCGTCGGGCTTGTAGATGTCGGGCAGCTCGGCCGTCTCTCCGCCGATGAGCGAGCACTTCGCGTCGCGGCAGCCGGCCGCGACGCCTGCCACGATCTCCGCGACCCGCTTGGGCAGAAGCTTGTTGACGGCCACGTAGTCGAGGAAGAAGAGCGGCTCGGCGCCGAGCGTGAGCATGTCGTTCACATTCATCGCGACCAGGTCGATTCCGACCGTGTCGTACCGGCCGCAGTCGCGAGCGATCAGGATCTTGCTGCCGACACCGTCCGTGCAGCCTACCAGCACCGGCTGCCTGTAATTGCGTTTGAATCGCGATTTGTCGGTGTCCAATCGGAAAAGCCCGGCGAAGCCGCCATGCTTGCCGAACACCCGCGGGCCGTACGTGCTGCGAACGAGCGGCTTGATCAGGTCGACCATCACGTCGTTTGCGTCGATGTCCACGCCGCTGTCTTTGTAGGTGATTGTCTTTTTGCGTTTGGCCATCATGACAATCTAACGGGCGGGAGAGGGGCAGACAACTCCGTCAGGGGCAAGTGAAGGATGAAGGCGGAGGGATGAAGGATGACTCAAGAGAGGTCGGGTGCCCCGTCGCGCCGGTGGTGGGGACGGAATCACTCTGCTAGCAGGCCGCTCCGCAGGTTGCAGGGAACCATCGGTTCTCAATTGTGTTCCCCACCCCTTCGGTATTGGACACCTGAGAAGAGGAGGCGGCCCGGAACGGATTCCGGGCCGAGCGGGTTCCGCGCACACTGGGGGGTGTGCCGGCTGATCGCTGACAGCTTTCAGCCCCCCGTTATCTTCAGGCGCTCATGGGGCCGGCCGATGCACGTGATACAAAAGGCTAGGTATCGAGCCCGAAAATGCTTGACGCGATTGCAGGATTATCGGCCCTGGCTGCCGGGATAGTCACCCCGGTCTCCCTTCGGCGCGTCTCCGGCCTGACGCAGCCCAAGCCCGATGTCCAGGCGCGGCGGGCGGATGAAGACCGCCTGGAGCTGTCACCGGGCCACATCCATGAGGAAGGCCAAACCTGCCCGCTGTGCGGCGTCGAGATTATCCCTCAAGACGGATTGGCGTCACCGTTGCGGGCTGCGTCCGAACAGGCGGCAACAGGCGGGAAGCAGGGCCTCCTCGCTGCTTTTGGCAAGAGCCGAAGTCCAGAGGAAGAGGAGAAGCTGGCCAAGCTCAAGAAGCGCGACCAGGAGGTCCGGACGCACGAGCAGGCTCACAAGGCAGCCGGTGGGCAATATGCGGGCGGCGCCAGCTATAGCTATCAGACGGGCCCGGATGGCCGTCAGTATGCCGTCGGTGGCGAGGTGTCGATCGACCTCTCGCCCGTGCCCGACGATCCCCAGGCGACCATCGCCAAGATGCAGCAGATCCGCCGGGCGGCCTTGGCTCCGGCCCAGCCGTCATCTCAGGATCAGCAGGTGGCGGCCCAGGCCGGCCGTATTGAGGCCAAGGCCCGCGCTGAGTTGGCCCAGCAGAAGGCCAGCGAGACCCCCGAGGCGTCGGGCGACGACACCACTGACGATGACGGTCTCACTCCGGTGAAAGCCGGCTTGTCCCCCTACACCGACGAGGCGGCCGGTGAAGCCAGCCCAACGGGTTTTCTCCTGGATATTGCCATCTGACCCTCTCGCATTTAGCATTCCAACCACATCACGAAGCCGCGTTGTGACAGAGATCGCCGACCGATTGACCAGTCGGGACCAACGATGTTGAAACGAATCTTGTCGGGTGCATGGAAGCTGATCGTTCTCGATTTGGCCGCGTTGTCACTGGTCGGCTGCGCCCTTCCAGGGCCGGGTCCGCAGTTGTGGCCGGTGACACCTGTGGTTGTGCGCGCCGGGGCTGATGGAAGCACGGAACGATGCTATGACACGACGGCTGACGGCAAGGCCGACTGCAGCGAACGGCTGAGCGCGACAGGAATCGTGGATGCGATCCGATTTGACGACAACAAGGACGGCTGCCTCGACGATCGGGACGCATGGGTTGTTTTGGCCGATGTACCCGAGCACGAACGGCGCCACCTGGTCATTATTCTGGACAGCATTCCGTTCGCGATGGTCGAGAGTCTGTGGATCGAAGGTCGTTTTCGTCTGTTTCATGAGCCCACCCGGGTCATCAGTCCGTTCCCGGTGATGACCGATTTGTGCCTTTCCGATTTCTTCGGCATTTCCCCCTGCCCGGGCGTCGAATCCGAGTACTTTGACGGCGAGCGTCTCAGGAACGGATATGTTGGCTACGCGAGCAAGGAGAATGTGCCGTGGATGGACCTGGTGGACTGTCATCTCGAGCCGGCGACGCACGCATCGGTCTATCTCGGGGCCAAGAAATGGTACCTGCACGAGCTTCGACAGATCCACAGGCAATTTCGGCGCAGCGATGGGCCTCGTCTCATTGCGTACGTGGTCGGGACATCCGCGCTGGGTGCCAGGGTGGGGCGTGACGGGCATCAGGCGGGTTTGATTCAGTTGGATCGCTTCTGTCAGCAATTGACGTTTGAGTCTCGCGGCCGCGTGCGGATCAGTCTGCTTTCAGACCACGGTCACAACCTGTTGGGCAGCCGGCGAATTCCGCTGAGCAGGCTGCTGCGCGAGTTCGGCTATCGCCCCGGTAAGACGCTTGAACGAGCAGGCGACGTGGTCGTGCCCGAGTTCGGAATGGTGACTTGCGCCGTCATCCATACGCGAGAGGCTGCGGAGGTTGCGAGGGATGTCCTGGGTATCGAGGGTGTGGAGCTGACCGCTTATCGCGATGAGGCCGACGGCGTTGTGGTTCTGAGCCGCACTGGGCGTGCGCGGATCACGCAATCGACAGGTGGCTTTGCCTACCAGGCCGATTTCGGCGACCCGTTGGAGCTTTTGCCGATCTACGCGTTACTGCGAGCCGACGGCAAGCTGGACGCCGACGGTTTTGCCTCTGACCGAGCCCTCAAGGATGTGACCGCGTCTCACACCTACCCGGATGTCGTGCATCGCCTGTGGCGTGCTTTCCACGGTCTGGTTCAGCACACCCCCGACGTGTTGGTGTCCACCGAGGACGGCTACCACTGCGGCAGCGCCTTCATGTCCAGCCTTGTCCACCTGACCGCCGCTCATGGCAACCTCCGCAAGCCAAGCTCCACCGGTTTCAGCATGTCGATGAACGGCCGTCTGCCTGGCATGGTCCGGATGGAAGAGCTGCGTGGCGAGCTTGTCCGCCTGGGTGTGCCTTTGGAGAATCTGGAGCGCCATCACTGAGGGCGGTTCAGTCGGCCTCAGGTCTTCGAGGTTTTCACCAAGTCTTCCAGCTTGCTCATGGCGGCGCCGGAATCGACGGCCTGAGCGGCTTGGGCCACACCTGCGGACAGATCGTTTGCCAGGCCGGCCACGATCAGGGCAGCGCCGGCGTTAAGGAGAGCATGCCGGCGGCGCGGACCCTTGTCCTGACCGGAGAGGATATCGCGAACGGCCTGGGCGCTGGCCTCCGCTGAATCGACGACTAGTGAATCGAGCTGGGCCGTTTTGAAGCCCACGTCTGAAGGTTTGACCGAGAACGTCTTCACCTGTCCGTCGCGAACCTCGCTGACTCTCGTTTCGCCCGTGATGGTGATATCGCAAAGGTATGGACGGTCAGCGACCCCCGTGCTTCCGGTGACGACCCAGGCGAGTTTTGCTCCGCGAGCAGCCAGCACGCCGGCAAAGGTCTCGGTCTTCTCGGGACGGGCGACTCCCATGACCCGCCGCCTTGCACCGGCGGGATTGGTAAGCTGCCCGAGGTAGTTGAAGATCGTGCGGAGGCCCAGGTGCTTGCGGACGGGGCCGTCGTATTTCCTCGCCGTGTGCAGTATCGGGGGAGAGAGGAAAGCGATTCGGCATTTCTGATGGCAGCGTCCGCGGATCTCGGGACGACGTCGGTACCTGAAGGTCGTCGGATTCAGTTCTTCTCGATCGTCCGCGTCGTGAACCCGCCCGCCGGTCAGCCGCAGGTCGTCGCCGAGTACTTCCACGACACCGCGCGCAACTACTTCAACACGATCGACCAGGCCGAGATCGACGCGCTCGACGCCGGCACGTTCGCCGGCTGGACGCGCGAGGTCGGGTCGTTCATCGCCTGGCCGAGCGCGGCCGCGGCGCCGGAGGGCGCGGTGCCGGTGTGCCGGTTCTTCGGCAGCAAGTTC
>CAZTQK010000101.1:0-16131 GCA_964615635.1 uncultured Planctomycetales bacterium
GCCGTCAACTACGCAGGAGACTTGCAGCAACGGCAACCTGGACGACGATGGAGACGGCGAAGCCGATTGCGCAGATACGGACTGTGACTGCTCGCCCGTCCCGCCCGAGTGTGGGGGCATTTCCGACCAGATCTTCGAGAACTTCAACGTCTATTTCACGCCCGATCCGGCGGTTGCCGGCCGCGTTCCGCCGAACTGGGAGCGTGCCGGTTACAACGTTCCCGGCTACTCGGACGGGGATCCGACGGTGCCGCCGGGAGCCAGCCTCAATGACCTGACACCGTATAGCGCGAATCCCGGGCCTTACTACTTCTTCGACCCGGGTCCTTACGAGAATGCTGAGAGCGACCCGGATATTAAGGATCTGGTCGTCGGTCAGTGCATAGCGGACTGCATGGCTCTCGGCAACTCCCAGCAGTATTGTGATAATGCCTGCAACAACGTCATACCGATCGCCAACCTGATCCGTCCCACGCAGCCGCTGCGGATGACCTTGGATCTCTGGAAGGTGAATCCCGAGTGCATCGATGAGGGCGGCACCAACGAGACTTGCTACGCCGGCTCAATTATCGTGCAGAGGCCGGGGAAAGTCGATGACCTGGCGACCCTTCCTATCGATTGGACACAACCGGTGACCCTCTCGGTCGACGTCGGAGGCATCGACCTCGGTACGGACAACGGTCACGGCGGCAAGTGGGAGACGGCCATCAGTTATCCCGGCTACGCAGTACAGGATGCCTCCCAGAGCGCCATCGAATGGGGCGACGACAGTGCCACCGGCAACACAAACTACGGTACCGTTGCCGACTACGACACAATCATGCTGACGCTGGCACCTGGCCAGGGTACACCGGCGGGTCCGACCACCCTGGCTCTCGCGGTGAACTTCGACTACACCGACCTGGATCTTGTCACCAACCGTCGGGACAAGATCTGTACGGCATTCTTTGAAAACGTGCGAATCTCGTACTTGCCGGATACGACGAAGCCGCTGATTCTGCTGGACAAGGTCAAGTTGCGGCATTCCATCGATGTCGAGCAGGCGATTCCGGATGACACCTTCACCATCACAAACGGGATGTCCGGAACAACGCTGAATTACACGGCCACGGCTGATGTCCCATGGCTGACCCTGGTCAACGGAACAGGGACTTCGACCGGCGAAGCCGACGTGGTCACCGTGCAATACAGCACGGCCGGCTTAGCGAACGGCCTTCACGCGGGAACCATCACGGTGAGCTGGCCGGGGATGGACAAGAGCCCGGCGACGATCGCCGTCGTCTTACAGGTCGGTCCGGAGATACAACTGAGTACCACCGCGCTCAGCCACACGGTGACGATGGGCAAAAACGTTGCCTCCGAGACCTTTGCCGTCACGAACGTGGGAGCGGGCCACCTGGAGTACACCATCAGCGATGACGCCGGCTGGCTCAGCGTGTCTCCCAGCAGCTTCACGCCGCCGGGGCTGGCCAATGGCGAGTCCAATCAGATTACCATTACCTACGACGTCACTTCGCTGCTCGTAGGCACCTACGATGCGACGATCACAGTGTCGGACCCCGACGCCATACCATCAAGCGAGACCATCAACGTCCGCGTCGTGGTGACGCTGGCAAGGCCGGACTTCGACGGCGATAACGACGTCGATCAGGCCGACTTCGCGATGTTTCAGGCGTGTTTCAGCGGGACCGGAATCCCCGCGACCGCCGGCTTCTGCAACGACCTGGCGGACCTGAACGACGACGAATCTGTTGACGCCGCCGACCACGCGCTGTTCGAGGGATGCGCGAGCGGAGCGGGGGTGCCGTTCAACCGTAATTGCCTGCCGTAGGCGGCGGGGCCGGAACCGGTGATCCGATTCTCTTACTGCTCGCAGGCGGTGCACGCCGCTTGCGAGCAGTGTGTTTTATACTTACTGTATGTCAGTATCGCAGCAATCGATCTGTCTGCGGCGCCGGTCGCCCCACACCCTGCCGGCCGCCCGTCGAGATCGAGCCACCCGTTTATGGTTGTTTCCCGCGCACCCCTGTCAGGTGGTGTGCGGGTCGGCTCGGCGAGGCCGCGGTCAGGTGCCCCTTGGGGACAACAGACCGACCCGCTGCGGCAGGAGCACATGAGGGCCGGCTCGTGTAGAATACTCGGCTGCCTGACGGTTGGATGGAGACAATATGAGCTGCAAGAAGTTGTGCGGAATCTTCACCCCGAACATGGTCCCGCTTGACGATCGCGACCGGATCAACGAACCTGAGCTGCGCCGCATTGTCGATTGGCTGATCGAAAACGGCATCACCGGCCTGTATCCCAACGGGAGCACGGGCGAGTTCACCCGCTTCAGTTTCGAGGAGCGCAAAGAGATTGTCCGAATCGTCGCCGAGCAGAACGCCGGACGACGGTTCGTGCTTGCAGGTGCGGCCGAGGCCAACGTCGAGAAGACCGTCGAGGCCGCCACGTACTACCACTCGCTGGGAGCCACGGCCGTCGCCATTGTGCCCCCGTTCTACTACAAGATCAGCCAGGAGGGGGTGTACGCCTATTTCAGCGAGATCGCCCGGAACAGCCCCATCGATCTGACGCTGTACAACATCCCGCAGTTCGCCAACGATATCAGCAACGACACGATCAAGCGTCTGGCCGCCGAGCACCCTCGAATCATCGGTATCAAGGATTCCAGCCGCGATTTGCCGCGATACGTGAACATGATGCACGAGATCAGGACCATCCGGCCGGATTTCGTGTTCCTGATCGGCTGTGAAGAGATCCTGCTGCCCTCGCTGATCATGGGGGGGGACGGCGGAACGGTGGCCACCAGCGGCGTGGTGCCTGAGGTGGTCATGAAGCTGTATGACCTGGCGATGGCCGGGCGTATCGAAGAGGCCCGGCAGGTCCAGTACGGCCTGCTCGACCTGATCAGGATGATCATCTTCGGGGCTGATTTCCCCGAGGCGGTGCGACAGGCCGTCGGTCTGCGGGGTTTCAAGATGGGTCGCGGGCGCCAGCCGCTCTCGCCTTCGCAGCAGTTCAGTCTTGACGACGTCGCCCGCACCGTGCAGTGCATTCTCAATCAGTTTGGCCTGACCGACGCCCCGCCCGGCGGCTGCGACCCGCTGCCATTGGGTCTCAATCGGCAATCGCTCGACCAGATTGTGCAGGATGTGCTCCATGGTCTGAGAGGCAAGGGGAATTGACTCTTCATGCGGGCTCAACGTGGATTGGATCGTGTGCCAAAGACCACCAGGCCGCCCGGTAGGGCGGCGTCGAGATCGCCACGGCGACCGAGACCTGCCGTCTCCGCACGCCGCCGGCGGCAGGTCTTCGCAGTCTTTGGCGGCTGCGACCATGCCCTACCTGTTGCACGTACACCCTTGCCGTGTCTGCCGCTTTTCACCAAGCCCCAGGTCCCAGCCCCCAGCCCCGCACCTGGACCGCATGAACGCCGATCCGTGACAGAGGGTATCTGGTGAACGCTATGGCCTCGCCCACCCTGAACAGCGTCGGCTTCGTCGAAGTGATGGGCCTCGGCACGTCGCTGGTCGTTGCAGACTTCATGGCCAAGGCGGCGAATGTCACCATTGCCGGCATCGAGTCGAATGCCCTCGGCGGCATGGGCGTCAAGGTCACCGGCAGCACGGGCGACGTGCGAGCATCGGTCGAGGCCGGCTGGGCGATCGCCGAACAGATGCACGCAGGGGTCAACCACACCGCTTGGCCCAACTACTCGGCCCAGGCCGCTTTTCTCATTCACTCGAAGCAGGAGGTCAATGCCCTGCTCGAAGCCAACGATCATTTTCTGCCGCCGGACGCGAACGTGCCGGCCGGCAGTGCCGCGAAAGGAACGGAAAACACCATGGCGAAACAGGATGCGATCGGTTTCATCGAGACGCAGGGTCTCATCGGCATGATGGAGGCGGCGGACGTGATGCTCAAGGCCGCCAACGTCGAGATCATCGGTAAGGAGAAAATCGGGGCCGCCTACGTGACGGTCATGGTCAAAGGCGACGTTGCCGCCGTGAAAGCCTCGGTCGAGGCGGGCGCCGCAGCCGTCGAGAAGCTGGGCGGCAAGCTGATTCTCGCTCACGTGATCCCACGACCGCACGAGGGCCTGACCAAGCTGCTGCCGGCGTAGAGCCGCGATCAAACGGTATCCAGGCCGGATGACCTCCCATGATCAGGAGAGACTCCTCACAACCCGCGACCCGACTGGCAGGCATCTGGCCTGGCATTGTTGTGTTCCTGGCTGCCTTTGTTGCCATGCTACCTGCCCTGCGAGGCGGGTTCATCGAGGGCGACGATGAACAACTCGTTCTCAACTTCGTCCTCGTCAGCCGGCCGTCGCTGTCGCATGCTGTTGAATTGCTCACCCTCGAACCGCACCGATACCTCTACCAGCCCGTGCCGATGCTCAGCTTCGCGGCTGAGTTCGCTTTGCTCAACGCTTTTGGCCTGAGCGCGCTGCCCGATGCCCCGAATTCGGGCACATGGCTGTTTCACCTGACCAACATTCTGATTCACGCCGCCAGCGCGGTCCTCGTGTGGCGGCTGATACGTCGCCTGCACCCCGATCCGCTTGTCGGACTGGTCACGGGCATTCTGTTTGCCATCCATCCGATGGGGTCGGAGCCGACCGCCTGGGTCTGCGGACGCATGATTTCGCTGTCGGCGCTCTTCTCGCTGTTGTCGCTGAATCTGCTCGATGCGTGGGAGGAACGGCCGCGCATGAGGTTGATTCCGCTCGTGCTGGCGGCGGTCGTGCTGGCGATGGCCAGCAAGGTGCAGGTCGGCTTGCCCGTCATCATGCTTCTGTTGCCGCTGGCTCGTAGGCGCTGGCCCCGCCGCACCTGGTGGGTCATCTGGGGCCTCTGTTTGCTGCTGACAGGCTGCTTCGCCCTGCTAAACGTGACGCTGACGCAGCAAACGCATCTCCTGGAAGTGGCCGCCGAGCGTTTGGAGGGCCCGCGGATCGTTCGCGTCCTGCTCGCTCTGGGTTGGTATCTCAGTCGGGTGGTTTGGCCGGCAGGCCTGGCCCCGTTCCATCCTGCCCGGTGGGTGGTTGCCTGGTCCGATCCCGATGTTCTGGCCGCTGTGCTGACGCTCCTTGTTACGCTCGTTCTGGTGATTGTCTCCCTGAGATGGACACGAATCGGAATCCTGGGCCTGATCTGGTTCCTGGCTAACGTTGCAGCCACTCTGCCTTTGCTGCCCTCACGAAGCTCAATGTTCGCTGAACGCTATGTCTACATCTCCAACATAGGGCTTTTCTGGGCCATCGCGGCATTCCTCGTGTTCGGTCATCGGCAGTGGGCCGACGCAAGACGATCGGTGAGATGGTGTTCATGGGTTGCCGCAGGGCTGGCTGCTCTCCTCCTGGTCATAACAACATGGCAAACCGTCACCGCTTTTCGAGACGATATTCGCAAGAACGTCCGAGTCGCAGAGGTGTATCCCGACACGCCCGGTTCATGGACGCGACTGGGCCTGGCCTACTACGGTGCGGGTCAATACGAGCAGGCCATCGAGGCTGCCAAGGAGGACCTGGCTCGGCACCCTGCCGGGACCCGCTCCAATGTCCATCGCGTCATCGGCATGGTCTACCACAAAATGAATCGTACCGACGACGCTATCGAGGCCCTGCAGACAGCACTGGAAGCGGATCCTCGCAGCCATCGGACGCATCGTCACCTCGCCGAGGTGTACAGGCATGCGGGGCGGGTGGACGAGGCCATGACCCACTATCGTCGATCACTGGAACTGGCCCCGATGTACGAGCCGGCGCTGCTCGGGCTTGGCCAGATGCTCCAAACCGCAGGTCAGGCGGACGAGGCGGAGCCCCTCTATGAGCGCGTGCTGAAGGACAACCCTTTTCATCTGACGGCCAACCTTGCGATGGCCGAGATCGAGATCGGCCGCTCGCAGTATGACCTGGCCGTCGCCCGCCTGCAGAAGTTGCTCTCGTATGCCCCTGAATCCTGGACGGCTTGGACCAACCTGGGGGTGTGCCAGGTCAACCTCGGCCGGCCCGGCCGTGCGGTTGAATCTTACCGAACGGCACTCTCGATCAACCCGCAGGCCGAAGTCGCGGCTCTGAATCTGGCCGGCCTGCTCATCAGCAGGGGACAAGGTCCCGAGGCCGCGAGAATCCTCGTCCGGGCTCTGGCCGACACATCAGACCGCCAGACACTCTGGACCGCCTATGATCTCCTGGTCGAAGGCGGTCAGATCGCGGCGGGTGCCGATATCTGGGCCGGCTCGGTGAAACGTGAGCCGGATGCGGCCGACCTCAAGTGCTCGCTGGCGTGGGCGATGCTCTTGCGACAACAGTCAACTGAGTCGCGAAAGCTGCTGGCAGAGTGTGCGGGGCAGCTCGCGGACGATCCGGTTTTCAATGCGACCCGGGCGCTGCTGGCCTTGGGCGACGGCGATCCGGGGCCGGCCGTCAAGTGGATCGAGTCGACCGCTCAGGCAAACGACTCGCCGCTGCGGGAGATGCTCCCGCGCATGAAGCAGGCCGTGCGACTCTACGGAGAAAGGCATCCGGACCAGGCTTGGCCGTACTACTTGGCTTCGAGAATTCTCCAAATGGAAGGAGAGCAGGAGAGCGCATCGCTTCTCATGAGCGAATTCCGCCGGCTCTGCTCCGACGCCGCATGCCGAAAGCAGGCCGAAGATCTGGGTATTCCGCTCTTGCCCTGACACGGCACGATGGGGCGTGCTTTGCACGCCGTTGACTGAAAGAGCATGACGTTGGGCGTCGGTACCTCTGAGCGGTCCGTGAGAAGGGATCTCATCTCCCTGAACTGCAGATTTGAGATTGGCGAATTTCAAATCGGTCCCCAAGCGGTGACTTTCTTCGCCGACCCACCCGGTCGGCCGGAAAGAAGTGCCGACGAGGACATCGGCGCCACTGGCCAGGTCCCCGAGGGCGGAGCCTCACTATTGGATGCCATGCGGGCCAACGAGGATGACGCTCGCGTTTGCCGGCAGCGAAATGGCGATCCTGCCCTGTTTGACGATGTCTTCACGTTTTACGTCACCCGTTGCCGGGGCGGCGCGCCACCAGGTGCCCACGGAACGCACTGACACCTCGCCTTTGTACGGCTGTGTCCCGACGTTCGCCAGGAGCAGGATCTCGCGGCTGCCCCGGGTAAACCGCCCGAGGATGATCCGATCGGATGCCGGTTGAAGTCGGCCGCTTGCGCCGGTCTCGTTTTCGCCATCGAATCGGGCTGGTTCGCCCGTCATATCATCGCGAACGATCCGCCCGCCGGCATCCCTGAACTTCGCGACGACGCCCGATGCCGCCTCCGGCAACTCTGCGCCGTCCGGCAGCACCAGTGTGTGAAATGCGTGATCGCGAACCCACAGCCTGCTATCGCGTACCTCGGCTGCCGCGAGCACCTCGTGATCGGCGATCAGGAACGGCTGTTGCAAAGTCGCCAGACGCTGTCCCAGCCGCATGAAGGAGTTGGCCAGTCGCTGTGCGCGTTGAGGCTGCGTCCCGATCTTCAGCGGCTCGGCCACCGGCAGATAGTCCGCCCACAGGTCATAGATCGGGTAATACAGAATGACCTCGGGCTCGGGTCGGGCTTCGCGAAGCAGGGCATTGAGCCGGCCGACGAAGTCGTTGTACGCCCGATACTCCTGAGCCGGGCGTTTCGTGCGATTGTAGTAGAGCGTGAACTCGGTCACGCCGAATGCCGCCTGCCACGCAGCGGTTGTCTGCATCTTCGCCAGGGGAACCATCCCCTTGCCGGCCAGCGTCTCGGAGAAATCGCTGACCTCGGTCATGACTCGCCGGCGTCCTTCGATCATCGCCGCCGATGCCGGCAGGGCTGCCGCCATCCACCCGCCGTGGATGACCGTCTGAGGCTCCGACGACAGCATGTCGAGCCCCGGGATGTCCATCCGGCGCAATGCCTTGAGGCTGTTGCCGCCCAGGGCGGTGTGACACACAGGGATCTCTTCCCACAGAGTATGGCCGGAGGAGGCGACACGGTGCTTGCGGCACCAGTCCTGAATCTGCCCGAAGTACCGCTCGGAAACAAGATCGGCGACCAGTCCCCAGAAGCGGCGTCGCACCTGCCGATCGGACTCGGCATCGCCAGTGAACAAGCTGCGGCGCACAGCCATGAGGTCCTCGCCGCAACGCTTGCGGTACTGGTCGGGCAGGTCGGCAACCCACGGCACCGAAGGCAGCGGTTGCACGTTCGAATCTACCGGATCGTCTACGTGGACCTTCTTTCGGATCTCCTCGCCGAGTTGACCGATGTTGACCGCCATGAGTGAGGGCTCATCGGTGAAGAACGCCGGGATGGTGGTGCCGAAATGCGTCTCCAGCCGTTGCCGGTAAGCCTCGTGCGTCTTGTTGATGAATCCGCCGACCGCTTTCGTGTCAAGCAGGTTGATGTAACGCCGCGCGGCGTGGAAGTTGTTGCTCGCATGGGTGTGCTCGTATGACGGCCGGATCACAAACGGATCGGGTCTTGTCGGGTCGTAGGCCAAGGCAAGCGCTTCGAACGCAGGGTTTTCCTTGAGCACCAAACCTCCGGCCGATCCGCTCGGATACCCCTTTTCGTCATAGATCCATGCCAACAATCCGACCTCGTGACAAGCTTCGATCGCCTTAACCAGGGTGACCCAGTTCGGCTCGGAGACCAGGTAGTCATTGAAGGCGACATTGCAGACGATCCCGCCGAGGCCGAGATCTTTCAGGGCGGTCATCGCCGCGGGGTTGGCCTGGCCCTGCGGCACACCATGCAGGATCTGAAGCGGGCGCAGTTCAGCGCCCGGCGCAGACCACGCTGCCGTCCAGCCCGCCGGCCAGTCGGACGCCGGGCGGGTTTCCTGTGCCGTCGCCGAATCCAGGGTCAGGACGCTCGCCGCAACGAGCAACGATCCAAGCATGCAAGGCATTCTTCTCATAGTCCGCTCATTCTGGCGGCCTGGAGTCGGAAGTCAAAGCGGCGCCCCCCCGGCTTTCCAGGGTTCAAGCCCGCGCGGTGGTGTGGGGCCGACGCCCTCGTCGGCCCTCTGTGAGACGGGCGGCCAAGATACGGGTCCAAAGTGCATGGGCCACTCAGCGGCTTATCGGATTGCAGAGTTGAGATCGTCAGATTTCAGATCGGAGCCGGAATCGCTTATCATCTGGCGCGAGGAGGTCCTCACCGATGACAGCGTTCAAGGAGACTTCACGCCGCGCGTTTCTTGCCCGTTCGATTGCTGCCGGGGCTGCAGGTCTTGGTTCCCGGCTGATCGCCGCCGATACACGGCCATCCGGGCCGGAAGGCAAGAAGAAAGAAATCTGGCAAATCGGCTGCTACACACGGCCATGGGGCGGGCATGAGTACAGGATCGCCCTCGACGCGATTGCCGAGGCCGGGTTCAAGTACGTCGGCCTGATGACCGCAAAGTCGCCGACCAACCTGATTCTCTCTTCCGCAACCACACCCGATGAGGCCGCCCGTGTCGCAGAGGAGGTCAAGAAGCGCGGACTGAAGGTCGCGAACGTCTATGCGGGCGATTTCTTCTCGACCGATTTGGGTGCGGCGTCCAAGGCCCTGCGGAGCATGATCGACAACACCGCCGCCGTTGGCTCGCCGGGGTTGATGCTCGGCGGCATCGGCGATCCGAAACACCATGACGATTACTACCGGGCGGTCGCCGCCTGCTGCGACTACGCTGCCGAGAAGAAAGTCGGCCTGAGCGTCAAACCTCACGGCGGCATGAACGCCACCGGTCCGCAGTGCCGCAAAAGCGTCGCGTTCGTCGGGCACCGCAATTTCGGACTCTGGTACGATGCGGGCAACATCTACTACTACTCTGACGGTCAGCTTGACCCCGTAGACGACGCAATCACGGTGGACGGCCTGGTGGTGGGCATGTCGGTCAAGGATTACCTGCACCCCAAGAACGTGGACGTGACGCCGGGAACGGGCAAGGTCGATTTCGCGCCCGTCATGGCCCGGCTGAAGAAAGGCGGCTTCACACATGGGCCGCTGATCATTGAGACGCTGGCTCGCGGGGATCTGCCCACGCTGCTGGCCGAGGCGAAGAAGGCGCGGAGGTTTGTTGAGGACCTGGTGGCGGGGAAGATCGCGGCAACGCGCCCCGGGTAAGACCTACAGAACCCGCAGCGCGAGCGGCGGGCCCGCTCGGCCCGGAATCCCTTCCGGGCCGGGCATCGTGGCGGAATCCGTTCCGCATTCGGCATCAACGAGGATAGGAATCCTCAACTCAGAAGGCCCCAGAAGGGATTCTGGGGCCAGCGGGGAGTCTGGGGCCAGCGGAAGACCGAGGGGACAAGCCCCTCGGCTCGTCAAGACTTGGGTGCCATGGCCACGGCTTTGCGTGGCCATGCATGACCTGAAAGACAGGAGAGATGCGATGAGACAACTGAGTCCGGCGGTATTCCTCTTGTTTGGCCTGATCGCGGCAACCCGACCCGCCAATGCCGCCGATCCTCCGAACATCTTGTGGATCTCCTGCGAGGATATCTGTCCCGACCTGGGCTGCTACGGCGACAAATACGCCCATACGCCGAACATCGACAAGCTGGCCGGAGAAGGCATTCGTTACACGAACGCGTTTTCGGTGTCCGGCGTTTGCGCCCCCAGCCGTTCGGCGATCATCACCGGAATGTATCCGACAACCATCAGCACGCATCACATGCGATGCAAGGCCGTACCGCCGGCCTACGTGAAGTGTTTTCCAGAGTACCTCCGCGCCGCCGGCTACTACTGCACCAACAACGTTAAGACCGACTACAACTTTGATGCTCCGATCACGGCTTGGGACGAATGCAGTCGCAAGGCTCACTGGCGAGGCCGGGCACCCGGCCAGCCGTTCTTCTCGGTGTTCAACCTGACCGTGACGCATGAGAGTCAGATCCGCTGCACACCCGAGCAGTTCGCTCAGCACATGCAGAAGGTTGCCGCGCAGCATCGCCACGACCCGGCCAAGGCGGTTCTGCCTCCCTACTACCCCGACACGCCGATCGTACGCAACGACTGGGCCCGATACTACGATTTGATCACCGCCATGGACTTGCAGTTGGCCGATTTGCTCAGGCAACTCGAAGAGGACGGCTTGGCGGACAAGACCATTGTCTTTTTCTTCGGCGACAACGGGCGCGGCCTGCCGCGGGCCAAGCGTTGGCTTTACGACTCGGGGATACACATCCCATTGGTGATTCGCCAGCCCGATCGCCGGAACGCCGGTGCGGTTTGTGATGACTTGGTCAGCTTCATTGATTTCGGCCCGACGGTCCTGTCGCTGGCGGATGTGAGAGTGCCCGATCACATGCGGGGGCGGCCGTTCCTCGGCGGGCAGAAAGCTGAATCCCGCAAGTACGTTTTCGCCGCCCGCGACCGCATGGACGAAACGTATGACATCATCCGGGCCGTTCGGGACAAGCGTTTCAAGTACATCCGGAACTTCAAGCCGGGCCGCCCGTACGCCCAGTACATCGACTATATGGACAAGATGCCCACGATGCAGGAGATGCGGCGGATGAACAAGGAGGGCACGCTCACCGGGCCGCAGAAGATCTTCTTTTTGCCCGAGAAACCGGAAGAGGAACTCTACGATTGCCTGGAGGACCCACACGAAATCAGGAACTTGGCAAGCGCGCCCGAGCAACGCGAGCGGCTGGCCGCAATGCGGAAGATCCTCGACGAATGGATGAAGGACACCAAGGACCTCGGCCTGATTCCGGAGGACGAATTGAACGAGCGCATGCGACCCGGCGGCAAATGGGCCAAGACCGCCGCTCCCGCGATGAACCCTCCCGGCGGCAATCACCAGGAACCGATCATGATCACGATGACCTGCCCGACCGAAGGCGCTTCCATCGCCTGGACAAGTGATGAAGGCGGGCAGGCTCACTGGGAGTTCTACAGCCGGCCGATCCGCCTGGATCGCAGCGCGACGATCAGGGCCAAGGCCGTCCGCCTCGGATACCACGAGAGCCCGGAAGTCCGCGCGGAATACCGGATCGGGCAATAGGACGGTTCTCGCCCAGGCAACGGCCGCTCGTATAATACGCCCCAATAACCCTTCAGCCGGGCCGTGTCATGAGCCGGCTTCCAGGGACAACCGCGAGAGGGACGAACATGGGATCTCAACTGGCCATTCACGGCGGTACGCCCGTTAGAACGAAACCGTTCCCGGCCTGGCCGGTCTGCGGCAATCCGGAAGAGCAGGCGGTAATTCGGGCGATCCGCAGCGGCAAGTGGGGCAAACTGGACGGCTCCGAGGTCGCCGCGTTCGAGCGGGACTTCGCCAGGTACCAAGGCGCCGAGCACGGCATTGCGGTCGTCAACGGCACTGTCTCGCTTCAGATCACCTTGATGGCCGCCGGCATCCAGGCCGGCGATGAAGTCATCGTGCCGCCCTACACCTTCCTGGCTACTGCAACCGCGGTCATCACCACCAACGCCACGCCCGTCTTTGCGGACATCGAGTTGGACACGCTCAACATCTGCCCGAAGGCGCTGGAGGCCGCCATCACCCCAAGAACGCGGGCGATCATTCCCGTACACTTCGGCGGATTGCCGGCCGACATGGACGCCATGATGGCGATTGCCAAACGACACAACCTGATCGTCATCGAGGACGCCGCCCACGCCCATGGAGCCGAGTACAAGGGGCGCCGCGCCGGGTCCATCGGCGACCTCGGGTCGTTTTCGTTCCAGTCCAGCAAGAACCTCACGGCCGGCGAGGGCGGTTTCATCACCACCAACAACGCCGACTTGGCCGAGCGATGCCGGTCGATCCACAATTGCGGGCGACGCCCGGGACATCCCTGGTACGAGCATTTTGTCATCTCCGCGAACTTCCGGTTGAGTGAGGTCCAGGGCGCACTACTGAACGCCCAACTCCAGCGGCTTGAAGAACAGACTCGCTGCCGAGACGCGAACGGCCGGTACCTCGCCGAACAGCTCCGGCAGATCCCCGGCATCAAGCCTCAGGCGATTCCCCCGGAGTGTACACGGCACGCATTCCACCTCTTCTGCTTCCGCGTGGACGCACGGGAACTCGGGGCCCCAAGGCAGGCTTTCCTGAAAGCACTCGATGCCGAGGGGATCCCCAATTTCGGCGGCTACCCGCTTCCGCTCTACAAGCAGCGGCTTTTCCTAGATCGGGAATTCGGCCCCTATGCCGGCTGTCAGGGCGTCGACTACGCCAAGACAAGTTGCCCGAACTGCGAAACCATTTGCTACGAACAGGGCGGGTGGCTCGAACACCGGATGCTGCTGGGCACGCGCGAGGACATGGATGACATCGTTGCTGCGTTCCGCAAGGTGTACGAGAACCGCGACCGACTGCAGGAATGAAGCATCGCATGGGGGATTTCGGCACGTCAGATCAAGCCTAAATCGCCCAGTGGCGGGACGCCGTTACCCCACCCGCACCGGATTGGCAGGGGCCAGCCTCGGTGGGGCCGTCGCGGGGAGAACCTCCGGTTCGGGCAGGGCTCGTGATCTCGGTGGCGTGCCGGCCTCCGGCCGAGAGATCCAGCCGACCGTCAGAAACGACACGGCATAAATAGCCAGGAAGACGCTGAATGCCAGACCGTGAACGGCGGTCACGTAGATAGCCCAAGTGGCCGAGCAGTACGCACCGATCAGCATCTCTGTGAACCACAACCAGCGGAACCTCTGGGCCTTGTAGCGGCTGCTGAACTTGGCCTGTTGGGTGCTGCCGGATTTGGGCGTGCGTACGAACTCGCCCCCTCGCGCATGCAGGCCGCGAATGACCGCCAGGGCGTTGTTGATGGACAGGCCGGTACCCAGGAGCAGCATCGAGGGCATGGTTCGGACGCCGCTGAGGCCGCCGCCCAGATGGTACCGGGCGTAGCCGTAGACGGTTGGCGAGGCCAGCACGGTGAAGATCATCAACCCCCACCCGAACACGAAGCACCACCAGAACGGAAGCGGGTCGACCATCGCCAGCATGGGCCGGGCCAGCAGAGCCAGCATGAGGGTCCAGAGATAGACCGCGTAGTGGGTCAGATGGAGCGTGGCTTCGAGCTTGTGCGCCAGACCCAAGGGCGAACGCCAGATTCTGGGCAGGAGCTTGATGCCTGTTTGGACGCCGCCGGTCGCCCACCGCCGCTGCTGGGCCTTGAGGGCGCTGATTGTGCTGGGCAGCTCGGCGGGGCAGGCCAACTCCAGGCAGTAGTCGATCCGCCAGCCGGCAAGTTGCACCCGGTACGACAGATCAAGGTCTTCGGTCAGGGTGTCGGCGGACCAGCCGCCGACGGCCGGGTCCTCAATCGCCGCTTTGCGCCAGATGCCTGCTGTGCCGTTGAAGTTCATCAGCAGGCCGTTCCATGCCCGGGCTCCCTGCTCCACGGCGAAGTGCGCGTCCAAGGCCACCGACTGGGCTCTTGTCAGCCACGATTCATCCTGGTTCAAATGTGCCCAACGGCCCTGGATGCAGGCCAGTTTCTCGTCGCTGGCCAGCAGAGGCACGGCCCGGCGCAGGAAATCCTTCGGCGGCACGAAGTCGGCATCGAAAATCGCCACAAGCGGGTGGCGGCAACGAGCCAGGCCGGCTTTCAACGCTCCGGCTTTGAAGCCCTTCCGGTTGTCGCGACGCAGGACTTCGATCTCAACACCCTGTTCTCGCAGCCTGCGAGCCGTTCGATCGACCAACAGGCGAGTCTCGTCCGTGCTGTCATCGAGTACCTGGATCGAGTGCTTGCCGCGCGGGTACTCCATCGCGGCCACCGCTTCGATGACCCGGGTTGCGACATCGGCCTCATTATAGATTGGAATCTGCGTGGTGACGCCGGGCCAACCGTTCTGGGGTGTCTCCGCAAGGTAGCGATTCACCACGGCAAGCTGCTCGGCCCCCTTGGTGCTGCGGCGGCGATGAAAGAGGTACAAAAGCACATAGAGGTGCAGGCCGTAGACGGACAGCATGGCCGTGCTGACCATGAACAGGCCCACGAGGACAGCATCAAACCAGTTGGTCACTGTGACCCGTCCCGCGCTGAGCGCGGCCAAGAGACAAAAGGACTCGTCGGTGGCTGATTGTTACTGCCGCAGCCGCCGGCCCGACATAAGCCGCGAATACCCCCGCTACCTTCGGGACGACACCCTGCGCCAAGGATGTCTTCTACCCGTGTGATCGTCCGGTCACCCCAACCATGGCAAGCCGCGCCATCCGTGCACCTGATCTGGGGTCTAGCACCCAACAGACACTGGCAGCTACGATAGTTGCGCTTGGGAAGGTTGTCAACGACGGTATCGAGCAACCTGCCGGTGACGCATGGCCCGGCCAATGCAGTTCTGGAGGGCGGCTTGGTCGGATCTTGACTTGCCCGGAGGCGATTCGTAACGTCTGCACTTCGTCTTCTACGAAAGGAAAATGAACCGTGCAGGAAGCCATCGCCAAGGCAGGATCGCTGATCGAAGCCCTGCCCTACATCCAGGGGTACTACGAGAAGATCGTGGTTGTGAAACTGGGCGGATCAGTCATGGATAACCCGGAGGCCGAGAGAGAACTGCTGCGTGATGTCGTGTTTATGAACTACGTCGGAATGCAGCCGATCATCGTCCATGGCGGCGGCAAGGAAATCAATGCCGCGATGGACGAAGCCGGACTCGAGCCCCTGTTTGTCCAGGGGCTTCGCTACACGGACGACCGGACGCTGGCCATCGCCGAGCAGGTTCTTTGCGGTCGGATCAACCGGCGGCTGGTCGAGACGCTGGAATCACTCGGTGTCGCTGCGATCGGGCTCAACAGTCTGACAAGCTGTGTCTTGTTTGCCGATCGAATGTACCTGAGCGGAGAGGAGAACCGCCGGATCGACGTCGGTTACGTCGGAAAGATCGAGAAGGTCAACGCCAAGATACTTCAACTGCTCTGTGGCGCCGACACGATCCCCGTTATTGCACCGATTGCCCGTGACCGCAGCGGAGGCAAGCTGAACTGCAATGCCGACACGGCGGCCGGCGAGGTGGCCGCGGCGGTCAGGGCCGAGAAGCTGGTGATGGTCTCGGACACCCACGGCATCCGCGAGAACCCCAAGGACTCCCAGTCCTTCCGGCCAACTCTCAACCGTCAGGAAATCACTGATTTCATGGACCGCGGCATCATCGATAAGGGGATGATCCCGAAGGTCCAGTC
>CAZTQK010000102.1:0-16087 GCA_964615635.1 uncultured Planctomycetales bacterium
CCCGTACCGCACTCATTTCCGCGTGACCTCGCTCCCGGACGCAGCCACGCCGAAACGTCCAGTTTCACCGCGCCGCCGTCAGGGAAATACACGGCATACTGTTCCCCCGGCTTGGCGTGACAGTATGCCTCGTTCGGGGCGCGGTCGGTGAGCAGGTCATTACGCGGCGTGCACACGAAAAGGTTCATGGCCCCGGTCAGTTTGCGCATGCTGCGGATATGCGTCTGAGCCGGTTCGCTCAACCCGATCCCGAAGTACTGGTGGGACGGTCCAGGTCGGTGAAAACGCGCTGAAGCGCAGCCGCCGAAGACATTACGCCAGAATCGCTGCGTTCCTTCCTCGACTTTGTTGTTTCTGGTCCCGCCGTAGATCTTCACGTTGTTGATCGGGATCGGTTTCGCGCCGGCTTCCGAGTGAATATGCATGATGTGGTCGTAGTGTTGCTGGCCGTCGTTATGGTTATTCTGCGAGATCTCGAAGAAATCAAAGTGCTCCCGGTCGTGCAGCATCTTCACCTGCTCGGCGGATCGAAAATCTCCGACGCGTCGCATGTCGGTGAGACACACGTTCTTCCCGGCCTTCTCGGCCCGTTCCCGAATGAACTTCGCCCAGTACCGTCCCCACTCGGGCGGCTCACCGATCTCATTGTTCATGCAGTACAGCACGTTGGGATAGGCCAGCGAGATCGAGAGCATTTTGTCCACGAAGGCTTCCTGATACTTTCGCACGAGGGGGATGTCCCTCATGGTGGGCGGCGTATGAAAGAACAGGTGGTCGCTCGGCTCGCGCCGTGGATAGTCATCGATCTTCTCGGCCAATCCGCTCTGGGCAGAGGTGTAATTGACGTTCAGGGCCGGGTTATACGGACAACTCTCCCAGCCGACATCCTTTGTATCGAAGCCCCTCAACGACGCCGTGCTTTTGAAATAATCCCACGGATCCCACAGCTCGATCTGCACGATGATGTCGCGTTCGCGGCACAGCCGGAGCAGATTCTCGAATCGGTCCCAGTACTCCTGGTTCCAGCGATCCAGGTCATACCGGCCGTTGTCCAGCCGCTTGAAGGGCCAGACATTGCCGGGATTGCGGCTGCTCATTGTGTTGCGGATGTAGTTGCCTCCGCAGGCCGCCAGCGTATCCAGATGTTCGACCAATCCCTCGGGTTGGTTGAAGAGATTGTCGTCGCGCGAGCCGCCCAGCAGCAGCACGGGCTTGCCCTTGTATTGCCAGTAGAAGGGATTCTTCTCGTACGGCCGGATGCGCGGGTCTTCGGCCTCACCGGCCAACGCGCTGATCGCAGTTGCCAACGCTGTCAACAACACGGCATAAGGGCAAATCCTCATGTGCCGATCCTCAAGCGGAAAATGCGCCCAACCTTGGCCTGGAATCGTGTGATAGAACGGTTCACGGTGTTCTCTTTTACACGGCCACCCTAGAGAACAACCATGGTTAGGCCGGAAATCCAACTCGCCTATCTTGCCGGTTTGCTGGCCGGCTTTGCACCGGAGGCCGGTTTCGTCGTGGCAGGTTCGGCTACCGTCACTGTTGGTTTGGGTACCGAAATCCGTGGCGCCGCGGCAGGCTTGGTTGTCAGCGTAGCCGTCCGCGTTGTGACGGGGCGCATCGTTGCCGTGGCGGTGGCGGCCGGACGCGTGGCCACGATTTCCAGCTTGGCCAGCCGCTTGTCCAGGCTATCGAGTTGCTCGGAAGCCAGCTTCTGATAAGGGCTGACCGGTCCGTCAATCACCTCCTTGTAGAGCGTCTCGATTCTCTCACGATCGCCCTGGCCGTCGATGAACAGCGTCTCCTCGACACCCGCCAGGAGCAGCTTGGCCCGTGCCACCACGATGGGCTGGTTGCCGAAATCCCGAATGGTCCGCTCGCAGACCGATCGGGCCTCCTTCAGCAGACGCTGCTGGTCCGGCTTGTCAGCCTCCGACGTCCGACTGAGGGCCAGACGGTGGGCCAGCGATGCCTGCAGGTCCAGAATCACCGGACCGAGCCCCGGATCATCTCCATAGCTGTTGGCGAGGTCTTTGATCTCGTCCAGGAGCTTCAGGTCCTGAACCGCCTCGCCGCCTTGGATTGCCCTGATCCGGTTCATGGCATCAACCTTGGCCCGGTGTTGGCTCCTGGTGTTCATCGTCGCGACGATGATGATCAAGGCGACCACCACGACGCCTCCGACGACGTACGTGGAGTTGCGAACCAGGAACTCGTATATCTGTTGAAGGTAGATGCTCAGTTCGTTCGTTTTCAGTTCTTGTCTTCTGCGCTGCTTCATCGCTGTCTTGGCGGCTCCATCGGCGTTCGGCTAAACGGTACAACCTCAACGTTAACGATCGACCGGCCGAACTGGCCCGGTCGGATCTGTACGGTGCACACTTCGAGTTTCTTCTCGAATCGCATCGTGATCACACCCTTGAAACTCTGGTCCGACACCCGCTCCCATCCCTTCTGGGGCATCTGTTGACGGTAGAACTCGCGGACGGCAAACGGGTCTGCTTTTCCCTGGTATTCGTGCCGGGCCATTCGCTGGCCCGCCGACTCGTGGTCCATCGAGTGCCCCTCGACAAGGCGGAAGCCGGCCGGTACGGCCACCTCTTCGAGAAAAGCCGTACCTCGGGGATTGAGCCGCTCCAATCCGCCGGTTTTTTTCGAGGAGCCGGAGGACCAACTGCTGCAACCGCCCGCGAGACCGACCACCAGCAGGCCGACGAGCATGCCTGCCAGACCGTGCCGCCTGAACGTTCGTGCTCTGCAATTCTGAGCTGAAGGGACTTCCATGTCGTCACCTCTTGCCCGTGGGCTGGGTACGAAACAGCTCCTTTGCCCCGACAGCACCTGTTCACGATTCGTCTCCCGGCTGGCCTCCGTGCCCGGACCCCCATAGCAGGCCCTTCCCGGCCGGGGAAACACACCAAGTTAGCCGAAAGCCCCCGTCGCAACAAGAAGCCTTTGGAACCCGGTATTGGAGGGGGCGCGTGACAGTTCAGGCGGGGAGGCGCTACGGTTTTTTCAGAACCGCGACCGGAAGGAAGCGGCCCCCGTGTGGTGTTGGCCGCTTTGGGGCCTTGCCCCTCGCTCACGCTCGCGGTTCTGAAAGAGCCGCCACGGCAGTCTGTCGGTCTGCCGAAGACCACGCAGTCATCCTGAATTAAAGTGTAGGTGTGATGAGTGTCTGACCTTCGGCCCCAAGTTCTGAATTCTGCCTACGCCCGCCGCAGCCTCCATGGGCGGGCTCCGCAGGAGTATGCGTTCGCGGGCCGGTCGGAGCGTCGGTTATCCGACGGTTGCCGCGACTGTGAAACCCGCGCTAACGTCTGGTCAGCTTTCGGTTTGAATCCGACCCACGCCCGGATACAATCCCGGCCTGCCGTCAGTTGGTCGGGCGGCATCCCCTGACAGATGGTTCTACGGAGGTTTTCGTCGGTGTTCAGTGTTATCCCCCGGGGTACCAAGTTCTTCGATCTCTTCGAAGCCGCCGCGACGGTAATGATCGGGACCGCCGAGGCCTATGCCGAGTTGGGTCGTGACTACGGTCGGCGGGAGGAGATCATCCATCGCATCAGGCAGTACGAGCATGACGGTGATGAGGTGACCCACCAGACCCTCGACACTCTCGACAAGACGTTCATCACGCCGTTTGACCGCGAGGACATCCAGAAACTGATTGTTCAGATGGACGACGTTGTGGATGAGATCGACGCCGCCGCCAAGCGTCTGGTTCTCTATCGGATCGACGCCCCCACCCCCTGGCTGATCAAGCAAACCGAAGTCCTGCTCAAGGCCTCAACCCTGATCGGACAGGCTCTGCCCAAGTTGCGGAACCTCAAGAAACCGGGGCCGGTGCATGAGTACCTGGTGGAGATCCATCACCTCGAGAACGTCGGCGACGACAACAACCACGCGGCAGTCGCAGACCTCTACAATCACAGCAAGGACCCGATCCACGCAATGAAGTGGAAGGAGATCTACGATATCACCGAGCGGGCCATTGACACCTGTGAGGACGTCGCCAACACCATCGAGGGGATCATTCTCAAGAATACCTGATTCTTTGTTTCGCGAGCCGACGGCAACCGCATGGACCCGCAAGTCATCTACGTACTGATTATCGTCGCCATCGCCCTGCTGTTCGACTTCAGCAACGGCTTCAACGACGCAGCCAACTCTGTCGCCACCATTGTGGCCACGCGAGTCCTCACCCCGCGGAAGGCTGTGGTCTGGGCTGCTTTCTTCAACTTCGTTGCCGCTTTCGGCTTTGGAACGCCGGTCGCCAAGACCATGGGTACCGGGCTGGTCCATCCCGGCGTAGTCGATACACATCTGGTTCTCGCAGCGCTGGTCTCGGCGATCGTGTGGACGGTTATCTGCACGCAAAAGGGCATGCCGATCAGCGTCTCGCACGCCCTGATCGGAGCCATGGGCGGGGCCGCCATCGTCAAGGGCGGCTTTTACGCATTGATCTGGAGTACCATCGGCAAGATCGCCATTTTCATCGTTCTCTCGCCGTTGATCGGTTTGTTCATCGGTTGGGTGATGATGATCGCAACCATGTGGGTCGGAACCTGGGTCACCCAGATCTTTACGGGCGTCACGCCACGAGGCATCGATCGCGTCTTTCGGGTGCTGCAGCTGTTCTCGGCCGCGGTTTACAGTCTGAGCCACGGCCTCAATGACGCACAGAAAACCATGGGCATCATCTTTGCCCTTCTGATGAGCGTGCCCGCCCTGAGGGGTTGGGCCACGCACGGCGGCGAGGGGGGGCACGAGATTGCCTGGTGGATTATCCTGAGCTGCCAAGCGGCCATTGCGCTGGGGACCTACACTGGCGGATGGAAGGTCGTCAAAACCCTTGGTCATCGCGTTACCAAGCTGCAGCCGATGGGAGGGTTCTGTGCGGAGACCGGCGGCGGCGTCACAATTCTCGGGTTGTCGATGCTCGGCATTCCCGTCAGCACGACCCACACCATTACCGGCGCGATCTTCGGTGTCGGGGTCACGACCCGCAAGGGCGGGGTCCGCTGGAGTGTTGGAACGGAGATCGTTACTGCCTGGGTGCTGACCCTGCCTGTCTCCGCTGCGATTGCGGCGGGGGTCTTCTTCGCCATCTCGAGGATCGTCTACTGAGCCGTACAGATCCCTAGTTCATTCGTGTCCAAAAACATCTGTTGACCGCGGAACGCGCTGAATACGCTGAAAGGCGGGCGAGCGGGTTTGGCTTCGGGTGGTCCGTGTTCGCCCCGGTCGGCAGGTGAGAGGCGGGATCGGGGGTTACCGTGAGACTTCGCGGATCTTGCTCCGTTTCTCGAGCAGCCAGTAGCGTTCTCCGAGGTGTGGTGCCCGAACCAGCGCGTATTCTCCATTCAGCTTCTTACCTTTCAGGTCAACGCGGATTTCGGTCTCTCCCCACTCGTGACAGACATACTCACCCTGATCCCAGATTCGCACCTGGCCTGCGTGCTCGCCGTCGGGGATAGTGCCTTCAAAGCTGCCGACTATCACGTCGCAGTCTTCAACCTGGGTAACAAGCCGTTCGACCCCGGGGCGGTCGGGCAACCGTTGGTGCGCTGTCCAATTCTTGCAGATGCCGTCCTTCTCGAGCCGAAGGTCGAAATGATGGGTACGATCATGATGTTCCTGTACTACGAATCGCATGGCTGATTGACCTTGTCATCCTTATCGAGAATGCTGATTCGGCAGACACCGACCGAGACTCTATTCAGGATCTGCGTTGCGGAGCGCTCCTTGGCGGTGCTGCCTGCGGGCCGGGCGGCGGCCACGCGAGCGGGCATCGGCAGAGTCATCATCATCTTGTGACGCGTTTTTCCCCTCACTGACGAACCAGACGCGCACACGTTGCTGTTTCTGAGTGAACGTCAGGGAAGTCTGCCGGGCGAGGTTCTGGAGGACCTGATTGATGCTGGCGTCCTTCGCCGGTCCGGGGGTCATACGGCGGAGACTGGACGAGTTGTGGTTATACCACACGACCTCGGTGTCGGGGGGCGAGGTTGTCTCGTTGATCACCCACTCGTTCAGCCGACTGCCGACGTGGCGCAGGAAACCATTGAGCGAGGCCGTCCCGCCGCCCGCGCCCTCGTCTGGGTCGAGCCGATCGGCGTAGATGTGGACGCCGTCAGGTGAATGCGTGGCGACTCCGGTCAGCGGGCGCAACCGGTATTCGCTGCGGACGATGATTACGTCGCGCACGACGTCCCGAGCGTCGAAACGGATCCGTCGGCCGAGATCCCGGATCAGAGTGCGCTCGAGTTCCTGCAGGCGATCCTCCCGCGATGATGACTCCCGGACGATCCAGTCGCCGGCGATCTGGATGCTCAGCAAATCCTGCGGACCCTCGTATTCATTTCGCCGCAGGCCCAGGATACCCAAAACGTGCCTGAGGGAGAGATCGTCGGTGAAGCCCATCCCGTAGCCTCTCAAGCCGTTCTCATCCCAGCGGAACTGGTAGTAATCCGGAGGCTCGGGGATGAGACGTGCCTGAGAAGGGTCGTGGTGCCTGTAGTACTCGAGGCGCTCGGGGATGAAGGGTGGAGCGATGCGCTTGACGGCCTGGCCCTCGCTGAGACGGTATACTTCATGGAAGCGGTCCTTCCAGGCTTCATCTTGTGCGGCTTTCCTCGCCGCAGGCCCGGTTGCTGGGGCGGGTGCGGAAGAGGACTTGCCGGAGCTGAGCATCTCCTCCAGTGTGCTACGTGCCTGGTCGCCGGACGGGCCGAATTCGCCAACCACGCGGCCTTGCTTGTCGATGAGCACGGTGGTGGGGAAGCCCTGAACGCCGTAGGCGGCGGTAGTAGCTCCCTTGGCGGTCTGGTCGGTACCCGGGATGCGGGTCGGTCCGCCGCCGTCGAGCGCGACAGGAAACGGCAGGTCGCGACCGTGCCAGATCTTCTCACGTGTGCGGATAAGCTTGCTGTCCATCTCCTCGATCGATGCCACCGAATCGTCATGAATGGCGATGATCACGAGCCCTTTGGCGGCCAGGGCGTCGTGAAGCTTCATGAGATTGGGCATCTGTTGAACGCATGGGTTGCACCAGTGGCCCCAGAAGTCCAGGAGGACGACCTTACCTCGCAGGTCCGCGAGTTCCAGCGGACCGCCGCTTTTCCAGCCTTTGATCTGCTGGAGCGGTGGGGCGGGTCTGCCCTCAAGGGTGGTCAGCCAGGAAACCGGCAGGTCGATGGCCAGATCAAGTCGTCGTTGCCCCGGCAAGACGGTGATCTTCTGATTTACCGAGAGCGTGTCTGTGCCGTAGGCGTGGAGACGATACTCGCCCGGCGGCAAATGAAACTCGAACTCTTGTTGTCGCGAATCGAACGACAGGGGGCGGTGATCCTTCCAGTAGACGTACAGATTAGTCCACGAGAGTTTCCGGCCGATGCTGCTCAGGGTCTGACTGGTGAGCCTGCCGGACAGGTGGCACGCTGACTGCAACTGCCAGTCTATTCGCCGACCGATGTCCCTCCGGGAAAGCTCGAAGAAGCCGGCGAGCTCTTCGAGGGGATCGAAGGCATAGAGGCAGACGACGTCTTCTGAGGAGAGCCGGTGAAACAGATGGTCGTGCGGGAAAAGCAACCGTCCCCGCTCGTCTGTCCACCCGCCGGTTCCGCCGAAGCGCCAGCGTGTGCCCGGCCGCTCGCTGCCCCCACTGGCGTAGGGTCCGACGCGAACCATGTTCAGCGGCTCTCCATCGGGAGCCGTCAGATGAAACTCGATGCCATCTGCGACGCCGCTGCGTTTGCTGTCATCGGGGGCGGTGTCCGCCTGCGCCCCCAGCAGGCATGACTGAGTGATGAGGACGAGTAGTATGACCTCCGCTTCGAGCGTCAGCCGGCAAAGCGAGAATCGTCGTTGCGACGAGCGAAGGCGGCGAGTTTTCGAATCGGGCGGCACCCTGATCGGAAAGACACTACAATGATCGAAGCCCGGCATTTCCCGGCCTGCGTGCAGTTGTCGTCCACGCATGATTTCACTGCCTTCGATCTGGACACGCGTGCGTGATACCACTGTTGGTCGGCTGAGCCCCATGCGTATGCACGCGGATCGCGGCACGCGCGCAGCTACGTCGCTGTGTCAGGTGCGTTCCGCGGTTGTCTGATTATACAGTGCTTCCCAGGAGGTGGTTGCAATCTGGCGTACGCGGGGGCAGGCAGGGTAGGTAAGAAACGATCAGTCTCCATCGATCAGTGGGCAGCCACGGAGCGGGAGCATGTGACCCCCTCCGGCTCCCCCTTCACAAAGGGGAGAGGCGCTGATGCTTTTCAAGGGCATCATGGCCGGCGCCCGGCTCCCCCTTGGCAAGGAGGAGAGGGAGCGGTCAGCCAGATGGTGAGCACGGCTGGACAGCGCCGGGGGTGCGATGATCGGGGTAGCGTTGGGAACCATTGTCACCAAGGCATCGATGCAGGCCCGGGCGCCGGACAACAGGCGGTTCCTTCTTTGCCCAGCTCATGGCAGTCTCAGGTTTCGGCTGCGGCAGGAGTGCTTTGCGCGCCCTAGTGATATGGAAATCGGGATTCGCGAGGCGTGCGGCGTATAATGGGCCCGTCATGACGGCCCCAAACCGCCATTCACAGGATGACAGACGGGCGGGAGGTCGCCTGCTGATGCGGGTTGTGATCGGTCTGAGCAACGCGTACCGGCGGGTGCTGGCCGTCGCCCTTGCGCTGGCGGGTCCGGTTCTCGCGTATCGTGTCACGGGGCTGCTGGCCCGGCTTCTATACCGCTCGCTGGAGCCGGTCAGGGTTCGGAGCGAGGCTCAATGCCGGGCTGCGTTGGCCGGCCGGGTGGCAGCCGAAGACATTCCGCGGATTGCCGAGCGGGCCTTCACGCACCGAATCTGGAATCTGACGGATCTCATGTTGGCCGATCGGTTTCTTCATCGCCACACGTATCATCGCTATGGCGGCCAAATTCCCGAGCCGCATCTCGGCGTGCTGCTGAACGCTCAGCGCAACCGACATCCGGTCATTCTGGTGACCGCATACTATGGGCCGTTCGATTTGCTGCCGATCTTCCTGGGCTACAACGGCATCCGGGCGGCCGTGGTCTACCGGCCGCACGGCAACGCACGATTCGACGCGTACCGCCGCCGTGTTCGGGAGCGCAGCGGTTGCGAGCTTGTCCCGGTCGAACGCGCGGCCGGCCGCTTCGCACAGCTTCTCGAGGAGGCCCGGATTGTCGCGATCGTGGCTGATCATCATGCCGAACGCCGCGGTGTGCCGGTGACCTTCCTGGGGCTGCCCACGCTGGCCCTGCGCTCAGTGGGACTGCTCGCGAGGCATTACGGGGCCGCCGTCGCCATCGCGGGCATCCGGCGGACGGCTCAGGCTTTCCACTTTGAGATGCTGTTCTCCGGGCTCCTGCGGCCGAAGGATTGGGCGTCGGCCGACGATCCGGTGGTCCACATCACCCAGCGATACATCGAGGGATTGGAGCGGATGATCATCGAGGACCCGACGCAGTACCTTTGGGGCTATGCGCGCTGGGGCGAGGATGCCGCTCGCCGTCTTGCCGCCGGCGACGACCTGGCGCGATCCGAGACCTGACCAGCGCCCGGGTTGCAGCCGCACGATTGTGCAGAGGGGGGGACAACGGCCGCATCGCGGAGCCCCGGCGGGGTTCTGTTGTCTCTCTGCGACGTGGTATCACGTCACCTGATTCAGCTTGCCTCGCTGGCCGCTCCGATGATCGCGCCGATCAGCGAAATCGATGCGTAGACAATCTCTTCCGTGTCGTCGGCGACGGCCTTCTCGACCAGCGGCATTCCGACCAGAAGAGCGGCCAGGGCCGCGATCCAGAGTTTAGCTTTAGATTTCATTCGAGACTCCTTTCATGACTGAAGCGTCACGCCACCTTCCTTGCCGCAAAGGCGCTTCCGTGGCGGCATCCATGCGTGTTTGTTCCGCGCCTCAGATGTAGATTCAGCCGTGGCTGGCATTGTGGGAGGACCGTTCACGACTGTCAAGGGGATTGGCTGGCCGGCTGCGCTGTGATTTGGGGTTCGTGGCGTCTGGGGCGACCTCGCAGTGCGAACGTAGTGCCGCTCCCTTACGGTCGCGGTTCTGAAAGGGCTGCCGAAAGGACCGAAGCGTTTCCCCATCGAATTTGTCACGGACCCGACTGGCTGCCCTCTCCAGTGATTTGAAGCCGGTTTGTGGCAGGCATATCATGGATTGTCCGGGCGGCGGTCGATGTGCGGCTGCGCCCGGGGAGGCGCCAGGTGTCGGAGTTCGTCATCCATAGCGAGTTCGAGCCGGCGGGGGACCAGCCGGCGGCGATCGAGAAGCTGACGGCCGGGTTTCAGGCCGAGCGCAAGTTCCAGTGTCTGCTCGGCGTGACGGGCTCGGGCAAGACTTTCACCATGGCGCATGTGATCCGCAATCTCAAGCGGCCGGCCCTGGTCATCAGCCATAACAAGACGCTGGCCGCCCAGCTCTACGACGAGTTCAGCAGCCTGTTTCCTGAGAACGCGGCCGAATACTTCGTCAGCTACTATGACTACTACCAGCCCGAGGCCTACATACCCCAGCGAGACATCTACATTGAAAAGGACGCCTCGCGCAACGATGACCTTGACCGGCTGCGGTTGTCGGCGACCAGTTCGCTGGTCTCCCGTCGCGACGTGGTGATCGTGGCCAGCGTGTCGTGCATCTTCGGCCTCGGCTCGCCCGAGGATTTCAAGCGAAGCATCATCACCATTCGCCGTGGCGACCGGCTGGAGCGCGACGAGCTGCTGCGGCGGTTTGTCGACCTGCAGTACGAGCGGAACGACATTGACTTCAGGCGGGGCAAGTTTCGCGTCCGGGGCGACGTGGTCGAGTTGTGCCCGGGCAACGAGGAGTTTGCCTACCGCATCGAGCTGTTCGGCGACGAGGTCGACCGCATTGACCTGATTGACCCGCTGACCAATGAGACCATCACCGATCAGGACGTGATTTTCATCTACCCGGCCGTCCACTACGTGATGCCCGAGGACAAGGTCGCGGCCGCGATCAAGAGCATCCAGGAAGAGCTGGACCAGCGGCTGATGGAACTCAAGCGGCTGGGCAAGCTGCTCGAAGCCCAGCGGCTCAGCGCCCGGACACGCTATGACCTGGAAATGATCCAGGAAGTGGGCTACTGCAGCGGTATCGAGAACTACTCGCGGCACCTCAACGGTTCACCGCCGGGGGCCAAGCCGTTCACGCTGATCGACTACTTCCCGAAGGATTTCCTGCTGATTCTCGATGAGTCGCACGTGACTATCCCGCAGATCCGGGCGATGTATGCCGGCGACCGCAGCCGCAAGGAGGTGCTCGTCGAGCACGGTTTCCGGCTGCCCTCATGCCTGGACAACCGGCCGATGCGGTTCGAGGAGTTCGAGGGGATGTGGAACCAGGTGCTGTTCGTCAGCGCCACGCCCGGCCCGTATGAGCTGGAGAAATGCGGCGGCGAGGTTGTCGAGCAGATCATACGCCCCACCGGTCTTGTGGATCCGATGATCTACGTGCATCCAGCTCGCGGTCAGGTGCCCGATCTGCTGGACCGGATCAGCGAGCGTGTGGCCGTCGGCGAGCGGGTTCTGGTGACGACGCTGACCAAACGGCTGGCCGAGGACCTGTCCGCGTACGTTGAACAGAAAGGCTTTCGCTGCAAGTACTTGCACAGCGAGATCGACACGCTTGAGCGGGTCGAGATTCTCAACGACCTGCGGCGGGGTGATTTCGACGTTTTGGTCGGGGTGAACTTGCTCCGCGAGGGGCTGGACCTGCCTGAGGTCTCGCTGGTGGCGATCATGGATGCGGACAAGGAAGGCTTCCTGAGGAGCGAGACGTCGCTGGTCCAGACCATCGGCCGGACCGCGCGGAACGTCAACGCGGAGGTCATTCTGTATGCCGACAAGACGACCCCGAGCATGGAGCGGGCTATCGGCGAGACCAACCGCCGGCGTGAGATCCAGCTCAAGTACAACGAAGAGCACAAGATCACGCCGGAGACGATCAAGAAGGCGATCCGCAGTTCGCTGGAGCAGGAGATCTCAGCCCGCAAGACTGCCCGCGAGGCTGTGCACGCCGCCGAAGATGAGTATGATCGCACGGAGTTGATCGCGGCGCTGGAACAGGAGATGCTTGAGTCGGCCGAAAAGCTTGATTTCGAGCGGGCGGCCGTGCTTCGCGACCGGATTCGGCAGTTGGAGGCCGGGCCGGCGGCGGAGAAGGCCGGCGCCGGAGGATAGGGGCGGCTCGCAGCCGCGATCGAATGCCCTGCGGTACAGAGATTCGGCGCGGAACACCTGGTACTCCGGACCCTCGCAGATACGGACAACTGCAATGCGAGGACCGGTGGCGTAAAGCCACCGGCTCGTCAAGAAGAAACAACCCGGTGGGGGATGCTGGGGAGACAGTAGCCATGGCTCAGATGATTGATCGTGAACGGCTTCGCCGGCAATGGGAAGATTCGCTGGCGGAGGATGGGGTTGACCGGGACATCACTTCACTGACCACCGTGGACGACGCCGCCACCGGTACGGCCCGTCTCGTGGCCCGACAGGACGGCGTCTTCGCCGGAGCAGTGATTTTCGACCTGCTGCGCGAGGCGTACTCTCACAAGCTGACGATCACGGTGCGGGTCGACGATAGAGCGGTGGTCAAGAAGGGCGACGAGATCGCGGTGCTGGCCGGCCCGATGCAGTTGCTTCTGGGCATCGAGCGAACGCTGTTGAACTTTCTGCAGCGGCTGTGCGGCGTTGCCACCCTCACCCGCAAGTACGTCGATGCGGTCGAAGGGACGCAGGCGCGGATCTACGACACGCGCAAGACGATCCCCGGCTGGCGGCAACTCGACAAATACGCCGTGCGCTGCGGCGGCGGGCGAAACCACCGGATGGGCCTGCACGATGCGATTCTGGTCAAAGACAACCACCTGGCGGGTGTAGGCGTGGGTGCGCTGGCCGCTGCCGTGTCTGACATGGTCCACGAGGCCGCGACGCTGGCTCCGCCGCCCGAGTTCATCGAGGTCGAGGTGGACACGATCGAGCAGCTTGAAGAGGTATTCAGGGTGTCGGGCGTGGACGTCATTCTGCTCGACAACTTCACGCTTGACCAGATGCAACAGGCGGTCAAACGCCGGGATGAGCTGGGCCTGGCCGGCCGGGTGCAGTTTGAGGCTTCCGGCGGGGTCGACCTGAGTTCGGTTCGCGGCATCGCAGAGACCGGTGTCGAACGCATCTCCACCGGGGCCATCACGCACTCCGCACCCGCTCTCGACATCTCGGTTGATCTGACGACGAACTGACGCGATGACGAGCACCCGCTGTCCGCAGTCCAACGCGATGTTGCGGGCGGGAACGGGATGAAGAGGCTCACTCTGTGCAATCAACGTCCGGTGGTACGTTCTCGCCGCTCAGGCACCGTTGGAAAACGCCGAAATCGGCTTGGTCGGTGTCGCCGTCGTGATCGAAATCCGCCGCCCGGCAGGACCACTCGACCGGGCCGACGCCGGGCCCGGTGAGGCAGCCACTGAAGATCGCATAGTCCGCCTTGTCGACGTCGTTGTCCTGGTTAAAATCGGCCGGTGTTGTGAATCCGTGGGTGGCGAAGGTTGGCGATCCGCTCGAAGGCCGATAGGCGTAGATCAGCCGAATGTTCCGGCTCGCAAGCTCCTGAAGAATCGCCGGCGAGATCCCCGGCTCGAGCCGCGGCTCGAAGAGAAAGTGTTCGCTGAAGTTGTGGTGCTCGGGCCGGTAGGTCTGCGAGTAGGGGCTGTGCAGAATGATCGGCGAACTGGTGTAGCCGGTGATCCGCGTTTCGAGCCAGCGGGCCAGCGGGGCGGTGTAGCCGGCCGCCATCCCTGCCGGTTCGGGCGGCCAATAGAATTGTGTATTGACGGACACCTTCGTGCCGGCGAAATTCCTGGTCTGCAGCGAATCGCCGAACTGCTCACCGAACGACGGGAGCAACCGGCCATCGTCGGTCAGGGTGGTGCCGGGGCCCTCGTACGTCCAGGAGGGGACCGGCAGCACGTGGTCGACGCGGAGATCCAGGAAGCCCGCGCCCCAATTAGATGAGACTCCCAGATCACGGATGGTCAGCAACGGGCTTTGCGAGGGTGCTACCAGCACGCCAAGTCGGCTGGTGGTCAGAGTGTATCTGCGCGGGTTGCCCATGTCTGCGAAGACCCAGGCGTCGGTTGCCGTGTTACTCGCGTATGAATGCCCGGCCTCCGGCCAGTCGGCCGGCGAGCCGGTGTGAGTTCGGATATTGCCATCGCTGTCGACATATTCGAGAGACACGTTCTCGTAGATGCTCTCGTTGAGGTTCTCCGGCGTCAGCCACATGCTCTTGGTCTCGATCGTCCATTGTGACTTGAGCCGGTGGTTGGCGAAGACCTCGGCGTATTCGCCCTGGAACGTGTTGTACTGCGTGGGTTCCTTGATCAGGAACGGGGTGATGCTGGGTGTGGTGCTCATCTGAGGGATTTCGCGGATCTGCTTGATGCCGAGGTGGCCATCCGGGGCGATCTTCTTGTATTCGAAGTCGAGCACGTAATTCGTCTTGCCGGTGGCGGCCGCGAATGCGTTGGAGGCCTGGACCATCAGGCCGGCGAAAGTGCGGTAGTCGGAGTCCCAGTCCATCACCGTTGCCCCGAGCGGCACGAGGTTCGAGTACCCCAGGATGGTCAGGTACGTGCCGAACGAATAGACGTCGACCTTCACCTCCTCAGGAATCGATCCGTCCGTCGGGTTGCTCACCGAGACGGCTCCCAGTTGCGTCACCAGCTTGATGCGGCTGGTGGTTCCGTAGAGCCTCTCGAGCGTGGCTACGCCGTTGGCCATCTCGATCGGGTCGGGCGTCGAATGATGCACCAGCAAGGCCATGCCGACCTGGTCCTCGTCGATGCCGTGGCGAAGCCGCTCCAGATAGGCATTGTCGTAGTAGAAGCTGGCGAAGACCTTGCGGATCGCCCGGAATACGCCTCGCTCGTTGGTTTCCGTGGGGTCGCAGATGCTCGGCCCGAGCTCATCACCGTCCAGATCGTCGGCCAGGCAGCCGCTGAAGCTGTCGTACAGGCCGGCGCCGGTGAACTGGGCGCTGTCCTCCACGTTGGTCGAGCTCCGGAAGCGGATGTTCTGGTACGGATCGAAGCCATATTGCGGGTCCTGCAGAGCGGCAATGATGGCGCTTTGCAGCGCGGGGCTGAAGGTCGTCGCGGTCGTATCCTTGAACAGATCATCCTGGATGTCGTCAAGTACGTCGGACAGGAGGGCCATGTTTGCAGGCGGGTAAGTGAATCCGGCCAGCCGGTAGGCGATCTCCTGGCGAAGCGTGCGGCCGTTGATCAGCGTCTGGCCGAGGAACTCGTTCCACAGGTCGAACGAGAACGCCATTGCCACAGGGCAATTCGACGGGATCGATCGCCGCAGCAGGCCGAAATTGGCTGCCTTCCCGCCGAAGTAGCAGATATCCGATGGCCAGAGCCCGTCGGTCGAGGCGCTGTAGCTGCCGTAGGGTGTCACCGGACAGATGTTGAGCGGTGGGGGGGTCTTGAGGGCGAGGATCTCGTCGATCTGCTGCTGGGTGAGAACATCCTGCACGTCGATCAGCCGGGCGTCGCAGTCGTTGGCGTCTCCGTAGACCCGCAGGGCGATTTTGCGGCCGACCAGTTGCTGGGCTCGATCGGCGTCATCCGAAAGGGCCAGGAAGGCGAATGGGATGCCATAGGTGTTGGCCAGAATGGCGACGTGCGAATTCGGCGTCGACGGGGCCAGGGTGATGATGCCCGCGATGATCGGCATGTCGGCAGGCACGCCGTCGGTCAGGAGGATGTCGCCGGGGGCCAATTGGCCGGTGAGGTAGGCGTTCTGAATCTCGCCGGCCGGGAACTGCTTGAGCGTCCCCAGGGCCCAGCCTCGCGAGTAGCTGACGTTGCCCTGCGCCCAACGGCTGGGTGAACTGACGATGATGCCGTTGGCCTCGAAGAAATCGCGATTCTCCTGGGCCGAGGGCAGTTGATCGTAACTGGGGAAGTAGAAGGCCTCGGCTCCTTCCGCGGCGATGACCTTCGACTTGACCAGGTTGAACAGGCT
>CAZTQK010000103.1:0-16081 GCA_964615635.1 uncultured Planctomycetales bacterium
AGCCCCCTCAAGCAACTTGCGGGCCAATTAAATCGACAGGCCCTTCATCGCTGGGCCTACCATACCACCATAATCCAACAAGCCCCATAGGGGCGACTGAAGGTTCATTCGTCCCTACGGGACTTGACGATCGGTTTGCGAAATCGGTTCCCGATCGGTTCCCAGCAGTGAACTGCTGGGCTATTGTCAATCGTGCCTACGGCACTGGGATCACTTGACCGTTGCGACGTCGACTCGTTTCCCGGTCCGCGAGGATTCGTACGCCGCCAGGGCGACCGCCAGAGCTGAGCCGCCGGCGTCGATGCCGCTGCCGAGGTTGCTGTTTCGGCGGAAGGCCTTGACCACGTCCTGGATTTCGACCGACCATCCGCCGGTGCGCGGAGCGTTGTCGACGATCCGGGTCTTCAGCTTGAGGTTGGCCTTGGTGTCGGCGGTGATCCGGCCGGTGGTCAGGCGCATAACACTGGTGCAATCCTCGATGATACAGCCTTCGTCGCCCATCACCTCGATGCCGGTGAATCCTGACGGGCTGGTCCAGCCGACCTCGATGTAACCGAGAATTCTGGGGTTCTCGAATCCCAGCAGAAGGACGGCGTTGTCCTCAAGCGCGATTCTCTTGCGGAGCGTCCGCACTTCCGCCTGAACGCTCTTGATCGGCCCGATGTGCCACTGGACCTGATCGATGGCATGGATGCCCATGTCCAGCAGGGCTCCGCCGCGGGCTTTCTTCGGATCATAGAACCAGCGATCCTTGGCCCAGCCGGGGTACGGCCCAGTGTGGGCGAAGCGGACGCGAATCATGTACGGCTCGCCGATAGCGCCGCCGCGGACCAGGGCGTTGAGTTTGCGGTTGCCGCGGGTGAACCGCTGCGAGAAGCCAACGATCAACTGCCGGCCGCTCCTGGCCTGGGCTTTCTTGATGGCCGCGATCTCCTTCATACTCACGGCCGCCGGCTTCTCCAGCAGCACATGGGCACCGTGTTCGAGGGCCGCGACGGCGTGCTCGGCATGGAACCTGTTCGGGCTGGCCACCGAGATGACGTCCAGCCCTTCGTTGGCGAGCATCTGCTTGTAGTCTCGGTAGAGGTGGAGATCATTCTTGAATTCGCGCGCTTCGGCGTGTCGAGCGAGCTCCGGATCGCACGCCGCAACCAGTTCGACGCCCGGTGTTCGGGTGTAACCGGGCAGATGAAGGTGTTGGGCAATCGATCCGCAACCGATAACGCCGGCTTTCCATGTCTTGGCCAAAGTCGTTCTCCTGTCGTTCACCGAATTCCTTCTCTTGGCCAGTATTCTATATGGGCTCCAGCCGATATTCACGTAGACAGGCCGATTGCCGAGCGGGGCCGGTGGGGCTACGATCTCCTATTGGTGATCGGGCGGATGGAGCAAGTATGGATTCGGCTTTCTTACGGGCACTTGACGAACGCATCCTGGTCCTCGACGGAGCCATGGGAACCAGCGTCCATGCGTTCGATCTGCCGCTGTCCGACTACCGGGGCCTGGAGAACTGCACCGAGATTCTGTGCCTGAGCCGGCCGGACGTTGTCGGCGAGATCCATGGGCGGTTCCTGGAGGTCGGCTGCGATGCGGTCGAGACCAACACCTTCGGGGCCAACAAGATCGTCCTGGCCGAGTTCGGACTGGTTGAGCAGACACGCGAGCTGAACCGCGTGGCCGCCCAGATCGCCCGCGAGGCCTGCAATCGGTTCAGCACCGCCGACCACCCGCGGTTTGTCATCGGTTCGATCGGCCCGGGTACCAAACTGGTTTCCCTGCGACAAGCCACGTTGGACCTTCTCGAAGACAGCTACACTGAGCAGATCCGCGGCCTGATGGATGGGGGCGTCGATGCGCTTCTGTTCGAGACCTGTCAGGATATCCTGCAGGCCAAGGCCGGACTGGCGGCCGCCGAAGCGGTCTTTGCGGAGTGCGGCCGTCGCGTGCCCATCATGGTCCAGGTGACGATGGAGACCACCGGCACCATGCTGGTGGGCACCGACATTGCCGCGGCCCTGACAGTGCTGGATGCCTATCCGCAGATCGAGGTCATCGGCCTCAACTGCGCCACCGGTCCCGAGCAGATGAGCGAGCACATTCGCTACCTCAGCGAGCACTGCACCCGGCGGATCAGTGTGGTGCCCAACGCCGGTTTGCCCGCGGTGGTCGACGGCAAGCCGAGATACCCGCTGTCCCCCGAGGACCTCACCCGCTGGCTGGTCGAGTTCGTCGACCGGGACGGCGTGAGCGTTGTCGGCGGCTGCTGCGGGACCACGCCCGAGCACATGGCCGAGGTGGTCAAGGCCATGAAAGGGCGCAAGCCCGCGCACCGCAGCCCGCAGAGCGAGCCCAGCGTATCCAGCCTCTATCAGAGCATCAGTATCCGTCAGGATAACAGCTTCCTGATCATCGGTGAGCGGACCAACGCCAACGGCTCGAAGAAGTTCCGCGAATTGCTGGCGGCCGAGGACTTCGACGGCATGGTGCAGATGGCCAAGGAGCAGGTCCGGGCCGGCAGCCACATGATCGATGTCTGCACCGCCTACGTCGGGCGCGACGAAATGTCCGACATGACCCGGCTGATCGCGCGGCTGGCCACCGAACTTCCCGTGCCGCTGATGATCGACTCGACCGAGGCACCCGTGATCAAAGCCGCCCTGAAACTGGTCGGCGGCAGGTGCATCGTCAACAGCGTCAATCTCGAGGACGGCGAGAAACGCTGCGAGGACGTGCTACCCATGTGCCGCAAGCACGGAGCGGCAGTGGTCGCTCTGACCATCGACGAGGAAGGCATGGCCAAGACCGTGGACCGAAAAGTGGCCATCGCCCATCGCCTGCATGACCTGGCAACCCGCCAGTACGGTCTGCGGTCCGGCGACCTGCTGTTCGACCCGCTGACGTTCACCATCTGCACCGGCAACACCGAGGACCGGCGGCTCGGCCTCGAAACGCTGGAGGCTATCCGCCGGATCAAGCAGGAGCTGCCCGAGTGCCACATCGTGCTCGGCGTCAGCAACATCAGTTTCGGCATCAAGCCGGCGGCTCGGCATGTGCTGAACAGCGTCTTTCTGCACTACGCCCGCGAGGCCGGGCTCGACGCGGCCATCGTGCACGCGGGTGGCTTCCAACCGCTCTACAAGATCGACGAGAAGCTTCGCGAGATTGCCCGCAAGCTGATCTTCGATGAACGCGAGGGCGGGTACGACCCGCTGGCTGATCTGCTCGCGCAGTTCGCGGACGATGCGGCCGCTCGGCCTGAAGCCGTCGCACGCGAGGCGGCCAATGTCGAAGAGCGTCTCAAACAGCGGATCATTGACGGCGATCGCACCGGCCTGACGGATGACCTCGATGAGGCGATGAAGACGTACAAGCCGCTGCAGATCATCAACGAACTCCTGCTGCCGGGCATGAAGGTGGTCGGCGATCTGTTCGGCGCGGGGCAAATGCAGTTGCCTTTTGTCCTCCAGTCGGCCGAGACGATGAAGACCGCCGTCGCTCATCTCGAACCATACATGGAACGAAGCGATGCGACCGGCAAGGGCTCGATCGTGCTGGCGACGGTCAAAGGTGATGTCCACGACATCGGCAAGAACCTGGTCGACATCCTGCTGACGAACAACGGGTTCAACGTCCACAACCTGGGCATCAAGGTTCCCATCAACAGGATGATTGACGCCTGGCAGGAGCACAAGGCACAGGTCGTCGGGATGTCGGGTTTGTTGGTCAAGAGCACGCTGGTGATGCGCGACAACCTGCTGGTGCTCAACGAGCGAGGTCTGACGCCGACGGTGATTCTCGGCGGGGCGGCGCTGACTCGATCGTACGTGGAAAAAGAGCTGCGTCCCCTTTATCGGGGATCGCTGTTCTACGCCAAGGATGCTTTCGAAGGGCTCGATTTGATGCGGCGGATCTGCGAGGAGGGACCGCAGTCAATCCCCATCCGGGCGGCGGGCAAGCCGGAGCCCGGTGAGGAAGAGATTGCCGTGGCGTGCGCCCGCCCCTCGGCCCCCGTGTCAGGGGCCCCGAAAGGTGACCGTCCGCAACGAAGCAACATCGCCACCGATCTGCCCGTCCCCACGCCGCCATTCTGGGGCCCACAGGTGATCGAGAGTATCCCTCTGACTGAAGCCCTTTCCTTCATCAACGAGGTCATGCTCTTCCAGATGCAATGGCAGTTCAAGAAGCGCGGCCGTCCGCAACAGGAGTTCGATCAATTCCTCAACGACACCGTCCGGCCGATCTACCGCGATCTCGTGGCCCGATGCGACGCCGAGAAGATCCTTCAGCCCAAGGTGATCTACGGATACTGGCCGTGCCAGAGCGAAGGCGACTCGTTGATCATCTACGATCCGCGGGACCGCGAGCGCGAATTGACGCGGTTTGATTTCCCTCGTCAGCAGAAGGAGCCCTGGTGGTGTTTGTCCGACTTCTGGCGGCCGAAATCGACGGGGCAATACGACGTGATCGGCATGTCCGTTGTAACCATGGGCTCGCACGCCAGCGAGGTTGCCCGCGAGTGGTTCGAGGCCGGACGATACACCGACTACCTCTACCTGCACGGCCTGAGTGTCGAAGGAGCCGAGTCGCTGGCCGAGTGGATCCACAAGAAGGTCCGCGTTGAACTCGGCATCGCCGGCAAGGATGCTTCCGACCTTCGCAAGCTGTTCCAGCAAGGCTACCAGGGCAGCCGTTTCAGCTTCGGCTACCCGGCGTGCCCGGACCTCGAAGACCAAACCAAGCTATGGGAAATCGTCCACCCGGAGCGCATCGGCGTCCGCCTCAGCGAGGAGTTCCAGATGCACCCCGAGCAGTCGACCTCGGCGATCATCGCCCATCACCCCGAGGCGCGGTACTTCAAGGCGTGATCAAGGTTTCAGTGGTCAGGGTTCAGGGCTCAGAGAAGGATGAAAGATGAGGGATGAAACAAGACAAGAGACCGTCACTGAAGGTTTGTCTCGCCCGTTTCATCTCTTGTCTTGCCCAGACTCACGGCCACGCAATCTGAAATATGAGATTTGAGATTTCAAATCCGATATCCCAATCCGCGGCATCAGATTTGAAATTCCGAATCCGATTCCCCAATCCGCAACATGAGATTTGAGATTTTAAATCGGATTCTCCAATCTGAAATATGAAATCTGAGATTTCAAATCCGATATCCCAATCCGCGGCATGAGACTTGAGACTTCAGATCGGACTCGCCAATCGGCAACTCGAAATCGGCGGCTCGCTCGCACGGCAATCCCCCGCCTTACGTGCAGGTCACCACCTCGGTCACCTGCCGGCAACGCGCTCAAGCAGAGGGCTCTTTCTGCCAATTCACTCTGGGAACGCCATGTCGATGACCTGGAACTTGACCGACGTACGGCCGTTAAAGGTGTCGAGGATGGGTTCAAACGCCACCCGGCAGCGGCGGTGGTCAAGCAACGGCTGTAGTGAGTCTTTCTGGTTGAAGGCAATGGCTTTGCGGGTGATGCGCCCGTCGCTGAGTGCGAACTGGATGTGCTGGCCGGTCTTGCCCACCACGCGCGGCTCGCCGGCAAGTTGCAGCATGACCGAAGCGAACTTCGGTTTCGGGTTGCCCATGCCGAACGGCTGCAGCTTCTGCAGCTCGTGGACCAGTGCATCCGGCAAGTCGTTCAACCCGACTTCCGCGTCGAGCCTCAGCGACGGTTCGAGGTCCTTACACGTCAGTGTCCGGTTGGCCAGATCGACGAATCTCTCAGTGAATGATCCGATCCTTTCAGAACGAATGCGCAGGCCGGCCGCCATGGCGTGTCCGCCGAATGCCTCCAGATGATCGGAGCATTCGGCCAGCGCCTGATGCATCTGGAAATGCCGGACGCTACGGGCTGAGCCTTGTCCCTGCCCGTTCTCCAACGAGATGAGCACCGTTGGCCGGCAATACCGATCGACAATCCGCGAAGCGACGATCCCGATCACGCCGGCGTGCCATTTCTCGCAGGCCAACACAATCGCCCGGCGAGCGTCGCCGGCCAGGCCGCCCGCATCGATCATCTCGCAGGCTTCTTTGACGATCTGCCGCTCGGTCGATTGCCGACCGCGGTTCTGGCTTTCCAGATAGGTGGCGATCTCCCTGGCTCGTGAGGCATCTGCCAAAGTCAACAGCTCGACAGCCAGTCGAGCGTGCCCCATGCGCCCGGCGGCGTTCAATCGCGGGGCCAGCCAGAAGCCCACGTGTTCGCTGTCGATCTTCTGGTCCGACAAGCGCGCTGATTCGATCAGGGCTCGCAAGCCGGTGAGCCTGGTGTCGTTGACGCCCAGTAAACCGAATCGGGCCAGAATGCGGTTCTCGCCGCTGAGCGGCACGACGTCGGCAATTGTGCCCAGAGCCGCCAGGCTGGTCGCGTCGATCAGAAACCTTCGGAACTCGGGCTTGACTCGTTCCGACTGAGAAAGAGTGCGCGCGATTGCCCACGCCAGCTTGAACGCCACGCCTGCCCCGCAGATGTTGGGGTTGGCGTAACTGTCGCTCACAGTGGGATGCACGATGGCGTCCGCGTCCGGCAGCGTCGGGCCGGGCGAATGGTGGTCTGTAACGATCATTGTCAGGCCGATCTCACGGGCAACCTTTGCCTGTTCCACCGCAGTGATGCCGCAGTCCACGGTAATCACCGTGTCGGCGCCGTCCTGACGAATCTGCCGCAGGGCCTCGGCGTTGACCCCGTACCCTTCCTCCAGCCGATGAGGCACGTAGAAGGAGACCCGGGCGCCGGCGAGCGTCAGAAGGTGCCACAGGATAGCTGTCGCCGTGATGCCGTCGACGTCGTAGTCACCGTAGATGACGATGGGCTGTCGTTCGCGGACCTTGCGGGCGATGATGTCAGCGGCCTCGACTGCTCCGGGAAGCGTCTCGGGTGCCAAAAGGGACTTCAGTTCGGGGTTGAGGAATGTACGAGCAACCTCCGGATCGGCTACGCCTCGGTTGTGCAGAACCTGGGCCAGCAGGGGATGGATTCCCAGCCGCCTTGCGGCCGCAGCGCACTCGGGCCATGCCGGGGTGATCGTCCAGTTCTTGGGCATCCTTGCCGGTCCCTCCACTCGCTGATGCGCGCCAGTTCAAACGATCAGCCAATATACGACTCGAATGCGGCTGTTACAACGCTCGGATCGGGCCATCAACAGACATTTGTCCCGGCGGCTATCCGTCACATGATGCAAATCGCAGGCACAGGGCGTCTTTCTCTTGCCGTGGTCTTCCGGTAGACTCGCGTCCTGGATCGTCCCGTCAGGTATCGTGGCGGTCCAGCACCAGAGCCGATTCCGGCTGTCGCCATCAGGGCCCGAAATCACGGGCTGGGGGTTCATCTCATGCCACACAAGGGCTCTTCACTGAAAATCGCGGCCAAGACAATCCTGTTGGACGAACACGGCACCGAACATATCGCCGGTCGCAGCAAGCTGGTCGACCGGGCCCTGCAGCACCTCAGGCTGACCCAGGGTAAACACTGGGAAGGGGCGACGCCCCACGACAAGTACGTCAGCCTGGCCATGGCAGTCCGCGACACGGCCGTCGAGCGGATGATCCAGACCCAGGCCGCGTACGCCGAACAAGATGTGAAGCGAGTGTACTACCTGTCGCTTGAGTTCCTGCTCGGAAGGCTTCTGCGGAACAACCTGGTCAACCTGGACCTCTTTGGCGAGTGTTGCAGCACTGTTTCCTCGGACAGCGACTTCGACCACATCTTCGAGGTGGAACCGGATGCCGGCCTCGGCAACGGCGGGCTCGGCCGTCTGGCGGCCTGCTACATGGACTCGGCCGCATCCCAGGGCTATCCGGTGTACGGTTACAGCATCCGATACGAACACGGCATGTTCCAGCAACAGATCGAGAATGGCTGGCAGATTGAGAGGCCGGAGTACTGGCTGCGGTTCGGCACGCCGTGGGAACTGGTACGCCCCGAGTTCGCGACCGTCGTGCGGCTCGAGGGACGCGTGGAGCACCGTACCGATACGAAGGGTCGATATCACCCGGCATGGGTGGACTACCGCACCGTCGTCGGCGTGCCATACGACATTCCGATCGTCGGCTACGGCGGGCGGGCGGTGAACATCCTGCGACTGTGGGCTTCGAGCGCATCTCAAATGCTGGACCTTGAAGCCTTCAATCAGGGCGGCTACCTCCAAGCCGTCCGCGAGCTGGTGATGAGCGAAACGATCTCCAAGGTGCTCTATCCGGCCGACCAGACGGAGCGAGGCCGGCACCTGCGACTTGTACAACAGTACTTCTTCGTGGCCTGCACGCTGGCCGACATCCTGCGGCGATACGACCGCGATCACGACACCATCGATGATCTTCCGAACAAAGTGGCCATCCATTTGAATGACACTCACCCGTCAGTCGCGGTTGCAGAGATGATGCGCATTCTGGTTGATGATCGGGGCCTCGATTGGGACCGCGCGTGGGAGATGACCCAGGCCATCTTCGCCTACACCAACCACACGCTGCTGCCCGAGGCCCTGGAAACCTGGCCGGTGTGGATGTTCGAGCGATGGCTGCCTCGCCACCTCCAGATCATCTACGAGATCAACAAGCGGTTCCTGGAGCAGGTCGATCGGCGCTGGCCGGGTGATGACGGCCGTAAGCGGCGGATGTCGCTGATTCAGGAAGACTCGCCTCGCTCGGTCCGCATGGCCCATCTGGCGATTGTCGGCAGCCACACGATCAACGGCGTCGCCGAACTGCACAGCCGTCTCATTCGCCAGACGCTCGTGCCGGATTTCGCGGAGCTGTGGCCCGACCGGTTCACCAACGTCACCAACGGCATAACCCCGCGCCGGTGGCTGAAGGCGTGCAATCCCGGCCTGGCGGCGGCCATCACCCGGCGGCTGGGCGAGGACTGGGTCTGCGACCTCAACCAGCTCAGGGGGCTCGCCCGATGCGCCGACGATCCCGAGCTTCAGGACGAGTTCCGGCAGGTCAAACAGGCAAACAAGCATCGGTTGTGCGAATACGTCCTGCGGACGGCGGGAGTGAGTCTGACGCCGGACTTGCTCTTCGACGTGCAGTCCAAACGGCTGCACGAATACAAGCGCCAACTGCTCAATATCCTCCACGTGGTCATGCTCTACTACGAGATGCTGGCCAGGCCGGATGTGCGAGTTCCCCGCGCCTTCCTGTTCGGCGCCAAGGCGGCACCCTCTTACTACCGCGCCAAACTGATTATCAAACTGATCCACGACGTGGCTCGGACTATCAACAACGACGAGCGGCTCGACGGCCGGTTGCGCGTGGCGTTCGTGCCCAACTATTGCGTGTCAGTAGCGGAAATCCTGGTTCCGGCGGCCGACTTGTCGGAGCAGATATCGACCGCAGGGATGGAGGCCTCGGGCACCGGCAACATGAAATTCTCGCTCAACGGTGCACTGACCATCGGCACGCTGGACGGGGCCAATGTCGAAATCCGCGAGGCCGTTGGGGCCGAGAACTTCTTCCTCTTCGGATTGACGGCCGAGCAGGTCGCCGAGCTGCGGCCTCGCCACAACCCGTGGGAGGCGTACCACGCCAACCCGATGGTCCGGCAAGCGCTGGATGCCATCGCCGACGGGGCGTTCAATTCCGAAGAGCCCCATCTCTTCAGGCAAATCCGCGATTGGCTGACATCCGAAGGCGACCGCTACATGTTGTTGGCCGATATCGAATCCTATGCCGAAGCCCAGCGGCGCGTGGATGCCCTCTGGCGCGATCCGGTGGCCTGGACTCGGACGGCCATTCTCAACGTGGCGAATATGGGCAAGTTCTCCAGCGATCGCTCAGTCAGCGAATACGCACAGCGGATCTGGAATACCAACCCGGTCCGTATCGATTGATGCCGATTGGAGTTGATCTGGCCGGCCTCGCTGCGGAATCTGGGTCTTCTCGGCGGCCTCACGCGTGAATCTCGACGACGTCGCGGTCATGAAGGCCATACTTGCCGTGAACCTGCTGACCGTCGAACGTTTTCTCGCCCCAGACGCGGGCGTACTTCAGGTTGGTAGCTAGGTCCTTGTGGATATGTCGCGCGAGTTCCTCAACGGTGCTGCCAGCCGGGAGGATAAAGGGTTTGTCTCGATCCACCGGACGGCCAGGCTCCTTGGAGTAGACCCGAATCACGTCCAGCAAGCCGAACAGCTTGCGCATCAGAGCATCGAGGTTCTCTCCGGTTCGGCCAGAGACCATCATCATCTCCGGCTCGGCTGGGCGCAGCTCCTTGAGTGTCTCGAAGGTGTCGGATGTGCCGGGCAGGTCGCTCTTGTTGCACAGGATGATGCCTTCAGGGCCGAACCGCATTTCCTCTTCGCCTTCGGCCTCGGTCGACCCGAAAGCGATGTCTTTCTCGGCCAGGGCTCCCAGCAGACCCTCCAAATCTTCCAGAACGCTTTCGGAAGTCAGATCGATCACGATCAGCACCGCGTCGGCGTTGCGGGCAGCGTTGACCAACCCGCCCGGAATGTGATCGGGCGTCACCGGCGGCATGTCCACCAGTTCGATGGGCACATCCTCGAAATGGCCCATTCCGGGTACTGGTACTGCGGTGCCATAGGGGAAGTCCGTGATCTTCACCGGAGCCTTGGTCAGCGTTCCGACGATCGAGGATTTGCCGCTATTGGGCGGGCCGATGAGGATCGCCTGGCCGGCACCCTGCCGCTCGATATGGTAGGGATCGAGCCCGGTGCTCTTCTTGGTCTTCTGTAACTCCCCCTGGCGAAGCTCGCTGATGCGCCGCTTGAGGTCTGACTGCTTCTTCTCACTGGCCTTGTGCTTGGGGATGGTGCGGAGCATCTCCTCCAGGGCGGCCAGCTTCTCGGCCGGCGTCCGCGCCTGGCGGTATTTGCGATCCGCCTCGAAGTAGTCCGGCGTCAGGTTCAGCGCCATGCGGCGTATTATAGCACAGCGAGCCGCCGGATTCGCCACGGTCGCCACGAGCCTGCCCACCGTGGCGGGCGACCAGGATGAATCTTGCCGCGGGCGGATTCAGCCCGGCGGCTGCGTGGCCCTCGCGGTCTGCGTCCCGAACTCAGCAGAGGGGCTCGCCCGTCGCTGCATTGTGGACCGACGGGGCATGCATGGTGTCTTGCGGCTACGGCGTGAGTTCCATTCCCTGATCCCGTTCTGTAAAATAGGATTGCGCCGTGGTCGGCGTAATCTTGATTGAGAACCTCACGGGCAACAGAGAGCAGCATCTGCGCGCAAAACGGATAAGTGGCACAAACACGTTGTTCGATGGGCCTCAGACAGGGAGCCCGGTCAGCGCACCATGCGCTTCCCCACAAGCCCGACTCGTGCGAAAGGAAGAGGCAATGGAGTCCGTCAGACTGGAGATCAAAGTCGCCTTCTCCTTTGGCATGGTGCTCATGGCTGCCGGCAATGGCTTGGCCTTCGACTACATGATCGAGACCGGGACTGGCGGTCAGCATACGAGTCAGTATTCAGAGAACGCCGTGGGATGGATGAACACGACCGCCCATAGTGGCGGCTCGACCCCGTCCGGAGTCACCCCCCTGTTGCCGACGACGACGCCCGGTATCGGCGGCCGATTCTCCACCGACACCGCCGCGGTCGGGACTTTCACGTTCACGCCCATCGAAAGCGGCCAGTACGAAGTGTTCGTTACATGGGGTACCAGCCCGTACGGCGACACCGACGTGACTTACACCCTGAACTATGAGGGTGGCACGCAGGTACAGACCTACAACATGGCCTCCGGCAATGGCAACGGGACTTGGCAACCGGTCGGCCCATTGGGTTCGAAGTACCAGATGAATGCCGGAACTCCCTACACCCTGGTCGCGACGAATCCCGTTGCCGACGGCGGTGGCCGCCTGATGTGTGATGCAGTCGTGTTTCGCGGCCGGAACTGCTGCGATGTACCCCCCGTCTTTGTCAGTGTTCCTGTCATCGTGGGCGATACGATTGTCAGGGTCCTCTCGCCCATCGACATCAACGCATCGAAGTTGTCCGTGTATGCCAACGGCGCGAAGATCGGCGAGAAGCTCCTTCCTGGTGATCCCGATGTGGTGGTGCCCCCCCTTGTTCCGGGCATGCACATTAATGCAACCCAGACCGTGTGCGGCATCGAGGGATGCATTCTGCAGGATGGCCCGATTCCCAGTGATCGGAGCTACCTCCCCGGCGTGATCGTTGTGGGGACCTATCTCCCGCCCGATAACACCGTCTTGTCGCCGGTGTTGCTGACCGGTGATACCACGATTCGCATCAGCGGCGCGAGATCCGATGCGACGGCGGTGACCGTTTATGCGAATGGCGTCGCGATTGGAACGAACGCTGCGCCGGGGGGCGCCGTAGATGTTGACGTGGATGTCGCTCCCTTGGTGGCCGGCCACGCCGTCAGTGCGACGCAGACGCTGCCCAGCTTCAGCCAGCCCGGTGTCGGGCTTGAGAGTGCCGTCCCCACGTCAGGACCGGTCGTCGACGATCCTGGCCAGGTGCCGGTTGTCCGAGTGGTCGGTATGGTGGATGCCGGTCGGACCGTGGTTCGCGTGGCTGGTGTGAGCAGCTATGCCACGCTCGTCACTGTATACGATGAGACCGCCGATGCTGACATCGGGACAAATAGTTCGCCGACGGCCGGCACAACCCTCGTCACGGTGCCAGGACTGGTTGAGGGCTACATCATCAAGGCCAGGCAAACCATCCGTATCGATGGCCCTTGGAGCGCCGGCCGCCGAGTCAAAGCCGCCGGCATCATCGAGGACTTCACAAATCCCCCGGCGATCGCGGACCATCCGCCTATCACCGGCGGGGCCTATGAGACGTGGTACCAGGTCAGCAGCTCCGGGTACAGCACCATCAGCGCTTCGACCTTGTTCGGCAGCCAGTGCCTGCGGATCGAGGACAACGGCTGGACCAACGGCGCATACGCAATCTACGAACAGATTGTGCCCGAGCCGCGGCCTATGGAATCGTATCACCTGAGGATCGAGATGTTGGTGGATGAGGTGGGTTGTGGTGACCCCGACTGGATGCAGACGTATCAGGTCGGCGTTATGGTGAACGGCACCCACCGTTCGACGACAGGCACGATTATGCCGTGTACTCTGATTGGCGAGTACACCGGGCCGCTGACGCCTGGTGTCGACAGCGCCGACGCAACGCAAGCCGTGCTCGTATACGGGGCGGCATTACCCGCCGAGCCGGGCGATGATCTGCTCATCGCGTTCTCAACCGATGTTTCGACCTATTCCCGCAACAAGACCAACATCGCTCCGTTCTCTGCGATGAAAATCGATAATATCAGGATGGGCAGCGGCGACTGCGACCCATGGGGGGTCCCGCCTGTTGCTGTAGATGCCGCATCGCCCAGCAGTCTGCTGGTTGTCGGTGGGACGGAGGTGATGGTGAAGGGGGTTGATATCACCGCATCGACTGTCAAGGTCTATGAATACACCCCGTCACCCGAGGCCTGGGAACTCATCGGTTCGTACCCTGGAGGCTGGGGTGAAGTCTTTGTGACGACCAGGCCTATGCTGCCTCACAAAACCATCGTGGCCACGCAGACGATGATCGTGCAAGGCTGCGCCGAGCCGATCGAAGGCGAAAAGCCCCGGACCGGCCCCGTGGTCGGCACGAACAAGAATTCGCCAATCAGGATTGCCTTGGGTGTGCGCGAGACGAATTCTCCCGCGCCCTGTGCGATCGGAAGCGACGGCGGCACAAGCGGGGCCATCGAGTGGATCGGCAGCACAACGGCAGGGGCCGCACCGACAGGCAAACTGGTGAACCCAAGCATGAGTTGGCAAACGATCACTTTCGATCCGATCACGGATCCGATCCGGAATTACAGTGGCGGCGATGGCGTTCTGAACGGTGCCTGTGGTGTGTTGGAGTGCCTGGGCATCACCACGACGGGCGGCAACACCGGCAAGTACACGCTGTATATCGACAACGTCCGCAGCGGAACCATGCTGGTCGAGGACTTCGAGGATCCGTCGTATGTCGCCGGCAGCACGCAAGCCCTTTTCCGTTCACCGAGCGCGGGCTGGACCGGTTGGCCAAACAACCTGTTGACCTATCCTGACGTATCGGTGGTTTCCAATGAGAAGTGCGACTCGGGCACCCAGTCGGCCAGAATCCAGTTTCAGTTCTACGACGAGTCGACCTTGCGGTGGCTGCGTCTGACCACTGCCGGCCCGACGGCTCCGGCGGTCATGCCGAAGCAGAACCCGATCATTGACTTTGCCCAACCGATCACCCTGCGGATCCTTCTGATTGGTGCAGAGTGCGGTACTTTGTTCGCTGATGCGGACGCGGACGGGGACGTAGACCAGCTTGACTTCGCCGCCCTGCAGGGTTGCTTCACCGGACCTGGTAGCACGGCGTCCGAAACCTGCGGCTGCTTCGACCGGGACGACGACAGCGACGTCGATTCCGATGATACCGGCCAGTTCGAAGCCTGTGCCAGCGGTCCAGGCATCGCGGCTCTCCCGGCCGTCAATCCCTACTGTGTGCCCTGATCAGTGCCGCAGTGCGGTGCTGTCTCTGGCCGTGATCTGGCTAACTGGGTGGAGCTGCCGGTTTGTCCGCCGGCAAGCCTTCCGCGTCGGCATACGCGGACCATGTCGTAGGCTCGGTCACCGATGCGGAAGTTGTCAGTTCTCAGCAGTCAGTTGCCAGTCGGAGGGGCTTTGAACTAACCACTGAGAACTGATCACTGAGAACTCCGTCCCTCCTCACTCCAGCCCGTCGCTGATCCCGGCGCCGACATGCGGCATTACCTCATCGATGCAACGCCCGACCGTGTTCATCAGGTGGTCGATGTTCTCGGCGGAGATGACCAGCGGGGGCATGATGACGATCGTGTCGGCCAGAGGCCGGAGAATAACACCGTATTGGCGGGCGTGGGCGCAGACCTGGGCTCCGACTTGCAGGCCGTAAGGATGCGCCTCGCGGGTGGCCTTGTCCTTGACCAGCTCGATACCGGCCATCATGCCGCATTGGCGCACGTCACCAACATGTGGGTTGTCGGCCAGTCGGCGGAGATGCTCGGCCATCCGATCGATCTTGGCCGGCAGGGTTTCGAGTGTTTGGTCGGACTCGAAGATATCCAGGCTGGCTAGGGCGGCGGCACAGCCTAGGGGGTTTCCAGTGAAGGTATGGCCGTGGTAGAAGGTACGGCCGCTGTCGATCGGCCCAAGGAACGCCTCGTAGACTCGCTCGGTTGCCAGCGTCGCGGCCAACGGCAGGTAGCCGCCGGTCAGACCTTTGCCGATGCAGAGTAGATCCGGCGAAACGCCTTCATGCTCACAGGCGAACATCTTGCCGGTTCGTCCCATGCCGGTCGCCACCTCATCGGCGATCAGCAGCACATCGTGGCGGTCGCACAATTCGCGAACCCGCCGAAGATGGCCCGCCGGTGCGGCGATCATGCCGGCGGCGCATTGGATCAGCGGCTCGACGACCACGGCGGCCACTTCGCCACGATGTGTCTCCAGCAATCGGCCGATCTCATCGGCACAGGCCAGGTTGCACGTGTCCCGACACTTGCCCAGAGGGCAGCGGTAGCAATAGGGCGAGGGGGCGAACTCGGTCTTGAACAGCATCGGTGAATATACACGATGGAACAGATCGATGCCGCCCAGGCTGACCGCTCCGATGGTGTCGCCGTGGTAGGCGTTTCGCAGGGCGATGAAACGGCTGCGCTGCGGCCGGCCGGTATGGTGCCAGTAGCCGTAGGCCATCTTCACGGCAACTTCGACGCTGGTTGACCCGTCGTCGGAGTAGAAGACCTTGGTCAAGCCCGGCGGGGCGATGTCAATCAGATGCTTTGCCAGACGGATGGCCGGCGGCGAGGCCAGGCCGAGCTGCGTCGAGTGGGCGATGCGATCCAACTGCTTGATGATGGCGCTGTTGATTTCAGGGCGGCGGTGTCCGTGGATGTTGCACCACAGGCTGGAATGCCCGTCGATGTAGCGGTTGCCGTCTGCGTCAAACAGGTACTCGCCCTCACCGCCGACGATGATCAGCGGATCGACCGTGTTCCACAGCGAGTGCTGGGTGAAGGGGTGCCAGACGTAGCGGCGGTCCCAATCGGTCAACTGGCGCTTCTGGTCAGGAGGCAGA
>CAZTQK010000104.1:0-16035 GCA_964615635.1 uncultured Planctomycetales bacterium
GGCAAAAAGAGCCAGACCCCAGCACGCTAAACACGTACGGATTCTCGCACCAGCGATCTTTGACGAGCCGGCGGGTTTATTCCGCCGGTCTTTGCACGGTCCCCAGAGACCACGGGGATGAACCCCGTGGCTCGTCAAGATCGCGGTCGGAGACCGCTCCTACAGTCCGAGCACGCGCAGGGCATTCGTTGCCGCGACAGCGTCCCGGCACTGAGGGCTCAGCTCTGCGTGATCGAGCTTGGCCACGTTGCACGCCGGGTAGTTGAGAGCCGCTCCTGTCCCGAAGAGAACGCGATCGGCGCCAACCTGACTGACCAGATTGGCCACCGAATTGAACCCCTGCAGACAAGAGATCTCGTAGCTCACGTTGGCGCACTGCTTCATGACCTTGACCAGAGCCTGGTACTCGATCAGGTAATTGGGACCGCTGACGACGAAGCTCGTCGCCGCGTGCCGGGCCGCGAGCGTGCCGATACTCTCGATCGCCACCGTTTTGAACCGCCAGTTCATCATCGGGCGCGTCGGGATCATCACGGGGATGGATCGTTCTGCGGCCGTCCGGCAAACGTCGTCGGTGAACTCGCTGTCCAGCGGGTAGCTGTGGAAGAGCGGATACAGCCGCACACCGCGCATGCCCGCATCGACCAGCCGGCGCACCTCGTCGCCGTTGCCGTCCATGAACGGACTCAGCGTCGCCATGGGGATCAAACGATCGCTGTGCTTTGCGGAAACCGCTAGCGTCTCGTCATTGCCGGCCCGCCAATCCACCAGCATACCCCGAAGGCTCAACACCGCCGCCTTGTCGATGCCGTTGCGGTTCATCAGGTCGATCAGGTCCTCGCCGGTCTTGTGCGGCAGGTCCCAGTAGGGCCAGTAGCCGAAACAGGCGTTGATATCCACTCGCATCATGACAGACCGAGCAACCGTTGCAGGTTGCCTCCGAGTATCAGAGACTTGGCCTGGTCGTCGAGTTCCGCCCCCGTGACCTTGGCCATCTGTGTGAACGGGTCGAGCAGCGGCATGTCGCTGCCATACAGGATTCTCTCCGGCCCCAGTTCCGCGACCGCCCATTCGAGCATGCCGTTATCGATCTGCGAGCTGGCGGTGTCGAGCAGCAGGTTCGGGTGCTTCTTGGCCACGGCCACCGCCCGGTGCCAGTCGCCGAAGGCATACGGGTGCCCGCCCATGTGGGCCATGACCAGCCGGGCCTGCGGCACGTGCTGCATGAGGTGATCGCATTCATCGGGCGTGGTGTGCGACAGGATTGGCATGCCGTATTCGGCCGCAACCTCCAGCAACGGGTACGTGGCCGGCTCGGTGATCGGGGCCTCGGGGTGTGAGTAGATCTTCACCCCGCGAAAACCGTACTTCTCGCGGCAGCGGCGGATCTCGTCGACGGCCCGCAGACCGAGGCGCGGCGTCGGCACGGAGCAGTAGCCGATGAACCGATCCGGATGGGCGGCGACATCGCGGGCCAGCCGGTCGTTGCCCTCGGACATGTCGTAGAAGAGCGAGTTCAGTTCAGTGATGAACAGCTTGTCGATGCCAACCTTGTCCGCCAGACGCAGAAGCCGGTCAGCATCTGCCTTCATGTGGAAAAAGTTGCCGACCCCGATATGGACATGGCCGTCGATGATCATTGGGCCACGGAATACCTTTCTGATGGATCTCTGCCAGCACTCGCTAACCGAGGGGTTTTCATCACGAAAACACGAAAGGGAGAAAACACGAAAGAAGATAGACAGAAGGCGCTCGTGAGCAGGTTCGAGCCCCTTCCCCAGAGTGTTTGCCGTCCCAAGCTACCCGGAAGGCCGGCTTTCATGATTGTTGGCTTCCTTCTCGTGTTTTCCTTCTTTCGTGTTTTCGTGATTCTGCCTTTCATTCTTCTTTTCCCCGATCCGATCCTGGTCGCAGACCCCGGATTTGTCGGCCAGGATAGTCACGCTCTGCCTGAGTTCAGCCGCCAGGGCCTCGATCTCCCGCCGCCAATTCTCGACCGTCGGGGCGATCGGGTGCTGCCGGCCTCGCCGCCAGTCGCCGATGATCCAGTACCGCAGCTCGCCCTTGTCCGTCAGGCGGCAGCGGATGCGTCGTTCCTCGGGCAAGTCCACGACGTCGTCCGCTTTGTTGGCCGAATCGACAATGATCGCCATGCCGATGTCGCCGATGATGTCCTGCTGATAACCCCAACTGCCCAGGATGCCCTTGTCCACGTCGGAGAAGGCCTGTTCCCGCGGCAACTTGACCAGCCCCGGGGCCAGCAGGACCTTGCCTTTCGCCCCGGCGACCGTCGCTCTGATTTCCGACTCCTGCCGCTCGGCGTAGGAAATGCACAGCATCCGCACCTTCAGGTCCGGCTGGTCGGGCACGATGCCCTCGGCCGCGATCTCGATCGCCGCCCGCACCGGTCCTTTGACAAGTTGCTTCTTGGCGAATCTGACGTTGCCCTTGCCTGACGGGTTCTGGATCAGATAGGGCTTGTCGTCCACGTACAGCGTCAAGCCGCCGAGACCCGAGGTACTGCCCACGTGCAAGGCATCGATGCCCCACTCAACTTCTTCGTGGTAGCTCTGCTTGCCGATGTCGTCGTAGATGAGTCGGTCGGTCTTCTTGCCGAAGAAATCGAACTGCCCCCAGTAAGCCCGGTATGCACAGCGGTTCGACTCCCACCCGATGTTCGGCGGCACCCAGTCCTCGGCTGTGCTCGTCTTGCGGGGGAAGCTCGTGTCGCTCTTGCCGGTTGGCAAGTAGTACAGGTAGTAGGTTGCCTGTCCGCCTGTCGGCACGTCCGCCATGAAGCTCAGCTCGGGCCCGATTTGCGGGTCGACCTCATCCACCTGGTGCGGGATCTGCCGCCAATCGAGGCAACGCTTCGATGCAACCACCGCGCAGTTGTCGGGGTTGAAATCGGGCACGGTTGCACGAATGCGCCCAAGGGATACCGTCACCGGCCAGTCGCGACGCTGGGCTCCGTCTTGGATACGCAGGGACAAGGCGGACCGCATGGTGAACGTCGCGACGACCGATGGGGATCGCTCCGGGTCACGAACAACTGGTGACGACCGGTGTTTTGCCTCACCGACCAGTCGACATGCCTCGCGATAGTCGCCGGACGCGCAGGCCATCTCAATCTGCAACAGCCTCTCTGGTGGTCCGAGATAGCCTCTGAGACTGTGGAGCAGGCGATCGCGCGTGAGATCGACGTAGAATCTGGCGCCTGCCGGCGTCTTGCGCATGTAGGCGCCGAGACCGGTTACCGGCATCCAGGAATCCAGCGTCGTCAGAAAAAACGTCTCGACCCGACCAACAGGTTCCTTTCCCCGCGTCACGAAGAAGTAGTCCTTGACTGCATCGATGAGCGCCTGGCTGTCCTGCAGGGTCTCGTCGAGGGTGGCCTTGTACAGGCTGCTGATGGACCGAAAAGTGACATCAATGTCCTTCACATCCCTGCTGCCCATCGTCCATTCGAAGTCCACGTGTCCGTCGGCATCAAGGTCCAACTCGCGACGATCGAACAAGCCGTCGTTGTCATCGTCAAACCACCTGTACTGCGCGTCCAGTTTGCCGTCGAAGTCGTAGTCGATGTCCAGCCAACCTTTCGAAGCCCCCTTGAGGTGCAGGCGACGGTCGACCGCTGAGTAATAGAGCTTCATCGGCGAGGCCGGCTTGTCGGCCAGTTCGTATCGCTTGTTCATCGTGCTGCACGGCGGGCCGCCGACCTGTTTGAAGTGCTCATGACCGTGGGCGATGACGCCTTCCCATCGCTCGTTGGGGTCGGCGGCGACGTTCTGTTCGGTGTTGGCGTTCATCTCGTCCCAGGTCAGCAGCACGCGGTCCCACTGAGCCTTTTGCACGAACTCCTGGGCCTTGTCGCGCCGCAGCCAGGCCTGCGTGGGGATGCCGCGAAGCTTGGTGCTGGTTGTGCCATCGGCCGGCAGGATCACCGGCCGGTCATCGGGAACGCGGGCGGTGATCGAGAAATCGTAATCGTGCGTCCGACGGCCATACGCATCGTCGTCGGCGTCGAAGCTGTAGCGGATCGCGCGGACCTCGTTGCCGTGGCCTTCGATACGCAGGACGACCTCGCTGCACGTGTCGCCGTCGGGATCGTAGAACAGGAACGGGTTTTCGAAGGCCGAGACCCACTCCTTGTCCTCCATCCGCAGGCCGAAGGCTACGAATGACTCGTCACCGCTGAAATGGCAGCGGTACTGGCAGGTGCGCTGGTCGTAGGTGTAGTCGATGTCATACCAGAGCAGGTTGTCGTCGCCGTCGTCGCTGCCCCACCAGACCCGCAGCACGTCCTTGCCGAAATAGGGGTGCTCGGTCATGTAGAAGTAGAAGGCCATCTCGTCTACGTCGTTGTCGCCGTCGTTGTCCTGGTAATCGAGCACTACGTCGACCGTGCCGTCGGCGTTCCAGTCAACGACGTACAGGTCGCTATCGAGATCCGGCCCCTTCCAGGAATCGAGGTCGCCGTCCTCGTCGATCGCTCGCACCAGCAATGGCCGAACCCGGTCGTTGTGCCGGTAGGCGGTGTCGATGTACCACGCCTCGTCGTTCTCACCGTCGCCGTTGCGGTCCACGAAGACCCGCTCGCCCGGCTTGGCCGCCTTGACCTTAGCGACCATGACGGGGTCGAGTTTGACCGCATCGCCAAAAACCCGCTGGAACAACCGGGCCTTGGCGTCCTGCCCGTGGGCCGCGGTTGTCGCTGAAAACAGAATCACCGTGGCCAACGCGGAATTGAGAATTGAGAATTGAGCGTTGAGAATTAGTCGTGCGTGCCTGACCAACGCAGTCCGAGATGCCTTGAAAGCTAACAGCCAATAGCTAACAGCTGATAGCTCTGCGAATAGCTCACTGACAACTGACCACTGACAACTGATCACTCTCATGATCACGCCTCCTTCATCGCCTCACCGACGGCCGCGAGTGTACGGCCCACGTCATCCTGCGTATGCGCCGTCGAGACGAACCACAGGCCGTCGGGGATCACGCGAACGCCGCGATCCTGCAAGGCCAGCCAGAAGCGGGTGTAGGCCTCCCGGTCCCGCGACAGGCTGGTGCGGTAATCAACGATCTCTTCCTTGTCGTTGAACGAAACAAAAAAGGCGGCAGGTGTTCCGCGGATTCGCACGTTCTTGCCGGCCTTGCGGCCGATATCCGCGATCCCGGTCATCAACTGTTCGCCCATCTCGTGGGCATGTTTCAACGCTGCTCCGCCGTCGGCCGCGAGCATGTCGAGAGCGGCCACCGTTGCAGCCATGCACGGGGCGTTGGAGTTGTATGTCCCCGCGTGACTGACGGACAGATCGCCGAAGCTCCTCATGTATTCCCGTTTGCCTGCAATCGCGCTTACGGGAAAACCGCCCGACATGCCTTTGGCGAACGTGGCCAGGTCCGGAGTCACGTTGAAGAGCTGTTGAGCTCCACCCAGGCTAACGCGAAAGCCCGTGATCACCTCGTCAAAGATGAGCATCGCTCCGTTTGTCGTGCACAACTCGCGAAGACCTTCAAGAAAACCCTTCCGCGGCATGATCCCGCCCATATTGCACATGATCGGCTCGGTGATAATGGCGGCGATCTGGCCGGGATGCTGCTTGAAGGCGCCTTCGATCAGCGCCAGGTCGTTCCACGGGCGGATGACCAGGTGGTCAGCGTCGGCCGGTGACTGACCCTTGGTCACCGGAATAGGCGTCGGATTCTCCCGCGGGCCGGCCTGATCGAGCGGGGGAGCGAAGCTCCAGAACTGGTTGTCGAACCAGCCGTGGTAGTGCCCCTCGAAACGAAGAATCTTCGTTCGTTCGGTTGCCGCGCGCGCCAGACGAATTGCCCCGGTTACCGCCTCGCTGCCCGACGACGAGAATCGCACCATCTCGGCGCAGGGTACCATCTTGCAGAATCGCTCGGCCGCCTCGATCTCAAGCTCGTGTTGGCCGGCGTACATCAGGCCGACGTCAAGCTGCCGCTTGACCGCGTCCAGCACAGGCTTGGGCGAATGCCCGAGCAGCAGCGGCCCGCGGGCCAGCACATAGTCGATGAACTCGTTGCCGTCGGCGTCCCAGACGTGTGAACCCTGGCCGCGGGCGTAGAACATCGGATGCGGCTTCCAGTTCGTCCGCACATTGCTATGGATCCCGCCCGGCGTCGTCCTGCAGGCCCGCTCGTACAAACGGAGCGATTCGTCGAACGTCATGACAGCACGATCTCCTTGCCTGTGCGCGATGACTCATACGCCGCCAGGGCGGCCGCGACCGCCTGGCGACCGTCCCAGCCCGTGACCGCCGGGGAACGATTCTCGATGCACGCGTCGATGAAATCCTGGCACTGGCGGACGTAGCTCTCCAGCCGCACCGGGTCGAGAAAGCCTTTGCCCTGCCAGTCGATGGGGGGCTGGGTTTCGACCACCTGCCACTGGCCGTCAACCGCCAGGCGAAGCTCGCCGTAGGCATCCAGGTCGAGCAAGCCCTTCTCACCGACGATCCGGGCGGCGAACTGCGACCGCGGGAACGACGGCTTGGGCAGTTGGAACGAACTCCACAAGCTGGCGAACGTCCCGCCGCTCAGGGTCATCAGCACCATCGAAGAGCCCTCAACCTTGACGGCCGGCTCGAAACTGGCGCACTTGGCGTAGACCGTCTTGATTTCCTGTCCGCTGAGCCATCGGATCGAATCGAAGTTGTGAATGCCGTGGCCGAACAGAGTGCCCAGGTTGGCCGAATCGCTCTGCCAGCCGGGCAGGGTGCCGACCCCGCCGCCGAGAAGCTGCGTCGAGGCGATTTGCTGGACCTTTCCGATGCGGCCGCCTTCGATAAGCTGCTTGGCCCGCATGTTACAGATTCGCGTGCGCTGGGTGAAGGCGATCGAGGATTGCAGCTTGGCCTTCTTGCACGCATCGAGAATTGCATCGCAGTCGGCCACGGTGCAGGCCATTGGTTTTTCCAGCAGGATATGTTTGCCGGCCTCGGCCGCCGCGATCGCCTGTTCCGCGTGGACGTGGTGCGGCGTGGCGATGAACACCGCCTGGACGTCCTTGCGGTCCACCAGTGATTCGACTGACGACTCCAACTCGATGCCGTAGTCAGCCGCCAGTTGCCCGGCCCGCGATCCGGCCGTCACCGCCCGCACGCGAGCCCGCTTGCAGTACTTGTTGATCGTTTCCGTGTACGTCCGGCCCATGAAACCGGACCCGATGATGCCAATGCCGAGATCTGTCATGATTTCTTCTCCTGCAAGTTGACTCGTGTTTCTGTTCCTGGACTCCGACCGCTTTGCCAGGCGACATATACACCACTGACGACCAAGAGCCCGCCGAGAACAGAATCGAGGACCAGGCCGAGCCTCGTTCTCGTCCAGGGGGTAATCGCAATCAGCATGACGCCAATAATGGCCATGCACGTGCCGACGATGCGGAAGGGTGAGATGACGTCGCCATGCTTTGGCTCTTCAACTCGATCCTCCTCCAGGCCGCCGATGGGCGTCCGGAGGCGGTCCAGGAACTCCTCGACGCCCGGGACGGGCTTGACAAATCTTGCGTCCACCCATGCGGTCACAATCGTGGCGATCAAGGTCACGGCCAGGCTCACGAGGAATATTGCCGACTCTGCCTGCCAATTGACGAGGAGGAACGTAAACTTGTCCGGCAGTAACATGAACATGATAAGGGCGACGCCAATTCCGTGGAGGAACCCCCCCAGCGCAGCGCGGGTTGTCACTCTTGGCGTGATCATCCCGGCCAGCATCGGGACGGCCACCGGTGCGGTCGCCACGCTGAACAACTTGATCATCGAGCGAAACAGTTTGTCGCCGCCGGCCCCTTCGCCGCTAACCAGGTAGAAAGCCACGGCCAGCGCAAGCACACCCACCAGCAAGGTCATCAGCCGTCCAACCAGGACCAGCTGCCGCTGTGACGCGTTGGGCCGGATCAGCCGGCGATACACGTCGTTGGTCAGCACACTGGCGCACACGTTATAGTCGGTGCTCAGCATGGACATGGTCGCCGAGAACATCGCCGCGACCACCAGCCCCAGCAGCCCGACGGGCAACAGGGTCACGCAGAGATTCGGATAGGCTTGGTTGATCTCGTTGTCGGCAAGGGGCGGCAAAAAGTAGCGCCCAAGCATAGCCGGCATGAACATCAGAGGCGGGGTCACGATGTTGAGGATCACCACCAACCAGCCGACCTTTTTCGCGTCCTTTTCGGTGGGCACACAGTAATAACGCTGCACGAGACCCCAGTTGACGCTGTAGGAGAGACAGTAGAGAACCACCGCCGCCGCCATGTAAGCCCAGTTGTACTCTTCCGTGAGCGGCCAGAAGAACCCTGCCGGGGCCTGTTCGACCATCTGCGAGAGCCCGCCGGTCTTGTCCAGGGCCGCCTGAAATGAGAGCGGGAACAGGATCAGCACCGCGAGCATCATGACCACGAACTGCAGAAAGTCGGTCACCGTCACCGCCCACAGGCCACCCATAAATGTGTAGGCAAGCATGATAACGGACGACCAGAATATGCCATCCTTGAGAGGTATATCTAGTGCAGTCGCCAGGAAGGTACCGATTGCCACCACCTTCAAGGCATCATCGATGATCTTGACCGGCACCCCCTGCCAAGCGAAAAGCTGCCGTACGGCCGGGTTGTACCGCGATTCGAGATACTCGACCGGGCTGCTGATCCGGGCCCGCCGCCACCGCTTGGCGAAGAAGATCACGCCGAACGCCGCCGCCGGCACGGTCACCCAGTAGAAAGTGACGCCGAAAAAGCCGTGCTTGTACGCCAACCCGGAGTAGATCACGAAAGCAAACGCGCTGAAGCTCGACATGTAGTAGGATACGCCGCTCAGCCACCAGGGAATGCGATTCCCGCCGGTGAAGTAGTCCTTCATAGCCCTGATGTAGCGATAGAAGTACACGCCCACGCCCAGCATGAGAGCGAAGTAGGCGACAATGATGAAGTAGTCGGGACCGTATAGCTTGCCGGCTGCCAGAATGTTCACTCGATCACCTCCCCAGTCTTTGTGATCAGTCCGTCTTCCTCAGCAACGGTGATTCTGAAAGCTCGTCCAGCGCAGTGAGCACTGCGTCGACGTCACCTTCCCCCCAGGCCACATCCAGCCGCTGCAACGACCGGGCCAGCGCCCAGGCGGTCTGCGAATTGGACGTGGTCGCCCGTTTCTCGGGAGGCAGCGGTCGCAGGTCGTCCATCTTCGCCTCGGCCAGGACCTTGTTGGCCGCCTCGTTCAGGCTCTGCCGCAGATCGCGATAGTGGAGCTCCAGGGCGATATCCTGGGCGTACCGGCGGTAATTGTCCGGCCCTTCACGCATCGCCGCCTGAAGCTCCGCCGAACAGGGAAATGGTCGCACGCGGCTCATCGCGGCCATCAGCTTCTCATTCGCTGCCATTGCCTCAGGCAACACTTCCTTCGTGTAGAACTCCCGCAGCCATTCGATATCGAACGGCACGCGGCGAGCCTTCTTGTCGCGGACCGTCGAGACGCGCCACGGCTCGTTGTCACCCTTCAGCCAGACTTCCCAGCGGTCGAAGTACCCGTTGTCGTCGGTGTCGAACATGCGCATCTCGCCGATCTCGCCCAATCCGGCGAAGTGCCCCATCTGGATCCAGCCTTCCTCGGCCCCGAACAGGTGGATCCGCCCGTCCACGCCGCTGTAGTACAGCTCTCGTCGGCCGGCCGGCTTGCGGCTCCACTCGCGGCGAACGTTCCACTTCTGGCACGGCCCGCCGGTGTTCTCCATGAACCGCCGTTCCCAGATCCAGAACACGCCCTCCCAGCGGAAATCGTCCTGCTCGTTCGCCCCATGGCCGATCGAGATCGTGTCGTCGTGGTTCTCGTGCCATGAGAAGCCGGTTTCACGGGCGGGATAGCGGTTGCTGATGTCACGAACCTGATGGTACGGGGCCACCACCGTTGTCTGCGGCGGACGTCGCAGCGGGTTGTAGTGATACATGCCCGGAAACTGATAGGGCACCTTGTTGACGAGGTTGAAACCGAAATCGTAATGCAGCGGCGTCTTGCTGTCGCTCAGATTGTCGATGTCGAAACCGTAGCGGATGTTGACCACGCCCATCCGCTCAAGTTCATCCTTCCAAGGCAGGGCGTAAGCCGTATTGGCGTAATCGGGATACTTCCCCACGTCGTATTTCAGCGGCACCGCGCTGAACCGGACCACCTCCTCGCTCTGGCCGTCGCCGTCGGTGTCGTAGAAGGCGAACGGGCACTCGGAGATGGGGCTCCATCGGCCGAGGTTGGGGTTGAACTTGTTCATGTAAATCATGTTGTTGCCGTACGGGTCGGCCTCGAAGAAGCTCGGGCCGCCGTACTCGTAACCCGACAGGCTCCACATGTGCCCATCGCCGTCAAAGTCCATGCCGAACCAGCAGTTGTTGAGCCGACCGTCGGTGAAGTAGCGGATGTCCATTTCGTCGGGCACGCCGTCGTAATTGCTGTCCATCCAATCGACCATGCGGTCAACCACGCCGTCGCCCCCATGGTCGACGACATAGCAATCGTTGATCTTGTCACCGCCCCGGGCAATGCTGCCATCTCCGTCATCGTCGATGACCCAGACAATGGCCTCCAGCTCCGTGCCGTTGCGAAGCGTCACCCTCTCGCGGCGGACGAGCATACGATCGACCGCTTCATCGTCAGCCGGCACGACGAACTGCTCGCCGAGTTTGAGCGCGGCCGCTTGCGGCCACCATGGCTTGGCTTTCAGATCCAGCGCCCCGTCCCGCGTCATGGCCGTCATTCGCATCGACCACGGTCCGCGTGCTTCCTGCCCGGCGTCCAGGCCGCGTCCCGGGCCTGCCGTACACCCCGTGAGGGCGAAGACCACCACGGCCGCTATGGATGCGGAAAGGATGAATCCGGTCCCTGTCACATGTTGCAGTCGCATGGCACAGCTCTCATTTTTTCCCACCCTTCGCGGGTGTGTCATCAAAGGCGATCCGCAGGTGATCCGCCAGCAGTCTGACAGCCGCTGTCGTATCGCCCCCGCAAATGGCATCGAAAATGGCTCCATGCTGATCTCGCCCCTTGCGATAGCGGGCCATGCTCCCCGGCCCCCGTCCGAGCATGAAGCACTTGCCCTGCTCGACCAGGGTGGCATACATCTCGCTCAGTCTTTCGTTGCCGGCCATGTCCACGACCGATTGATGAAACCGCGTATCGGCGGCGAGATAGGCCATCGGATCGTTCTTCCGCACCGCCGTTCTGATGTCGCGCAGTGCCTTGGCCAGAGACTCCAGCCTGCCGGCGTCCGGGCGCGGCATCACTTTGCGCAGGGCCGACAATTCGAGCATCGCGCGGAGTTCGTAGAGGTCGGCCAGCTCCGACTGATCGAACGGCCGCACGAACGCCCCGCGAAACGGGATCGTTTCCACCCAACGCTCGTTCTCCAGTCGACGTAAGGCTTCACGGATAGGCGAGTTACTGACGCCGAGCTGCCGCGCCAGGGCGTCAATATTGAGCTGTGTGCCCGGCCCGAAATCTCCGCCGACGATACGTTGCTTGATGGCCTGGTATGCCTGTTCAACAAAGCTCAATCGTGAAATGGCTGAAGGATGCATGATCGTTCATCACCCGAGACAGCAGATGGGCAAACGCACCCAATCGTGCATGATCCATAATCAACGATCGGCCGTCTGTCAACCCCCAAGCGGCCGCCAAACCTCCGAATGCGCGCGGAGACAAACCGGGGCGAGCCTGGACCCCGGCGCGGCGTCAGGTTCTGCTCCCCGCGTTTGTCACGCAGACTCTGACAACTGAGAACTGACCACTGACGACTTCACTCGTCCCTGGCCACCGGGTTGACCAGTTCTCCGATTCCGTCGATCTCGACCGTAAAGGTGTCACCTTCTCGAAGGAACACGGGAGGCTTGCGGGCAACGCCCACACCTTCGGGAGTGCCGGTCACGATCACCGTGCTCGGCAGGAGCGTGAACTGGTGCGAGAGATAGCTGATCAGCTTGGGCACGGAGAAGATCATGTCGGCCGTGTTCGACTCCTGCATGACCTTGCCGTTGAGCCGGCCCCGGATGGGAAACGCATTGGGATCCTGCTTCGGGTCGATCAGCAGGCACGGCCCCAGCGGGCAGAAAGTGTCGAAACCCTTGGCCCGGGCCCACTGCTTGTCGCGGCGGATCTGGCAGTCGCGGGCGGATACGTCGTTGGCGCAGGTGTAGCCCAGTACGTACTTGAGGGCATCAGCCTCGCTGACCTTCCGGGCCGTCTTGCCGATCACCACGGCCAACTCCGACTCGTAGTCCACCTCGTCCGGTGCGTCGACCGGCAACAGGATGGGATCGCCCGGCCCGATCACACTGGTGGTCAACTTGACGAAAACCAGCGGAAAATCGGGCACCTGTTGCCCGCCCTCCGCCGCGGGCCGCCGGTAGTTCAAGCCGATCGCAATGACGTTCACCGGCGTCACCGGAGCCAACAGCCGCGTGACCCTGGCGGTCTGAGACGTGACTTCATAAGAACCGTACAGATCGCCGCTGATCAGCTTGGCTTGGTCCGGCGCGATCCACTCACCAACGCACACTTTCCCCGTCGGATCTTCAAAGCGAACAACCTTCATGATGACTCCCGATTCTCTGTCTGCGTGGTCAATTCAAACTCGAACACAAGTCCGTCGTGCGGCCAACATACTGAAACCCCGACGCGAAAATCAACTGCTGCCGCCCTCGACACCTCCCATCGTGACAGAACCAGTGCCAAGCTGATATCATCTGGACCACTGACACTTGTGTGGAGGAATCATCATGCTCAGACACCTATTGGCCCTACTGGCGGCTTCGATCACGATGACAACCGCCTCGGCCGGGGAGTTCAAGTACAAGGATCGCGTTCTCGGCGACCTCGTGCGCCAAGTCCCTGGTATTCTCACGACTTACGACGCCAAGACCGGGCACTTCGGCAAAGGGATCTGGATCTGTACCGACCAGAACCTCATGTTCCCGCTGGCGGTCGCCTACTCGCAACAAGGCCCTGCCAACAAGTACTACAAGGACAAGCAGTTGCTTGAAACGATCATGAAGGCCGGCGACGCCCTGATCGCGGATGCCGACAAAGACGGCAAGTGGGTCTTCCGCAAGAAGGACGGCAGCGAGTGGGGCAAGATCTGGATGCCCTGGACCTACTCTCGCTGGATCCGCGCCTTCATGCTCATCCGCGATGACATGCCCCCCGACCGTCGCGCTGCCTGGGAGAAGGCCCTGACGCTCGGCTACGACGGCATTGCCCGCGGCCAGTTGGGCCACGTGCACAACATCCCCGCGCATCACGCAATGGGTCTGTACTTCGCGGGCAAGATGCTCGGCAAGCCCGAATGGTGCGAAAAGGCTGCCGGTTTCATGCAGAAGGTGGTCGGTGCGCAGTTCGAAGGCGGCTACTGGTCCGAGGACGCCGGCCCGGTCGTCCGGTACAACTTCGTGTACATTGACGCCCTGGGCACGTACTACTCGGCTTCCGGCGATCAACGCGTCCTGCCGGCCATCGACAAGGCCATCCGCTTCCACAACATGTTCACCTATCCCGACGGGTCGATTGTCGAGACCATCGACGAACGCAATCCGTACCACCACGGTGTGCACTCCGCGAATGCGGGTTTCACCTTCACGCCTGCGGGCCGGGCGCTGCTCCACACCCTCTGGGCCAAGTTGGGTAAAGAGCCGCTGTCGAGCGATCTGATTGCCAGCCTGCTGATACACGGCCAGGAAGGCCAAATGGACTCAACGGCGGTCAGCCCGAGCGGCTCGCTGGAGGTCATGACCGAGAAGGGCCTCGATCGGGCGGCGGTCCTGCGGCGAGGACCGTGGTACGTCTGCGTGTCGGCCTACACCGCGCCGATTCCCAAGTCGCGATGGCACCAGGACCGCCAGAACTTCGTGAGCATTTTTCACGAGAAGACCGGCCTGATCGTCGGCGGCGGCAATACCAAGCTGCAACCGGCCTGGAGCAACTTCACCGTCGGTGACATGGCCCTGCTCCAGCACAAACCCGGCGACGAGAACCCCGACTTTCTGCCCAAAGGCCCGCTGTTCCACGTGCCCAGCGAAGCCAAACTCATTCGCGAGCCGCAGTTGGGCCTGGATCTGACCTATGGCAAGCAGGTCTGCCGGATCCGCATCCAGCCGAAGGATGACCACCGGCTGGACCTGATTCTGTCGGTACCGGGGCTTAAGGATGACCCCGTCGCCGCTCACCTGACGCTGCTGCCGCACATGAAAAAGCTGCTGGAGACGGCCGGCGAACAGAGCGTGACGCTCGGTGACGCATCCATTGCCTGGACACCCGCGCAGGTCGCCGGCGGAGTCTCACACGGCGCCGCCCGTTTGCTCGTTCCCGACACCGCGAGCCTCTTCTGGCCGGCCCTGCCGCACAATCCCTACCGCAAGGATGGCCGTGCCGAACCCGCCGAAGGCCGAATCGAGATCCGACTCCCGTTCGACCGCCGACATACCGAATGCACCGTGACGATCGAGGTGGCCAACTGAGGTCGGCCAGGTGATGATTGGTGCCGGAGCGGTTTCGCAAAACCAAACGGGAGGCATCGGCGATGACACAACGAGGCAAGTGCTCGAGCATCGCGATCGGGCTGCTGTGTATGAGCATGCCGGGTTGTGCGGGGGCGTTCCTCGGTGCGGGCGAGTTCTTCGGCAGTCTCGGCGACGGTCTGACCAGCGCCGGCACGTGCCTGAGTCCCCTGACGCCCATTGACCTGAACGCGGTGTTTGCCGATGCCCCTGCTGTGGGCTGGGTTGATGGTGTGGCTGAGGTCACCGACGCACCCCAGCCCGAGGTGACCGCGTTCTTGAGCGGGCAACTCGGCCAGTACGTCAGGGCCGCGGACTATCTCTCGCTGCGTTTCTATCAGCTTGGTCCCCTGGCCGAGGGGGAGATTCTCGAGATCGAGCCGGTCGGCGACGTCGTCGCGTGGGTAAGCTTGTACGATGTTGACCACGTCCAGATACCAGGGGGCAGCACGCGCGACTTCGACGGCCGGACGCGGGTACTGCGAATCCCGATCACCCGCGACACGGCCTCTGCTTATCTCCGCCTAGATTTGGGATTCGTGTCGGAGAGAAACGAACCCGTCGCCCGTCTTACGCGGTTGCAGGGCGTGACACCGCCGGCACCGCGGCTGCAGACAGTCGTGCTGCACTTCGGCGGTCAGGAGGCTGTTACCTTTCGCAATGGGTTGATCGCACCGATTCGGATCGGCGACATCGATAACGCCGTTGTCCGCAACACGGCCGTCGAGCAGTTTCGGGCAGTCTACGCTCCGTACGACCTGATTGTCTTGACGGACGAGGACCCGACGCCCGCAGAGCCTTTCAGCGTAATCTACATCGGGCCAAGCGAATTGCCCTTGTTCGGTTACGGCCTCGCGGAGATCGCCGACAGCCGCAACGCCTACCCGGACGACGTCGCCCTCGTGGATGCGAACCAGCCGGCGCTGCAGTTGGCTCGCCTGTTGGGACGCGAGACTTACGGCCGGGCTCTGGGAATGATCGCCGCACACGAGATGGGCCACCTGCTGGGCCTGGAACACGTCTCCGACCCCGATGACCTCATGACCGGAGCACAGTGCCAGGGTGCCGGCCTGAATGTCGAGCGAATGCTGTCAAGACAACTCAAAAGATCGCCGCTCACCCTCGTCTCCGCCGACCTTCAGCCTTGGACGCTTGGTTACCAGGACTCCGTCGCCTACCTCACGGACATCCTCGGTCTGGCCTCGAATCCAAGTGCCCATGAGTGAGAATGCCGGGTGCCGTGGCCACGGTTTTGCGTGGCCATGGTTCAGCATCGCTGGAGCAGGAAGGGAATGCCTATTGCGGCTGACTCGCCGGCCGAGAATCCGCGCCGGCGGGCTTGATGATCAGCTCGAATGGATCCTACGAGAACACGATCAGACTTGACGTATTCCATGACCCGGCTATCGGGGAGCTATTGTCGTATAGAACCACGACCTGGTAGCGGCCTGGTTACAGCGGCGGCACATACCTGTGGA
>CAZTQK010000105.1:0-16034 GCA_964615635.1 uncultured Planctomycetales bacterium
AGCCCACGGACAAGCTGGACCTGATCGAATGGTCCGGCCAAGCGACGACCGTGTGCCTGGAGTGCTCGGAGTTCACCTCCCTGTGCCCGGTGACCGGTCAGCCGGACTTCGGGCAGATGGTCATCGAATATGTCCCCGACCGATTCCTGGTCGAGACCAAGTCGCTCAAGCTGTATCTCTGGAAGTATCGAAACGAACCCGGTTTCAACGAGAGCCTGGTCGACAGGATCGCCTCCGACCTTTTTGAGCAGATCCGGCCGTTGTGGCTGCGGGTGACGGGCCGGTTCAACCCCCGCGGCGGCATCCGCGTCACCGCCACCGCCGAACGAGGAGATGCCCGGCACCGACCATCATGACCACAATCGTTCGCACCATTCAGTTCAGCGCCGGCCACCGTTTGTGGCAACACGAGAGCAAGTGCGCCCATATCCACGGGCACAATTACACGGTCGAGTTTCATGCCACAGCCGAACAACTCGACAGCCTCGGCCGGGTGATAGATTTCAGCGTGCTCAGGGATCGACTCGGCGGCTGGATCGATCGGCATTGGGACCACGGCTTCATCTGCAACAAGGATGACCGGGAGGTCCTCGATGCGATGTCGCTGATACAGGGGCAGAAGCTCTTCGTGATGGATGTCAACCCGACGGCCGAGAACCTGGCCCGATACCTGCTGGACGTCGTCGGACCGCAGCAGCTCGCCGGTACGGGCGTTCGGCTGGTGCGGGTCGTGCTCTGCGAGACCGACAACTGCCGGGCGGAGGTAAGCGAGTAGAGGGTTAGGGTTCGAAGGGTAGGGCAGGGTCGGAGCCGCAAGGGCGGCGGAGACCTGCCGCGTCAACAGACACCCGCCAGATCCATGGGCACTTATCGTATTAACGAAATCTTCTATTCCCTTCAGGGCGAAGGGGTGCGCGCGGGGACGCCGGCGCTCTTTGTTCGCTTCTCGGGCTGCAACCAGGCATGCACTGCCGCCACCGTCGGCTTTGACTGCGACACCCATCATGCCGCAGCCAAGGAGATGACGCTGGCAGAGATCATCGTCGAGCTGCGATCGACCGGACCACGATGCGAATGGGTCGTTCTCACCGGCGGCGAGCCGGCTCTCCAGGTTGATCGGGAGCTGATCGACGGTCTGCACGAGGCCGGCTACAGATTGGCCATCGAAACCAACGGCAGCATCGAGTTGCCGGACGGACTCGATTGGATCACCGTCAGCCCGAAGATGCCGGAAGACAAGATCCAGCAGCGAACAGCGGACGAGGTGAAATACGTGCTGACGGCCGGGCAGCCGCTCCCGACTTCTACCGTCCGGGCCGACCACTACCTCATCGCTCCGGCCTTCCAGGAGGGACGTGTTGACTCTGAAACGCTTTCCTGGTGCCTTCGTCTTGTCCAGGACAATCCTCCCTGGCGGCTGTCGGTGCAACTGCACAAGCTGCTGGGCATTCGGTAGACGCGGTCCGGGGCCTGCCTGATGGACCCACTTGAGCGCAGCGCGACAGATTCGGCGGAGAAATGCTGCGGTTCTTTCAATGATCTCTTTCAGAGCCGCGACCGTGAGGGAGCAGCCCTTCTGTGATGTGGCCATTCTCCGGTTTGGCCTGCCCTTGACCGCTTATGGAAATCGGTCAAGGGCCCCTCGCTTACGCTCGGGGTTCTGAAAGAGCCGCTCAGACTGTCATGGACCCACTTCAGGGCAACCTGCCCGCACTCGTTTGTCTCGGCCGAACCGCTCGGCTACCATGGAACGCCCATTTGTCTGAACGGGAGGCTGGAAGAAACCGGTCGGATTTAATCGCCGGTCATTACTGTGGAGATGGCATGAGTTACAAGCCGCTACTCGACCTGAGGCAGACTGAGAAGGCAATTCGCACAATCAAGGAGTTCTTCCAGACGAACCTGGCCGAAGCGCTGAGTCTGTCGCGGGTCAGCGCCCCACTGTTCGTCCTGGCCGACACGGGAATCAACGACAACCTGAACGGCGTCGAGCGGCCGGTATCGTTCCCGATCAAGGGCATGAACGAGCGGAGGGCGGAGATTGTCCAGTCGCTGGCCAAGTGGAAGCGGATGGCCTTGGCCGACTACGGCTTCAATGCCGGTGAGGGGCTCTACACGGACATGAACGCCATCCGTCCCGATGAAGTGCTCGACGAGATTCATTCCATCTACGTGGACCAGTGGGACTGGGAACGGGTCATGCGGCCGGACGAGCGGAACCTGAACTTCCTGTGCTGGATCGTCGAACGCATCTATGAGGTCATCCGGGGCACGGAGCAACACAGCGCAGCGATTCACCCGTGAATCAAACCGACGCTGCCGGAGAAGATCCGGTTCGTACACTCGGTTGAACTCGAGCAGCGCTGGCCCGACCTGTCGCCCCGCGACCGCGAGAACCAGATCGCCAAGGAGCTTGGAGCGGTATTCATCATTGGCATTGGAGCCAAGCTATCCAACGGCGAGCCGCACGACGGCCGGGCCCCCGACTACGACGACTGGATCACGCCCACCGAACGCGGGCCGGGGCTCAACGGCGACATCTTCGTGTGGAACCCGGTGCTCAACCGCGGGTTCGAACTGTCATCGATGGGTATCCGAGTGAACGCCGATACTCTCAAGCAGCAACTGGCCATCAGGGGCGCCGAGGATCGCCTCAATCTGCTTTTCCACAAGCGACTGCTGGCCGGCGAACTGCCGCAGACCATCGGCGGCGGCATCGGCCAGTCGCGCCTGTGCATGTTCTTCCTGCGCAAAGCCCACGTCGGCGAGGTGCAGAGCAGCATCTGGCCGGAAGAGAGCCGCGACGAGCTCCGGCGGCGCGGTGTTGTACTTCTGTAGCGACCACGCGCCTTCCACCGGGTCCGTGACCGTTCAGGCGGGAAGGCCATACGGCTTTTTCAGAACCGCGACCGTGAGGGAGCGGCCCTTCTGTGATGTGGCCGTTTTCCGGTTTGGCCTGCCCTCGACCGCTGATGGAAATCGGTCAAGGGCCCCTCGCTTGCGCTCGGGGTTCTGAAAGAGCCGCCCAGACTGTCACGGACCCGCTTCCGCACGCGTTGACGCCGAAGCCTGCATGCCGGAACATATTCGCGCTGTTGCGGAGCACGCAGAGCAGACAGGCGCCGCGCGTCGGGCGAAGTTGCGTCCGGCGGGTGGAGCCCGCTCCGCGAAGCGTGTTCGAGGAGTCATGTTTCCATGAAGAAAGCGTTGTTGATGATCGGGGGCGACTATCACCCCTTTGACGCCTGCGGGCGGATTCTGGCGGATTTCCTCAAGAGCTACGGCACAGCCGAGTGTACGGTCACGTCGGACCGTGAAGCGTTCAGGAAACTGGGCGGCTATGACGTGGTGATCGTTTACACCCAGGGCGGCAAGCTGAGCAAGGCGCAGGAGAAGGGCCTGTGCGACTGGGTTGCCGGCGGCGGGGCGTTAGTCGGCATCCACTGCGCCAACGATTCCTTCGTCACCAACGAGCGGTACATGGAGATGGTCGGCACGCAATTCAGCGGCCACGGGCCGGTCTGCGAATTTGCCGTCAACATTGCCGACCAGGAGCACGAAGTGTCTCGCCGCTTCAGCGAGTTCCGCATCACCGATGAGTTCTACCTCTGCAAGCGGCGAACGAAGGCCGACTTGCGCGCCGTGATGACCGGCAAGTGGCAGTTCGAGAAGCAGCCGGCAGCCTATGTCCGCGAGTACGGCCGGGGACGCGTGTTCTACACCATCCTGGGCCACGACGAGCGGGCGTTTCGCAACCCGGCCTTCGGCAAGCTCATCCACCGGGGCATCTGGTGGGCAACGCGGTCGAATAAGAGCGGACCCGTACGATTCGGCATTGTGGGCTATGGCCCGACCTTCAACATGGGCAAGCTGCACTCCGACTTCATCAGGGCCGCCTCGGGGATGACGACTACGGCCGTGTGCGACATCAACCCCGCGCGGGCCGAGGCCGCCCTGAAGGATTTTCCCGACGTCCGCACTTTCGATAACCACAAGAAGATGGCCGCTTCCGGCCTGGTGGACATCGCCGTCAACATCACGCCGCACGCCGTGCATGCCCCGCTGACGATGGACCTGCTGCGAGCCGGCCTCGGCGTCGTTTCCGAGAAACCCTTCTGCCTCACCGTCGAGCAGGCGACGAAGATGATCAAGGCCGCCCGCGAGAAGAGGCTCTTGCTGACCGTGTTCCAGAGCCGGCGCATGGACAGCGACTATCTGGCGATCAGGAAGATCATCGAAGACGGCCTGATCGGCGAACCGTTTCACTGTGAGATGTTCATGGGCGGCTACCAGCACCCGGGCGACTGGTGGAGGTCGCACAAGGCGATCAGCGGCGGTGCGATCTACGATTGGGGGGCGCACTTCATCGACTGGATCCTCAACCTGATGCCGTACAAGATACGGACGGTCACCGGCTTCATGAGCAAGCGCGTCTGGCACGACGTGAGCAACGAAGACCACTGCAAGGCGATCATCCGTTTCGAGGGCGACCGCCTGGGAGAATTGGAGGTATCGAGCGTCGCGGCCGCGATCAAGCCGAAGTGGCGCATCCTGGGTACCCAGGGCGGATTGACCTGCGACTGGAACAAGCCGGTGCAGGTCACCAGTTACGCCGGCGGCGTCAAACAGCAAATCGAGGTGGAGTACCCGAAGGATGACTGGAAGCCCTATTACGCGAGACTGGCCGACCACCTGCTGGACGGCGAACCGCTGATGGTCACGCCCGAAAGCGCCCGCCGGGTGATCGCGGTGTTGGAACTGGCCGGCAAGTCGAACAAGTCGGGCAAGGCTGAGCCGGTACCATTTGAATGAGCGGCCGGTGCGGGTTCATTCATCCGTCACGCAGCCGAGCGAGGCCGGCTTGACGTTCTTGATGTACTTGTACAGCGTGCCGCGGGTGGCCTTGTAGGGCGGCATCGTCCAGGCGGCGCGGCGACGGGCGAGCTCCGCATCGGGTAGGTCAACGCTGAGGGTGTTGGCTTCCGCATCGATGGTGATCGAGTCGCCATCGCGAAGCAGGGCAATCGGGCCGCCATCCTGTGCCTCAGGGCAGATGTGCCCGACGATGAAGCCGTGCGAGCCGCCCGAAAAACGCCCGTCGGTGATCAAAGCGACATCCTTGCCGAGCCCGGTGGACATGATCGCCGCCGTCGGCGTCAGCATCTCCGGCATGCCGGGCCCACCCTTGGGGCCCTCGTAGCGGATGACCACCACGTCGCCCTTGCAGATGATCTTCTTCTCAACGGCCGCGAGCATGTTCTCTTCACAATCGAACACGCGGGCCGGCCCGCTGAAGCGCTTGCCTTCCTTGCCGGTAATCTTGGCGACGGCCCCCTCGGGCGCGAGATTTCCGCGAAGAATGCGGATGTGACCGGTTGGTTTGATGGGCTTCTCGATCGGCCTGATCAGATCCTGCCCCGGTGTGAGTCCGGGCAAATCTGTGAGGTTCTCGGCCAGCGTCTTGCCGGTGATGGTGAGGCAATCGCCGTCGAGGAAGCCCTTTTCGAGCAGGTACTTCATAACCGCCGGTGTGCCGCCGACCTTGTGCAGATCTTCCATGACGTATTTGCCGCTGGGTTTCAAGTCGGCCAGGTACGGCACTCGATCAGAGACCTGCCGGAAATCGTCGATGCTCAAGTCGACCCCGGCCGTCCGAGCCATCGCGACCAGGTGCAGAACTGAGTTGGTCGATCCGCCGAGAGCGATTACCACCACCATGGCGTTCTCGAACGCCCGGCGGATCATGATGTCGCGCGGCTTGAGGTCAAGCTCCAGCAAGCGGCGCATCATCTGGCCGGCGCGGAAGCATTCGTCGAGCTTGGCGGGGTCCTCCGCCGGGATCGACGCGCTGTACGGCAGCGACATGCCCAGCGCTTCGATCGCGCTGGCCATGGTGTTGGCGGTGTACATACCGCCGCAGGCACCCGGGCCAGGGCAACTGCAGCGGACGATCTGGTCGCGCTGGGCGGCGGTGATCTCTCCAGACAGGTACTGGCCGTAAGACTGAGACGCCGAGACGATGTCGATGGGTTGGTCGCCGAGGTGGCCCGCTCGGATGGTCCCGCCGTAGACCACCAACCCCGGCCGGTTGAGCCGGCACATGGCCATGACGCAGCCGGGCATGTTCTTATCGCAACCGGGAAGTGTGACGCAGGCGTCGTACCACTGGGCGGCCACGACCGTCTCGATCGAGTCGGCAATGATATCGCGCGATTGCAGCGAGTAGCTCATGCCGTCGGTGCCCATGGCGATGCCGTCGCTGACTCCGATAGTGTTGAACCGCAACCCGACCATGCCCGCCGCCTGCACGCCCTGCTTCACCCGGGCGGCTAGGTCGTTCAGGTGCATGTTGCAGGGGTTGCCCTCCCACCACACGGCCGCGATGCCCACCTGCGGCTTGTTCATGTCTTCCTCGCTCAGGCCGGCTCCGTAGAGCATGGCCTGCGAGGTCCCCTGCGACTTGGGTTGGGTGATGCGGGAACTGTATTTGTTCAATGGTCCGGGCATGGCAACACTCCTGTTTCGGTTTCAACGAGATGATTATAGACACGGTATCCGGCCGTGCCATGCCCGCCCGGAGCCGGGTGCCATGCCCACGGCATGGTACGTGTTTAGCGTGTTGGGGTCTGGCTCTTTTTGCCCAAATGCGGTTCGCGGTGCAATTTGGAGAGGTTGGCTCAGTCCGGCGGGACTCGTCGGCGACAAGAAGACGGCAAAAAGTGCCTGACCCGCTGTCTTGCACGCTAAACACGTACACGGCATGGCGTGGGCGTGTCTTGCCGATTTGAGATCCCCAATCTGAGATTTCAGATGTGCCGCCGACCACGACGTTGCGATGTGCGACGATGGGGTATAATGCTCCATCCACGCCGGCCGTCGCGGAGCCTTGACGGGCGCAGTGCGGTCCGCGGAAGCTCTTGAGTTCTATCGAAAGGTTGAGTTGACATGCGAAGCGATCTGATCAAACGAGGCGTTGAGCGGGCACCGCACCGGAGTCTGCTGAAGGGTACGGGCAATTTCACGGATGCCGACATCGACAAACCGTTCATTGCCGTCTGCAATTCGTATACCGACATTGTCCCCGGCCACGCACATTTGGACCGCGTCGGGTATTTCGTCAAGGAGGCCGTCCGGGCGGCCGGGGGCGTTCCGTTTATCTTCAACACCATCGGCATTGACGACGGCATCGCCATGGGCCATGCGGGGATGAAGTTCTCGCTGGCCAGCCGCGAGCTGATCGCCGACTGCGTCGAGTCGATGCTCGAGGCTCACCGCTTCGATGCGATGATCTGCATCCCCAACTGCGACAAGATCATTCCGGGCATGCTCATGGCCGCCGCCCGGTGCAACATCCCGACGATCTTCGTCAGCGGGGGGCCCATGGAGGCCGGCCGCACCCCCGACGGCAAGAAGGTCGACCTGATCAGCGCGTTTTACGCCGTGAGCCAGCACGCCGCCGGGCTGATGGACGAGAAGACGGTTCGCGAGATTGAGAACCACGCCTGCCCGACTTGCGGCAGTTGCTCGGGCATGTTCACCGCCAACAGCATGAACTGCCTGTGCGAGGCCCTGGGCATGGCCCTGCCGGGCAACGGCACCATTCTGGCAACGAGCGACGATCGCAAGGAGCTGTATCGCCGGGCGGCCGAGCGGATCGTCGAGATGGCCAAGGCCGACGCGCCCAAGCCGCTGGATATCATGACCAAGCAGGCGTTCGAGAACGCGATGATTCTGGACATGGCCATGGGCGGATCGACCAACACCGTTCTGCACATACTGGCGATTGCCAACGAGGCCGGTGTCAGTTTCACGCTCAAGGACATCGACGCCTTGTCGCTCAAGACACCGAACGTGTGCAAGGTGGCCCCGTCGTCAGGTGACAACGGCCGCATCTACCATATCGAGGATTGCCAGGCCGCCGGCGGGATCATCACCATCCTGGGCGAGGTGGCCCGCGGCAAGCCCGGCCTGCTTCACACCGAGACCATCACCGTCACCGGCAAGACGATCGGACAAAACATCCAGGGCAGCGACATCCGCGTGCGCGGCGAGAAGGTCCGCACTGACGGGCTGAGCACCGCCAAACGAAGCGAATTGAGCGTCTACACCGACAACGCCGAAAAGGGCGGCGCGGTGGTACTGGCAGCGATGGAGAAGGGCCAATTCGATCCGTTCGACTGCATCCGAACCGTGGAGAAGGCTTATTCGCAACAGGGCGGTCTGAGCATCCTGTACGGCAACCTCGCCCCTGAAGGCGCGGTGGTCAAGACAGCCGGCGTGGATAAGGAGATGCTCAAGCACACCGGACCGGCCGTGATCTTCGAGAGTCAGGAGGACGCCTGCGAGGGCATCTTGAAGGGCAAGGTCAAGCCCGGTGACGTGGTGGTCATCCGCTACGAAGGCCCAAAGGGCGGCCCGGGCATGCAGGAGATGCTCGCTCCGACCAGCTATATCAAAGGACGGCCGGAACTGGCCAAGACTGTCGCCCTGATCACCGACGGACGCTTCAGCGGCGGGACCGCAGGCGCCTGCATCGGCCATGTCAGCCCCGAAGCGGCCTCCGGCGGCACCATCGGCTTGCTGCGCAACGGCGACGTCATCGAGATCGACATCCCCGGCCACAAGCTGAACGTTAAGCTGTCCGACGCGGAGATCGCCGAGCGACGCAAGTCCTGGACGCCGCCCAAACCGCGCTACACCAAGGGCTGCCTGGCCAAGTACAGCGCCCTGGCCACCAGCGCCAGCACGGGCGCGATCCTGAAATGGGATTGAGAATCGCCGACAAGGGCGTCGGCGCTACCGTGGGGCCGACGCGGAGGTCCAAAGTGAGCCCGCCGCCCCCGTCGGCCCTCCCGGTCCTCTTGGGCCTGAGTAGAGAAGATAGACCGCGGAATACGCTGAATACGCGGAAAGATTTCCCGCGTCTTTCTTCCGCGTGGTCCGCGTATTCAGCGGTTCATCAGGAGACTGTTGGCGCCGCCTGGCCGATCGGGTTGCAGCCTTATTTGGGAGGCGTGAGATGCGCGAAATCGCGGGCTTACTTGAAGTGGAACGGCTGATCGGGCGAATATCGCGAGATCAAACGGGGCTCTCACTGAGTCTGAGCGGGTTCCAGAGGTTGCGAGAATGTCGCCTCCACGGAGAACCACGTGATGAGCGAGTGATCTCACGATTCGACCTCGTGATAGAATCAAGTCGACGGACTCCACCCTGTTGCTTGCGTTTGACCCTTCGAAGTGTCCGCGACTTGTCTCTGAGTAATGCGTGCGTTGGGTCGACCACCAGCGGTCTTGCGCTCACAGACATCTCTGACCGGCATTGGGACAGAGTCTCTTGGGAATTGCATGATGTCGAGAGTAGTATGATCCACTGCTACGCCGATGAGGCGGAGATCGTTCTGGAGTCGCAATGAACGGCGATGGACATGCAGAACGTTGTGCCTGTCCGGCTGAAGGCGGGCAGACCGGCCGGCCCCAAGCGCGTCTGGGGCGCGATACCGCCGACGAGAAACCTCACGAGGCGACTGATTCACTTCAACTGACTTGGCACACAACCTATCATACCCATCTATCCGTTGATCTGCCAGAATGGTGGTCAGGTCTTCGTATCGTCGGAATCTGCCTTCTAGCGAGCTTCCTGTTTGGCGATGCTGTGGCATCGCTTCTCCACTTGCCCAGGTTGATCGTTTATTCGTCGCTCTTGTCGCTTCTCGGAGTGTACATCGTATTCCTTCTGTGGCAGATCCGGAGCCTGCGCCGGAGTTCAGACACCCCCACAGACCAGAGCCTGGAAGGGAACCTGTCGCTCTCGGGCAAAGGCAACCCCCGCCTGGAGTGCTACGGGACACGGCGAGAGCTCTCCGACCTAAAACTCGACGGTCAATTCAGGGAGCCCTTTATAGCCGCTGCCACATTGTCCAGATATTGGCTTTGGGTGTTCGTCCTGTCGTGGGCGGTGATTGAGGGTGTGATAGGCGGTCTGGACGCAAGCCAACAGGTGAACGCGATGTTAAAGGTAAGCATCTACTTGCTCGCGGGCTCAGCGATTGTTGTCGCGCCGCGCAATCTGTACTATCGGGTCGCCCCGCGCCGCCTCGATATCCTGCGCGGGAGGATGTGGAGAACATCGCTGACTTGCCGGAAGCGTATTCCACTCGATCGCGAGAGAATCCGCTGCCGCTTCGATCAACAGAAGTTGTACGCCATTCAGCCGGATGCGGCCGATGGCGAACAAGACGTGATAGAATTGCGGCGTCTGGCTGAGCCGCACGCGTTCGTGAAGGCCGTCTTTGAGGCCGCTGTATCACCACACCCCACACCACCACTGCCCGATGATGCACTCCTGGGCTGATAACGCTGTTGGAGCAGGCGTCATCGAGGCGATGAAGAAGGAGAGCCGCGGAAGGACCTGAATAGGTGGCAGGACTTCCCGCGTCTTTCCTCCGCGTGGTCCGCACGGTTCAGTGAATCGTCGAGTAAAGCCCCACCTACCTTTGCCGAACAGCCAACCTGCGGTTCCTCCCGGCCGAGGATGGGGCTTGGTGGGAGCCGTTGGCCCGGGTTTGGCGTTTGGCGAGAAAACCGGCTTGCGGTGGTCTCGTGCTTCCAGGAGGCTATAGAATAGCTCGTCAATCGGTTGACCTGTGGACCGGTGGGCTGCCCCTGACAGCAGCGCACCGAGTAGAATCGCGACCACGGTAAAACCGCATGAAAGGAGACCACGAGTCATGACCGAACGAAAAGGCATCGTCACCTTCAAAGGCGGGCCGCTGACCCTGGTGGGCAACGAAGTCAGAGTGGGCGGCGCGGCGCCCGAGGCGACGCTTCTGGCCAATGACCTGTCGCCGGTGCAAATCGGCTCGCTTCGCGGGAAGGTGCTGATCCTGTCGTGTGTTCCATCGCTGGATACGGCCGTGTGCGACACTCAGACACGGAAGTTCAACCAAGCGGCCGCCGCACTGGGGAACGACATCGAGATCCTGACCATCAGCATGGATCTGCCGTTCGCCCAGAGGCGTTGGTGCGGAGCGGCGGGCATCGATCGCGTTCGCACGCTCTCGGACCACCATGACGCCGCTTTCGCGACGGCCTATGGCCTGTTGCTCAAGGAGCTTCGTCTGCTGGCCCGGGCGGTACTGGTGGTCGACAAGGCCGGCAAGGTGCAGTACGTCGAGCTGGTCAAGGAAGTCACGCACGAGCCGAATTACGAAGCGGCTCTGGCGGCGGCCAAGAAGCTGGTGTGAGACTGGCCCGGCCGTGTAGGATGTGCCTGCTATGATTGCCGGTGCCCTTTTCGGTTGGCGACTTTCGCCGACTCGGCGGGTGCCATTGGCGGCTTTCGTCCCGAGCCTCGGTCGAGGGGCTTGCCCGCCAGTGCATAACTGACTTGCCGAGAGCGCGGCACTGGACGTTGACCACGACCCCTGTTCCGGTTGTGCACGATGGCTAATTCCATCATCTGGTTCCGGCACGACCTGCGACTGGCGGACAACCCCGCCTTGCTGGCGGCCGTCGAACACGGCGGCCCGGTGGTTCCCGTCTATACCTGGTCGCCCGAAGACGAGGGCGAGTGGCCGCCTGGAGCTGCAAGTCGGTGGTGGCTTCACCACGCGCTGGCTGCCCTTGACGCTGATCTGCGCGAGCTGGGCAGCCGACTGATCATCCAGACCGGTCGCACGGTCGAAACGCTCGTCGCTCTGGTGGGTGAGACGAAAGCGACGGCCGTCTTCTGGAATCACCGGTACGAACCGGCCGCAGTCCAGATCGCCAAGGACGTCGAAAATGCCCTCCGAAGGCAAGGCCTCTCCGTCGGCGAGTTCCACGGCAACCTGCTCTTCGATCCGCGGGCCACGCTCAACAGACAGGGCGGGCCGTTCCAGGTGTTCACGCCGTACTGGAAGCACTGCCTGTCAGTGCCGGAACCGGAATTACCCAAGCCGGCCCCGAGCCGGCTTTCGCGGCCTCGGCAATGGCCTTCCTCGCTGAGTCTGGATGACCTGCGACTGCTGCCGAAGGTCAAATGGGCCCAGGGTATCGCGGGGACCTGGGTTCCCGGAGAACGGTCCGCATCCGATCGGCTCACCCGCTTCATCGAGGACGCCTTGAGCGACTACATGGCCGGCCGTGATCGCCCGGAGAAGACCGGCACCTCGCGCCTGTCCCCTGACCTGCATTGGGGCCACATCAGTCCTCGCCAGGTCTGGCATGCGGTCAAACGCTCTACCCGCCGCAAGCCACCGAAGATCGCCACGCAGGCTGCGGGCTATCTGCGCCAACTAGGCTGGCGCGAGTTCGCTCACCATCTGCTCGTTCACTTTCCGCACACACCGCAAGAACCGCTCCGGCCGGCGTTCGCACGCTTCCCGTGGAACGGCAGTCCCGAGCACCTTCGGGCGTGGCAACACGGCCGTACCGGCTACCCGCTGGTCGATGCCGGTATGCGCGAACTCTGGCATACCGGCTGGATGCACAATCGCGTCCGGATGGTGGTCGCGTCGTTCTTGGTTAAGCATCTGCTCGTTCCATGGCAGGAGGGGACCCGGTGGTTCTGGGACACGTTGGTGGACGCCGACTTGGCGAACAACACGCTCGGCTGGCAATGGTGCGCCGGTTGCGGGGCCGATGCCGCTCCCTACTTCCGCATCTTCAATCCGGTCTTGCAGGGCCGCAAGTTCGATCCGGACGGCGGTCATGTGCGTCACTGGGTTCCCGAGTTGGCCGGCCTGTCGAACAAACAAGTCCATGAACCCTGGTCAGCCAAGGCTGCCGACCTTGCCGAATGCTGTATCCGTCTCGGCCGCGATTATCCCGAGCCGATCGTCGACCACGCCGAAGCTCGGAAGCGAGCGTTGAAGGCATATGATCGTCTTCGAGGCAAACCCGATCGCTGAAGACGATCGAACTGCACGCGCTGAGCCAGCTCTCTTCACAGGATGACCAACTCCATGACGGTGTTGTCGTACCGTAAACAAGAGAGGATTCGAAAGCCGGCGGCCGGCTTGGGCTTTACGCCGTGCCGGTTTCTGTCGACAATACCTCAAGCCATCGCCCGGCTTGTTGCCAGCGATCGGCAATGAGTCGCAAAACCTGATGGCTCAGTCGCTTACGGTCCCTCTGTGATCCTGGGCATGGTGTTGCTGGGACGACTTGGCGAAACGGATATACTGTCGGCCCTGATAAACGCGTCGACGGCGTTCCTGGACAAGCACGTCGTCGGCTGGGAGTGAATTACAGGAGTACCCTTCGGGTCTGCAACCATGAGACTGTTGTCTGGAATCCAACCGTCTGGAAAACTTCACTTGGGCAATTATCTCGGAGCCATGCGTCCGCAGATCGAGATGCAGGACCAGGGCCACGAGTGTTTCTACTTCATCGCCAACTACCATGCCATGACGAGCCTGAGCAACGCCGCGCTGATGGAGGAGTACACGCAGGGGGTGGCCTTGGGTTACCTGGCTCTCGGCCTGGACCCGGTCAAGACAGTGTTCTTCCGCCAGTCGGACGTGCCGGAGGTGACCGAACTGACGTGGATTCTCTCATGCGTGACCCCGATCGGCCTGCTGGCCCGTGGCCACTCGTACAAGGACAAAGTAGCCCAGGGGCTTTCGCCCAACCATGGCCTCTTCGCCTACCCGGTGCTGCAGGCGGCTGACATCCTGATCTACAAACCCCACGCCGTGCCCGTGGGCCAGGACCAAAAACAGCACATCGAGATGACGCAGGACATTCAGGGTAAGTTCAACGCGGCGTATGACTGCGACGTGCTGATACGGCCGGAACCGATGATTCGCGAGACGGTGGCGGTGATCCCGGGCGTCGACGGCCGCAAGATGAGCAAGAGCTACGACAACACCATCGAGCTGTTCGGGCCGGAGAAGGCCACTCGCAAGCGGATCATGTCCATCCTCACCGACTCAACCCCCGTCGAGGCCCCCAAGGACCCGGACAAATGCAACGTCCTGGCGCTGCTGAAGGGACTGGCGAACGAGAGTGAGATCAAGGAATGGGAGAACCGTTACCGCTCCGGAGGCATGGGCTACGGTGAGGTCAAGAAACGCCTGGCCGACTTGTTCTTCGAGGTTCTCGGCCCTGCCCGCAAGAAACACGAAGAACTCCTCAAGAACCCGGACGAAGTCGAACGCATCCTGGCCGACGGCGGCCGCAGGGCCCGCGCCGTCGCCCAGGAAACCATGCGCGAAGTCCGCAAGGCGTGCGGGCTGAAGACGAGCAGAGAGTAGCAGCTGTTGGAGACCCGCAGGCAGCCAATACTGCGGGCTTCGGGCAATACGTCGCCGGTTGCGGCCGTGGAGACGACCCGCGATACCGTTTCCTTGCTCCGTTGCACGAGACGCACAAGGAGGGGAATCTGTCGAGAGACGAGATTGCAGGCGAGGTCTTGATGTGGGGAGCGTATGTCGGCGAGGTTGTGAAGAGACTTAAAGGAGGCAATTGGGAGAAAGAAGATTCTCCAGGCGGCGGGGGTTCCTTGTCGGTTGTGTGGGACGGCACGGCTTTTTTCCCATGTCGATGGTGCGGCAAACGAATCCTGGATGGCCCTGACGACAATATCTGGGCCCAATTCCGATTTCTTATCCTGGACGAAGCTGGAATCGACTCGCAGCCGGCAAATTGGCCGTCGATTGAGCCATCGCCGGATGCCGGCAGATGATGAGATGAAAACTGTCTGTTTCGCCGTGCAGCCGCCGAGGCCGCCGCGCCCACAGCCGCAACGTCCCGTAACGGCGCGCCTGGTGCGATTGAGCAGGCCGTGAGCGAGTTCAGGTCGAGTCACACTTGATCAGGTAATCAACCCGTTTCTGGCATGGGTCTTGCTTATCACGTACACAGCCATAAGCACCGAAAAAATAAAACCCTAAGTCCGTTTGCCCGGACCGAAAACTTGGTGTATAGTTCTCGGTCTTCCATTGAGCGAGGTAGGCATAACGGGTGTGAGTGTTTTGCGGTTAACCTTTTGCCAAGTCTGGGCTTAGGCCTGCTCTCGCATTATCCGGGTTTTAGCGGGGCGTTCCAGAGGGCGAGCATTGTCTTTAGCGGATCGGGAAACCATTACCCGGCAAATCCGGGATGCCATCGACATCGTCGATCTGGTGGGGAGTAGCATCTCGCTGCGACGGGCGGGGTCTGCCTTCAAGGGGCTCTGTCCGTTCCATGAGGAGAAGACCCCATCTTTCACGGTCAATCCAGCCCGTCAGATTTTCAAGTGTTTCGGCTGCGGTGCGGGGGGCGATGTTTTCAAGTTTGTGCAACTCCGGGAAAACGTGGATTTCACAGAGGCGCGACGCATCCTGGCCGAGCGGGCGGGCATTAGCCTTGAAACCCACTCTGGCCCTGGGCCGGCCGGCCCTGGAAAAACGGATCTGGCCCGTGTCTGCGACTGGGCCCGCCGCGTCTTCCGCAAGAACTATGAAGGATCCGGCGGCGAGCAAGCGCGCGCCTATGTGGCCAAGCGGGGTATTTCCCCCGAAATGGTTGAGGCTTTCGGGCTCGGACTGGCGGTAGCCAGCTATGATTCTCTGATGCGCCAGGCGGACTTATCGAAGGTCGATCACAAGTTGTTGCTGGCGGCCGGTTTAGTGAAAGAAAGCCAGCGCGGCGGTTACTACGACACCTTCCGCAACCGGCTGATGTTCCCGATTCTGGATACCAACAACCGGGTGCTCGGGTTTGGCGGGCGCACGCTGGGAGAGGATCCGGCCAAGTACCTGAATACACCGGCAACTGCGCTGTTCGATAAGGGGACAAACCTGTTCGGTTTGGACCGCGCCCGCCAGGCGATCGCTGACAAGGGTCGGGCTATTGTGGTGGAGGGCTACACCGACTGCATCATGGCCCACCAGCACGGCTTCTGTGAGACAGTGGCCACGCTCGGGACAGCCATGACCGAGGCGCATGCCAGACTGCTCCGCCGCTTCACCGATCGCGTGATCCTGCTGTTTGACTCTGATGAGGCCGGTCAGCGGGCGGCCGACAGGGCCTTGGCGGTCACCGTAACTGTCGGTCTCGACGTCGCTTTGA
>CAZTQK010000106.1:0-15938 GCA_964615635.1 uncultured Planctomycetales bacterium
TGACCGCTGACGTCCCACTGTCGGACAGCGCCATGGTCCCCGACCCGCCGCCAGAGTCTTCCAAGGTGCTCCCGCCGCTGCTGCCGCCGCCGGAGTCCTCAAGGCTCAAGCTGCTTGAACTGCCCGCCGAATCGGAGAGGGAAAGACCGCCGCTACTACCCGAATCGCTGAGCTTGAAGTCGCCGGTGCCGTCCTCGATGCTCATACCGCCCATGTCGGTGCCGAGCTCGAGGCCGGAGCCGCTACCGCCCGGCTTGACAGGAGACTTGCTGATTCTGGATGCCGAAGGGGTATCCTCTTCCGGGGGCGCCAGGGGGATGTCGCCGCTGTCTTCCAGCGAAAGCGGCGCGCTCTCCTCAGCCAACAGCCGATCGACCTCGTCCACGCGGTAGTTCAGCTTGCCGGCATCGCGGAACTCGCGGAGCTTGCCCTCGCGGACCAGAGCCTTCAGCTTGTCCTCCGAGAGGCCAAGCTTGGCGAGCGTTTCGTCAAGGTTGTAGTACATCTTTGCCATAATCGCCGCCCAACTCTCTTTGCCTCCGGCCCCTCGGCCGGAGCAGAACCCTCAGACTACCCATCCTCATTCCCGCACGCCGCCATCCTCAGGTAAAGCCGGTCCCTTTGCCGGGGCGGTCGTCACCGGCACGTCCGCCTGGTTCTGTCGCATGGCTCGCTGTTGCTGAACCATCATGCGGACTGCTCCGGGCACCGGATCAGCTACGTTGAACTCTTCCAGGTAGCGGTCCGAGATCCAACTTCGAGCCGCCACCAGACGGAGCAGCAACTCGTCGTTGGACGCCCTGTCTAATTCGTAACACCAGATCGTGCCCGTGTCCACATCCAACATGAACAGGCCAAAAGTCTTGGAGGTCAACTGACCGCTGAAGGCATAGATACCCCGGGCACCCACGAGACCACCCCCGAGCCCCTCTGTCTGGGCCACGGCCGACCGCATCAACCTGCCCTCTTCCAATCGCAGAACCAAAGCGGAAGCTATCACCGCCAATAGGACTACGATCATCCACCAGACCGTCTGCCGGCCGCCTGTGTGGACGACGACCACGGCCGGTTGGTGACTATCAGCCCTCGCGCCGACGGCGCGGGCCGTATCACCGCTCAACAGATCGGGCCCGACTTGCATGGGGAACCTCTAGTTTACAGGGGGGCCGGAAACGCAGGCTCTTACAACGCATGGACTTACGCAGATGCCCTACTATTCATTATACCCCGACTTGGTGCTCCGTCAATCAGGCTGATCGGTAAGATTGGTCCCTGGATCCCCAGACGCAGGTAACTTACGGAGCAGGTGGGGCGGCTCATCACTTGTGTGAGGCTGACGCAAGTCGGGGAATAGCGCCGGATACGGCAGCAGGATACTGCTTCAGGCGAAGAAAATCTGGCGGACGGCCCGGGCAATGGCGTCCACATTATGGAAGAAGAACCACATCGGCACGGCCAGCATGGCCGCTCCGATCAGCACCATGCTTGCACCAGCGGGCGATGGGAGCATGGATTCCTGCTGGATCTCGCGCTCCAGAGTGTCCACCAGCCGCCGCGCAAGGGCGTCATTCGCGTCCCCCTCACGGCCGGACTGGGTCCGAAGCGAGAGTGTCACATTCCGCAGAACAGGCAGTGCTGTCAGGACAATCGTCAGGCCGATTTCGGCAATCTGGACCTGTTCATCACTCCCCTCGGCCGACAGCCCCAACCGTCGGCAGGCCCGGTACAGCAAACGACGACACTGCGGCAGACTGGTGTTATAGATGACCCACCCTGAGTTGCGCCGAGGCAGCAACACACCAATAAAACCCGCCACGGCAATGCACGCTACGGTCACGGGCCACCAACCGCCGAACTTCACCATCGCCAGCACCGGCCCCATCACCAGCGGGACAAGCGCAATGGTCAGTACCACGAAATCCGTTCGTGCCGGCACCATACAGGGGTGTGCCTGGCTGTTGACCAGCCCCAGACCGAGGAAGTACACCGCCAACGGCCCGAGAGCCAGTGCCAACTGCAGAACAAGAAAAACCTGATCAGACGCGTCCACGATTCCCTGCCACCTCTGGATGTTCGGCCCCGACACACGGCGCTGAACCTGGAAAACAGCCACTCAAGTTGCCTGCTATTCCGTCTCCCCCTCCGACTGAGCGGGGCCCCCGGAATCGGCTGCAGGGCGATCGATATGCTGGCCCTTTCCCGCCACCTTTCGATAGCCAAGATAACGAATCACCTCGAAGACCTCGCTCCACGTCGGGAACGGCCGATTGTTGAGGTGTTTGTACTCGTCAATGGCCATGACAAACTCGAGGAGCTCATCGCTCATTTCCCCCTCTTCCGCTTGTCGTCGCAGATCACTCCTGCGTCGCCCCGGGCCACGGCGCCTTTCCAGACCGGCGCGACGATCAACCGCTGACCGCCGTTCGCCCTGCCGCCGCTCAATCCCAGTGTACTCTTCAGCCACAGACTCACCCGATATTCCGGTCACGCTCTTCGAGATCAGGACTCCTCGTCCTCCTCCTCGGTCTCTTCTTCTTCGAGGTCTTCGTCGAACTCGTCATCGAAGTCCTCCTCGTCATCGTCATCGTAGAAGTAGTCGAAGTCCTCGTCGTCCTCCTCAAAGTCTTCATCATCGTCGCTGTCCGCGCCTCGAGCACACACGACAATCAGCGGCAGTTCACCTGGGTCGACAGTCTCCTGCTCTTCAGTCTCGGCCGGTTCCTCAAGTACTGCCGCGATGCCATTGCTCGCCGTGATTCTCTCAATCCAAGTCATTACCCAAGCCTCCGTTACACGTGAATGACATCCCTTTTCGCCGCGATCACGACCGGCAAAGTGTATAGCCGATGTCTGGCTCGTCAAGCGATTTTACCCTCTGTGATCGACCAAAACCTCAAAATTCCCTAACGCTTTTCCCGCACTTTAAGATTGATCGTCGGGGCACTGGAAGGACCTTCCGGGGCGATGTTCCAGGCCACCAACCCGAGCATTCGCAAACCCTCAAGAATCTCGACAATCGAACCGGCCGTCTCCACGACCGGGTAGGCGGTCCCGGCCTCCTCGTTGACCAGGCAGGACACGCCGGCCGACGCCGAAACCGCATCCGCAAAGGCAGCCCAACTCGTCACCGACCGGTCAACGATCAGCCACTTGTCCAACGGAGAGGGACGAAAACTGTCCACTTCAGGGGCTGTTTCTGACTTCCGAACCGGGACGGTCGGCAACCAATGGACAACCTCGCCCTCCGGGTGAACCCAAAGGGCACCGTCATAGAGCGTGGTCTGGGCCTTCAGTTGCCGGCCCACGACCTCCCGAACTCGCTCAAGACCGACTCCGGTCTCTCGCATGTACAGCAGTTTGGGATCAGCCAGCAGAACCGGATGATAGAGGACATCGACACCGAACAAGGCCGACACATCCTCTGCAACACCTGTCAGGGGAGCATCAACCCAGTTGATATCAGCCCGTTTGGCATTGACCTTGGCCCATCTGGCCTCATCTGAAGGGCGGTCAGTCAGGACGCTTGTACCAGACATTCGCCAGATGGCCGGGAGACGGTCTTCCGCCGCAACCAGAAAGATGCCGTCGACCAAAGCAGCCGAAAAACCACCTGTCCTGGCCAGCCAGCGAAAAACCTGCTGCCCCGTCAGGTGCGTGGCGGAGATCCGGACAGGTTCGGCCAAGGCGGTGTCCGGGATGGATGAATCCAGGATATATCGAACGCCCAGCCGTTCGGCCAACTCGGCCAGGGCCTCGCGAAGAGGGGTGCCGCGCCAGGTGACCGGACAGACCTCGTTGAGCCCGACCTTGGCCTGGGGACGAGTGGCGGTCGACGCGGTCGTGGCGGGCGCGGACGTCGAGGAAGACAGGCTCTGCGGCAACTGCTGAGCCGTTGAGAGAGCTGCCAACCCGAGAACAACGCAGACCTCTGAGAGCGTTCGTAGAGCCATAAATGCCCCGGAGACCGCAGGGTATTGCCCCGTTTGCGAGCCGTTCCGGCAGGGGTATTCTTAAACAGCCCCGTCTGCCCAGGCAAGCCCGGCATGTACAAACAATTTACTAGACAACGCCTCCCAGGCTCGCTGGGACCTGTTCCGACCCGTCAATTCATACACCCAGTGGCATACCAGACCGGGACCACAAAGGCAATACCACCGAGGTTGCATTGCTAACCTTTTTAAGGGGAAGGGTTTGCAATCTGCATGGATCACCTGCAGTCCGTACTGATCGCAGATGGTCATCGAGATCTGAACCAATAGGATTCTGGGCGGGCCAGCCGTCGTGCGAACGCGTGGATTCCCGCGATCGGTCACTCAACGCCTGCCGATTCAGCGAAAAAACCGGCGGGAGCCACTGGGACTCCCGCCGGTCTCACATGCATGCGCTTCTTCTGCATGAAGCGCTATTACTCAGAACATTCATTCCGCGACGCTCACTTGTCGTCGTCACAAGTGGGGTCTGCCGGGATGCCCGGACCGCTCGCACAGGCCTCGAACGCGGTCACGTCGGTGTTGTCGACATCGCCGTCCGGCAGGGATCCTGGCGAGTCCTTTCGATCGAAGCAACGACACTCGTCCGAAACCTCGCCGCTGGAACCTGTGTAGCAGGCCTGCAGCATCGCGAAGTCGGCCTGATCAACGTCTCCGTCCTTGTCAGCATCGGCAAACGGGTCGGAACACCGCGTCGCGCCAATGACAGCCACGTCATCGATGACGATCGCCGTCGTGGCCGACGAGCTCATCCCTCCGTCGCTTCCGCTTGTCTGGAAGTAGAATTCCACGGTGATGTCGCTGCTGGCAGAACCGATGTAATCCACACTCAACTGGGTGTACGGGTCGTAGCCGTCCTGCGATGCCTGGCCGTAACCCGGGAACGCGATCGTCGTCGTAGAGGCTTCCGCGCCATCCACGATGATCGATGCCGTGAGGCTCGAATGCACCTGACCTTCATCCCAGAACCGTACCCAGTAGGTCAGGACAAGCTCGTAGTTGCCCGGACCGTTCGGCAAGCCCAGAGATTGCGACACTCTGCCATTATTCGGCGCCAACCACGTAGCATAATTCAAAGCCGGGTTGTTGTTCGGGTTGTTGTCGTCCCCGTAGGCGAACGAGTAGCAGCCTGCCAGATAGTTGCCGCCGCGAGCATAGTGAACCTCGTCACCCGGATAGGTCGGCGGGTCGATGCCCGAGATCTTCGGATATCCGTAGTTGCCCGGGTCGCCAGGACCAACGAAGTTGGTGTAGGCAATCGAAGCTCCAGTCATCATCTGCCCCGGTTTGTCGGTGGGCAGGTCATCCGGAGTCAAAACCCACGCCGCAGAAGCTTCCTCGAAGCCGCCGTCGACCACGATGCTTTCGCCTTCGGGGAGCAGCAGCTCGAAGGCATCCAACACTTCAGACGGGCTTCCGCAAACGTCGTTCCTGGTCCCGACCAACTTGTACTTGCCCGCTTGGGCGTTGACTAGATCGAAGCTGTACACGACGTTACTGGGATCGCTGGCGTCGATCAGAGTGCCGATCCGTTCGATCGTCGGCATCCAATAAGGCGGCCGGTCGCCCGGCGGGTCCCGCGGCTCCGGCGTCCAGACCAGCTTCACCTCGTCCAACTCGTCGATATTGGTTCCGCTCACTGTCAACTGGACACTCGCGGGCTGCGGCTTGGTCAAAGAAGACGGAGAAACCGGCGCCGTAGCGAACGACGTGGGATCGAAACAAGCGATCGTCAGGGCGTCGTCCAGATACTGACTCGGGCAATTGCTCCCCGTCGCAGCCTGCTCCGTGATCACCGTGTAGGTGCCGAGCGGCGCCCCTGCCACCGGCCAGTCGAAGTCTGCGGTCAGGCTGGTCGCGGTCCGATTGTAGAGATTCTCGCTGTAGATGAAGCTCCCGGCGCCTCCGATCTGGACAAGTTTGACGCCCGTCACCTCGAGCATGTTCGTGCCGGTGATCACCAGTTGCGGATCCTCATCATCGGTGGCCTGCCAAGTCTGGCCTGGGGTCAAGGTGTGTTGTGTCGTGCAGCTTTCGCAGGTCACAAGCGTGAAACCATCAAGGTGTACCGCGGCATAGCTGTCACCACTGAAGTCCGGCCCGGAATCAAGCGAGCAGTCGACCTCAATGGTCACATCACCGGCAGTTGAATTCCCCGACAGCGCCACTTTCGCCCAGCCATTGGCCGGCTTCGTATCGTAGAAGACCCGCTCGGTCGTCTTGTCCACTGTGAACTCGCCAAGAAGCGCGCCTCCAGTACCGCGTCCATCGTAGATCCGAATCGTGGCGGTGTTGGTCGCCAGAGTTCCGGGGCCGACGCTGACATAACCCTCGAAAAAGACAGGCCCCGCGGGAACGGCAACCACTTGCCAGAAGCCCCGGTCCAGATGCAGATTCGTCGGCGTCAGCGCTACCGAATACTTGTGGGCCCCCTCGACCACCAGGGGATCGGGGTTGTGGACAGTGCCATCCCTCTGATAGATTCCGTACCAGTCCTGACTGTTGCCACCGGGATCCTCGAACCCACCGTTCAGCAGCAGATTGTCGGCCGCGTTCGGATTGAGAATGGCGAAGCCGTTCGAGAGTGTGCTGGGGTCCGCACCAGATTTCTCCACAACAACATCGTACAGTCCGAACGGCGCGCCCGTTGTTGGGAATGTGCAGGTTAATGACAGACCATCGCCGGCGACGACAACGTTCGTCGCAGTCAGCACGGTCGCGCCCTGGACCAGCTTGACCGGCGACACACCAGTCAGGTTCACACCACTGACGGTGGCATTGGTGTCAGCACTGTTGTCCGCGATTTGTGATGGCGAGATCCCTAACACCATGTGCTGCGTGGGGGCCTCCACTTCCAACGACAAGTCGTCGATATTCCAGACCTTCCACGCATGGGCCATTTGGGTGGTAATATACGAAAACTTCACCCGGGCCTTAACGGTGTTGGCCGGAGCCACCTTGTTGGCAATCACGAGCTGCTGATAGGTGTCATTCGGCTGGGGCGACTGCAGCACGTGCGTGTCCAGGGCGGTGTTAGCCGCATCAAGAAACGCCAGCGTCAACTTGAAGTAGTGGGTGTCGTTGCCATACACGCCATCAAAGGCATTCGCCTTGCACCACATCGAAGCGGTGCAGATGCTGGTGGGGGCCACTGTCACGTCCTGATAGTAGGTCGTCGTCTGGGGACCTCCAGAATAGTTCCACGCACCATGCCACGACTTGCTACCCGAATGAGGCGACTCCCCGAGACCCTCGCCGGTGAGACTGCCCGTCTCCAAGGTCCAGTTGGTTGTGTAGCCCGACTCGAAGCCGGAATTCAACAGCAGGTTCTGCCCCACCGCCGGCACTGTCACCAGCCCGATCAGCGTCAAGCTCAGGGTCAAACATAAAGCCTTCTTGTTCATGTGATCCTCCTCCACAGTTTCTGCGGACGCCGAGATGATTCCAGTCACCCCGGCTTGCTTTCTGGAAACGGTACGTCACCCTCGAACGCGACTGACCTCCATGCTGTATTCTAGGACCGAGCCAGCGTGTTTGGATACCCTCATCGCTGGAATCAGATCTGAATCAGGCCGAAGCCGGCCGCAAGAATTCCGCTGAAAAGCCCTCCGACAGGGCTTCGTGACGGACATCACCAGGCCGGGACGTCCATCCGTGCCCCAAAGAGACGCGCCATTCGCCGCCAGCCGCGACGGCCATGCCGCACCGGAATATCAGGTCAGTGGTGCAGGCTTCTCCCAGACAGCCCACAGACCGGGATTCCGTCGGCCCACATAAGCGGCAGCCACAAGCTCACAGCACAACTCCGCAACCTACCACATTGTCATCGACAACCAATCCCGTCTGACACGTGCTGCTTCGCCGAAAAAACCTCTCCACCACTTGCTCTTTATTTATCAGAGTAAAGCATAACGTTCCGGCGAGCCCACGTCAATCAAAACATCGAAACTTTTGGTATATCGAATTACCTTTCCTAGATTGACGATCTGAAAACCTCCTGTTAAAGCTAAAACTTAATCAAGAGTGGGCCCGCCCAATGCCTGCCGGCGATCACGACGCTGGAGGCGAGCCAAAGGAATGTATCAAGCCATATCAAATGGATTTGCCGCAAGCGGACCCAAATCTCACAGCCCGGGCATGCTGCCTGGCGGGCCGGACAGACCGCAGACAATGGTCAGCTCGCAATGCGCCTCGCGAGCCATGCGTCCGATATCGGGACTTGCCCATCAACTCGACTGCATCAACCCGCCGGTTCGGCCGGTGAAGAGGGAGCCGTGCCTCCCCCGGAGTCACCACCTGCGGCCTCGGAAGGAGCAGGTGGCGGCGGTGCTACGGGCGGCACGTCCGAGCCGACCGCGGCGAGCGCCTCGGGCGATTCCGGTTCTTCGTCAACGAAAACCTCGCTCAGGTCCGTGGCATCCACTTCGCGGCGGAGCAGGTAGTAAATGATGGTCGAGCCGGACAGGAAGAATGACACCAGGTAAGCACACAGCAACGCGACCAGCAAGAAGGCCCAGATGCCGATGAGCACGGCGCTGATCTTGTCCCCTCCCTCGGCACCGAAAGCAGGTGGCGAGACATAGAGGTTGTTGAAGGAGACCTTCGCCCACATGGCATCAAGCTTGGTAGCGTCCGCGGCCCCCGTCCCGGGTCGATCGGCCCATGTCGTACCGAGCCCCACGAAGAACTGAGTGCTCTTGAGCACAACCAAGACAAAGAACCGCACGAACAGATAGCAGAACGCGCCGTAGACGGTCGCAATCACAGCGTAGAACGCCGTCCGCCAAGGCCGCGAATACAGGTAGCTGAAGCTCCGGGAGATCGCGTCGAAGGCATCCGAACCTTCCACCGCGATCGTTGGCCACATCAGGCCGCAGCCACCTATGGCGCCGAATGCGATGAGGGCAATCACGAACCCGCCCAACAAAGCCAACCCCATGAACAGGCCGCCGATGATGTCGCCCACGTACGGGATCGAGAGGAACAGCCCGCCAACAAAGAGGCAGAGACCGATACCCGCGACCATCAACACCGGCAGCAGCGGGGCGGCGAGGAAACCCAGGAACTTGCGGCCCGCAAAGGCCAGCGCGGGCTTGAAGCCCACCTGCTCGTCTCGGGCGAAGTTCATCGCCGCCACGCGACAGATCGCTCCTCCGAACAGCGACCAGATCGCCAGTGAGATCAGAAGAAACAGCAAGGCAAAGAACCAGTGCTTGAAGACCAGCCACTGCAGACCGCGAAGCATCAGGAAGATGCTTGAGAGAACGCCGAACCCGTGCGGGCCGGTCTTGACGGTGGATTGCTCGTCAGCATTCTTCACGTTGAACACGCTTCCAGGAAGACTGACGTCCATCAGTCCGCCCGAGCCTGAGGTGATCGTCGGAATGAGCAGATTCGTGAAGTTCAAGACGCGGGCGGCGTCCAGCATCTGGTACACGCATTCCGTCTCGTAGGCGAGGAACGTTCTGAAGATACCCTGCGGCCGGAGGGCCTCGAGTTCATCAGCAATACGGTTCTTGCCCTTGGCGACACGGGCCTGCTGCTTGCGATACTCCTGTTCCCGGTCCGGCTTCTCTTTGTCGACCGCGTCAGCTTTTTCTTTCTCGGCGGCATCAAGCTTCTCTTTTGCGGCGGTACATTCGGCGGCATACTGCTTCCTGAGATCACCGATTGCGGCATCGACTGCTTTGTTCGGATCGTCTGCGAACTTGTTCACCACCTCGTTGATTCGGTCGGCGTCAACCCCGCCCATCTCCTGGTACAGAACTCGCAGCTTCTTCCTCAGTTCGTCTTGAGCGTCGCGGTGGTCCCCGGCTTCGCCGGTAGCAACGTATTTCGCGACCGCTCCCTCGATGGCCTGGTGCTCTGAGCTCCAGATCGCATCAAGGAACCATCCCGCAAAGCCCATCAGCAAAAGGCCTGCCAGCCCCAGCAACAGCTTGGTGGGGCCTATTGCCATTCGGAAGGTCTTGAAGATGTTCGTGAAAGCGAAACACTCCGACCAGTTGATCCGCCGAAGCTCGTTGGTTTGATCGGTCATGAGTCAACCTCCAGAATCGAGATGAGACTGTTGCGTCCTGCCGACTAACGGCCCGATGACGAAACCCCTGACACGGCGCGATCGGCACCCGTTTACCGCGCCGATGTCTTCCTCGCATCGATCCAACGGGTGGCATTATAGCCGCCGACAAAACCCCATCAATACCAAGGGCATGCGGCGTCCGTGACACATTCGGCGGGGAGACGCTGCGGTTTTTTCTCTTTCAGAACCGCGACCGTGAGGGAGCGGCCCCCTGTGGTGTGTCCGCTTTGTGGCTTAGCCCCTCGCTTACGCTCGGGTTTCTGAAAAAGCCGCCTGGACTGTCACGCGCCCGGGCGTGCGGTCGACATCAGCGGCCACAGGCTCGCATTCAGGGGGAAAGACCAACGATCACGCGGCAGGCTCCCCGGCGTCTGGGGGCGGGTTCTTGCCGGGCTCCATCAGGTCCGGCGGAATTTCCTCGCTGATGCGAGACTCCTCGTTGAGCCAGCGACCCAGATCAACAAGTTTGCACCGCTTGCTGCAAAACGGTCTGAACGGCACCTCCGTGGTTGAGGTGTAGCTGACGGTTCGCTGGCATATTGGGCATTCCAGCATCGGCATGGCGGTGATTCGCAAGAGAATGCGAACGCCTTGAGCGCTCGCGTCGCGTCCGGCCTCGTTCTTACTTCTGCTTGGCGGTGCCGTTGGATGGTTTGGCCTTGGTCTCCGATTTGGTCTCCGAAGACGCCTTGGCATCCCCGGCGCTATCCTTCTTGCCGCCCGACGCCTCGGACTCAGACTTGGCCGCCTGCTTGTAGCTTTCGCTGCGGTAGTCGGTGATGTAGAAACCCGACCCCTTGAAGATCAGGCCGGCCCCCGTCCCGATCAGTCGCTTGGCGGTGGCACGACCGCAGGACGGGCACTTCTTCTGCGGCTTGGCGGTGATGCTCTGAAACAACTCGTATTGATGCCCGCAAGCGGAGCATTCGTAATCATAAGTCGGCATGGTCTACTCCTCGGGTTTCTCTCCCTCGCTGTCGCCGGGAGCCGCCGGCGGCTCGGCAGGCTTCGACACGATCACGCGGGACGGTCTCACGACCCGGTCATGGAGGCGGTAGCCCTTGACCATCTCGGTCAGCACCGTCGGCTCGGCATACTCGTCGCTGGGCTGCTGCATCATCGCCTCATGCTGACTCGGATCGAACGGTTTGCCCAGCGCCTCGATCGGCTCGATGCCAAAGCCGTTGAGAATCTTCAGGCAGTTTTCGAGCGTCAGTTTGACGCCGTCGGCCAGTGCGTCCGGATCACTTTTGTGTTCGGCCGCCGCGGCGACGACTCGCTCCAGATCGTCCAAGACCGGCAGTAATGCTTTCACCAGGCCGGCGTTTGCATATCGCAGCGATTCAGCTCGATCCTTTTCCGCTCGTCGCTGGTAGTTCAGCAATTCGGCCTTGGCTCGGAGGAACTTCTCCTTCCACTGTTCAATTTCGGCGCTCTGAGCCTCGGGAGAGGCCGCTTCGCCTGCGGCCGGCGCCTCCGCACCGGCTGGGGCTTCCTCAGCCGGCTGCGATGCGGCTTCACCCGTTGGGGCACCATCGGGCGAAGCCGGCTTTTCGGCCGGCGCCGGTCCGCCGCCAAACCGGGCGACATCCTCTTCCGTTGGTATGACTATCTTCTTCTTCATCGCCGCCTATTCGCTCTTGTTGCCCGAGTCACTCCGGTTGGACCCGGACAGAAACTCGGCTACCTTCTCAAAGAAGCCCTTCGATTCCGGCAGGACCGTAGCGTCCTCTGTCGCCGCATACTCGCGAAGCAACTGCTCTTGACGCTTGTTGAGTCTCTTGGGCACCTCGATCCACACCTGAACGATCTCGTCGCCGACCCGCTGCGAGCGGAGCGACTTGAGCCCTTTGCCCGCGAGCCGGAACATCTGCCCGTGTTGCGTGCCTGCCGGGATCGCTACCTCCAGCTTGCCGGTCAGCGAGGGCACCTCGATTCGCGCCCCCAGCGCCGCCTGGGTGAAGCTGATCGGCACGCGACAGAGGAGGTCATGCCCATGCCGCTCAAAAAACGGGTGCGGCTCGATTCGCACATAGACGTGCAGATCGCCGCGAACGCCGCCGTTGTCGCTCAGTTCACCCTCGCCCGCCACGCGGACACCCTGGCCGTCGCCGATGCCCGCCGGAATTCGGACCACGAGAACACGGTGCTTGCGCTGTCTGCCGCTGCCCCGGCACTTCTTGCAGGGCGAGGAGATCAGCACCCCCTTGCCACGGCAGGCCGGGCAGCTCGTGACCACCCGGCCGAACAGCATTCCCAAACCGGTGCTCTGCTCGACCTGGCCGTAGCCTCCGCAGGTGGCACAGTTGCGTTTCGGCGAACCCGGCTCGCTGCCGCTGCCCGAGCAGGCTTCACAGAAATCCTGCCGATCGAACTCGATTGTCTTCTCGACGCCCTTGGCGACTTCCTCGAGCGTCAGGGACATCTCCATCTGAAGATCGACGCCACCGCCACCTCGCCGGGCGTCGCCGCCGAAGATCCCACCCCCAAAGATGTCGTTGAACATCGAGAAGATGTCATCGACACGCATGTGGTTGTAATCATGAATACCGGCCCCCCGCAGCCCGTCGTGCCCGTACCGATCGTATCGCAGCCGCTTCTCCGGATCGGAGAGCACCTCATATGCCGCGGCCGCCTCCTTAAACTTGGTCTCGGCGTCCGGGTCGCTCTTGTTGCGGTCCGGGTGGTACTTCATGGCGGCCTGGCGATAGGCCTTCTTGATCTCGTCCGCTCCGGCATCGCGGGAGACCCCGAGGACCTCGTAGTAATCTCGCTGTGCCGCCACTACCATACTCGCAGCAAACCCGCTGATTCAGACGACTCAGGCACCGCTCCGCGGCGATCCCCGACCTCACCAGCCTGTCATGCCGCCAGCCCGCAACGTCGAAGGACCGGGTATTCCCGTCCCCGTCGGCGATACGGGCTGGTGCCCCCTGTCAAGCAGAGGTCGGCATCGACTCTATGAGTTATCGGACAGATCCGGCGATCTCTTTCTGGTCGTCCTTGAGGTCGGTGACCAGAACCTCGGTTGTGAGCATGAGCCCGGCCACGCTGGAGGCATTCTCAAGTGCCGTCCTGGCAACCTTGGCCGGATCGATGATGCCGGCCTTGAACATGTCCACGAATTCGCCCGTCCGCCCGTCAAACCCGATGTTCGTGCCCTTCTCCATGATCTCGGAGACGACCACCGCGCCGTCTCGCCCACAGTTGTCGGCGATCTGCCGGGCCGGGGCCTGCAGGGCACGGATCACGATGTCGTAGCCGATCTTCTGGGTGCCGCTGGCCTTGTCGCGGGCCTTCTTCACCGGCTCGATGGCCTGCACAAAGGCCACGCCGCCGCCGGCAATGACGCCTTCCTGGACGGCCGCCCGCGTCGCGTGGAACGCATCCTCGACCAAGTCCTTGCGCTCTTTGACCTCGGTCTCGGTGGCCCCGCCCACGCGAATGATCGCCACGCCGCCGGTCAGCTTGGCCAGCCGCTCCTGCAGCTTCTCGCGGTCATAGTCGCTGGTTGTGGTCTCGATCATCTGGCGAAGCTGGTCGCATCGGCCTTTGACGTCCGCCTTCTTGCCGGCGCCCTCGATGATGGTACACGAGTCCTTGTCGACTACGATCTTCTTGGCTCGCCCGAGCTGAGACATCTCGATGCTTTCGAGTTTGATGCCCAGGTCCTCGCTGATCAACTGGCCGCCGGTCAGAATCGCGATATCGCCCAGCAGAGCCTTGCGACGGTCGCCGAAGCCCGGGGCTTTCACCGCACAGACGTTGAGCACGCCGCGCAGCTTGTTGACCACCATGGCGGCCAGAGCCTCGCCCTCGACGTCCTCGGCAATGACCAGCAGCGGTTTGGACGCGCTGACGAGCTTCTCGAGCAGCGGGATCATGTCCCGGATACTCGAAACCTTCTTCTCATAGATCAGGATGTACGCGTCTTCGAACACGCATTCGAGCGTGCCGGGGTTGGTCATGAAATAAGGCGAGATGTAACCCTTGTCGAACTGCATGCCCTCGACGACCTCTTTCTCGGTCGCCAGGCTCTTGCCCTCTTCGATCTCGATGATGCCCTCGGTGCCGACCTGTTCGAGGGCTTCAGCCAGCAGCTTGCCGACCTCGGCGTCACCGTTGGCGCTGATCGTGCCGACCTTGGCGATGTCGTCACCCTTCACCTTGACCGACTGTTGCTTGATGCTCTCGACAGCCACTTTCACTGCGGCATCGATGCCCCGCTTGAGGGCCATGGGGTTCTCGCCGGCGGTGACGCTCTTGAGGCCTTCCCGGTAGATGGCCTCGGCCAGCAGCGTCGCGGTGGTCGTGCCGTCGCCGCTGACGTCGCTGGTCTTCTTGGCCACCTCGTTGGCCATCTTGGCGCCCATGTTCTCAAACGGGTCGGGCAACTCGATCTCCTTGCTGACCGTCACCCCGTCCTTGGTGACCCGCGGCGAGCCGAACGATTTCTGCAATACCACGTTTCGGCCGGTCGGCCCCATCGTCACTCTCACCGCCGATGACAGCTTGGACAATCCCTGCCAGAGCTGCTGCCGGGCTGCATCTTCAAACATCAGTTGTTTGGCCATTTCTACCTGCTCCTCGCTTTTCGCGATTCTTCTTGTCTTTGTTCGGGCCGCGTCGTCGTCCAACACGGCCACGTCCGCCGGCCACGAAGGCGGCTACTCCAGGATCGCCAGAACGTCACTCTCCTTCAGGATCACGTATTTCTTGCCGTTGATTTCGACGTCGGACCCGGAGTACTTGCCGTAGAAGACCTCGTCACCGACGCTCACGCTCATCTTGCCACGTCCGCCGTCCTTGAGCAGCTTGCCCGGCCCGGCCGCAAGCACCTTGCCCCGTTGGGGTTTCTCCTTGGCGCTGTCCGGCAGGACAATGCCGCCGGCCGTCCTGTCCTCGGCCTCGTTCTGCTCGACCACGATCCGATCATCCAAAAGCTTGATGTTCAGCTTCGCCATCGCGTCTATCTCCGTTTCTCTTCAGGCCCCACACATAGGGGTTCACTTTCTTTTAAAAACCTCAGAGATCCCTCGCTGCGTGACGGTGACCGCGCCGTCCGCAAGATCACATCATGCCGCCCATACCGCCCATGCCGCCCATACCGCCCATGCCGCCCATGCCGCCCATCCCGCCGCCCATGCCGCCGGGCCCGCCCTTGTCTTCGTCCTTCTTGGGCTTCTCGGCGATGACACAGTCGGTGCTCAGCAGGAGACGTGCAACGCTGCTGCCGTTGACCAGAGCTGAGCGAACAACCTTCGTCGGATCCATCACTCCGTCCTTGAGCAGATCGCCGTAGGTGTCCGTCTCGGCGTTGTAGCCGAACGCGCCGCTCTTGGACTGTACCTTGGCAAGCACAACACCCGGCTCCTGGCCGGCGTTGGCCGCAATCTGCTTGAGCGGAGCGGACAGCGCGTTGCGGACCACGTCCACACCGGTCTTCTCATCGCCGCTGCATCTCACGTCATCCAGAGCGTCCATGCAGCGTACCAGGGCCACGCCGCCGCCGGGCACGATGCCTTCCTCGATCGCGGCCCGAACTGCGTGCAAGGCATCCTCGATACGGGCCTTCTTCTCTTTCATCTCGGTCTCGGTGGCCGCTCCGACGTTGATCTGAGCCACGCCGCCCGAGAGCTTGGCCAGCCGCTCCTGGAGCTTCTCGCGATCATAGTCGCTGGTGGTAATCTCGATCTCGCGGCGAATCTGCCCGCAACGGGCCTGAATCTCCGCGGTCTTGCCGGCACCCTCGATGATCGTCGTGTTGTCGTTGTCGACCCGCACCTTCTTGGCCACGCCAAGGTCCGTGATCGCCACCGCATCGAGTTCGATACCCAGATCCTTCGTAATGCACTTGCCGCCGGTCA
>CAZTQK010000107.1:0-15911 GCA_964615635.1 uncultured Planctomycetales bacterium
GCTCGATGTGAACGAACGACGTTTCCTGAACGGCGCCGTAGGGGAGCATCACCGACTCGGCGTCGAAGTTGTCGTAGGGCCGGCCGTCGATCTGGACGGCGGTCACCGGCCCGCTTCCGGCCGTCGAGATGAACAGCCGCGATTTGCCGAAGCGGATCGGAAACTTCTGCTCCAGGGCAGTGATGCCCGGCGGTATGTGCGGGACGAGCCGCAATCCCTCGGCCGTGTAGAGATACTCGAACAGCCCTCGAACCATCGCCGCCGAGGGACCGAACGTGTCGTAGCAGAGGTTGATCGGCTCGTTGGGTTGGTAGACATTATCGCCGAAGTCCACCAGCGGGTTATCCATCCGGAAGGCCTTGGCAAACTTCATGAGCTGGTTCATCGACTTCAGAGCGTCGGTGTACTTGGCCAGCCGATAGTAGGCCATGATCATTCGCGCCTCGCAGGTCGACCAGTGGCCGCCGTTGACCCACCGACCGAACTCCCAGAGCCCCTTGGGTTCGTGATACATGTCGTCGAGCGATGGATAATTGGGGATGACGAAGGCGTGAGGCCGCAGGCCGGGGATGGAGGCCATCTTGGCATAGATCTTCTCGGCCTGGGGTTTGTCGACCACTCTGAATGCGATCGCGTCGTGGTTGGGTGAGGCCTCGAAGTATCCGTGCCTGGCCGCGCCGAAGACGCCGTGGCGCGTGCCGTCGGGGTCGAGGCTCTTGATGAAGTACCCCTCGTCAGTGGTCAGTTGAGGCAACCCTTTGCGCGCCAGGTCGCGCCGCTCGGCGTACAGCTTCGCCTTGTCAGAAAACGCCGCCAGTTTCTCCAGTTCGATCAGCCGATCCAAGGCCGCGATGTAGGTGATCGACAAACCCGCGAGGTATGCCTTGTCGTATGTGCCGTCGGGCTTCTTCCAGCCGGCGTAGCTGGGGGCCAGCAGGTTGCCGGCCGCCCCGGCCAGGAACAGATTGTTCTTCGGGTCGCGGCGCGATTCGATGAAGTTTGCGCTCCGCTCCAGCTTGGGCAGATACTTGGCGATTGCCTCCGGGTCGCGGCTGATCAGGAGCAACTCGGCCTGCATCAGCACGCCGGCGGCGGTGAATTCCATGCCCCAGTCGTGGATGTCCACGCGGCCGTCGCCCTGCTTGGCGACAAACCACCCCGGGCTGGCGGCGTCACACAGGCAGCCGTCCGGCGGCACCCAGTCAAACTTCGGCCCGCTACCCATCTGGAACGGCCGGACGGTCTTGCCGTCGCCCATCTGGTTAAACCACAGGTCCTGCGAGTTCTGAAGGAACGTAATCATCGGCTCGATGTAGAACGGCAGGGCACAGTAGGTCGTGCCGTAGCTGTTCTGGATCCACCATGCTTCCCAGGTCGGCCCTTCGACCAGCCCGTTCCACGCCGGCGTGTACAGCATGGTCATATTCTGAAACTCGGGGTCGGGGTCGAACATCCGCCGGGCGATGTCCAGCATCTCGAGATACTCCACGCCGCCGCTGCCGGCGAAGTACTTGCCGGAAAAACGGTCGACGGCCCGAGCAGGCTCGGCGTTGGCGAGGCAGATGGTCAGCAAAGTCGCGAGAACCGTGATGCGTCGTTGTATGGGCATTGTGTACCTCCGTGATGGCTTTGCTCGGCAGGACTATACCAAAGCGAGCGAGCCGAATCGAGTCGGGATGGTAGGAGTCGTCAGATGGTAGGGCAGCGTCGAGGTCGCCGCGGCGACCGAGACCTGCCGTATTATCCGACTCATTTGCGGCGGTCGATCCGTGCCGGTATCTTTGCGTTTTTCTGACAGGAAGATCATATGGATCTGCGACTGAACAACATGCCCGCGCTGGTTTTTGGCGGGGCGGGCGGCATCGGGGCGAGCATCGCCCGCGTGTTGGCCGATGAGGGGGCGCTGGTACACATTGCCGATCGCGACAAGGAAGCGGCCGCCAGGACGGCCGCGGCGATCGGCCGGGGCACCGTCGGCCTGAGCTGCAACATCTGCGACCCGGAGCAGGTGCACGCGGCCGTCGACCAGGTGGTCAGGCAATGCGGCGGCCTGAGCATCGCCGTCCAGGCCGTCGGCCTGACGCTGGCCAACTTTCTGCCCGACGTCACCGAGCGAGATCTCGACGTGACCCTCGAGACCAACATGCGCGGCTCGCTGTACGTGGCTCGGGCGGTCGTTGAGCCGATGAAGCAGGCCGGGTATGGCCGGCTGGTGCTGATCGGCTCGGCCAGCGGGATGAAGGCCTCGGCCGGGCTGGCGCTGTATTCTGCCAGCAAATTCTTTCTCCGCGGTCTGGCCCAGGCCGTCGGGCTCGAGTATGGCCCGTCGGGAATCACCGCCAACGTCGTCTGCCCGACCGACGTCTACCCGGAGGGCGACGAGCCTGCCCAGAGCTGGCACGATCCGACGCTGGTGAGCGTCAGTTGCCGCAAGGAGGGCGTGCCCGACCTTGAGGCCCTCAAGAAGAAACGCATCGCCGCCAACCCGGCGCGGCGAAGCTGCACCACGGCCGATATCGCCAATGTCACCGCGTTCCTCTGCTCGCCGCTGGCCGGTTTCATCAACGCCCAGACCATCGGCCTGACCGGCGGGGCGGTGACCAGTTGAAGCGCCGGGGGGGCGGGGCAAGGATGAGGGCTGAAGGCGGAAGGATGAGTCAAGCAAGGCAGCGGGGTCAGGGGCGCGAGGAGATATGCGGATCGCATTCGATATTGACGGCACGATCACGCGCTGCCCGGAGTTCTTCTCCGTGATCAGCAAAGCCCTGATCGCCGCCGGGCACAAAGTGTATGTCATCAGCTATCGTGAAGATCGCGAGTTCGCCGAGCAGGATCTTGCCGAGTACGGCGTGGTTTTCGATGAGCTTGTGGTGCCGACGGAGCAGGAGTGGCAGCGCAGCGGAGGCGAGAATTGGCGGCAGGCGATCGGTCAGTGGAAGGCCGAAGCGTGCCGGCGGCTGAGCATCGACGTGCTCTTCGACGACATGCCGGAGGTTGTCGACGCCGTGGGAGAAAAGACCGTGGCGTTCATGGCCGTCAGGTAGCCCGTGGGCAGGATCGAATACGGGTCCAGAGGGCGACTGGCGGTCGGTCTGCCGATCGGCAGATGCCCTTTGCCCGCCAATCTATCGAGTCTCGGGGGGGAGTAACACGACCAGAATCTTGGCCATTCTCGGAAGCCATCACGAGAGTGATGTCAGCAACTCCGGTGCAGTTCAAGACCTGACAGTGTCGGGAGGGTCACAGAAGAATGGAACGCGGCAGGCAGCAGGACGTTGTCCTCTGCCTGCCGCGTCGCCTTGCCACGCGGATTGCGTATTACGGCGTCAGGTTGTCAATATACAGATCGATGTAACCGCGGATCTCGATCTGTGCGGTGCAATCGATGATCCAGTCGCTGTCGTCGGCCGCGGCTCCGCAGCCGTCGACCTTGCTGCGCAGCGTCTTGAGCAACTGGATCGCCTTGTCGGGCTTTCCGCCGGCCACCAGGGTTTCCACGTTGTCCAGGATGGCCAGTGCAGCGGTCCGCAGCCCACCGCCATTGTCCTTGAACGCGCTTGCGGGCAAGTCGTTGATGGCGTTCTGCAGCCACTCAGCATCCTGCCCGTCGGGGATCCCGTCGCCGTCGCTGTCCGGATTGAGAGGATCCGTTCCCAGATCAACCTCGATGCCGTCGTTGAGACCGTCACCGTCGGTGTCCGGATTGTTGGGGTCCGTCTCGCCGGGGTCGAGCGCCCCGTTGTGATTAGCATCCTCGACGCCATCGAGCAGGCCGTCATCATCGCTGTCGGCGTCCAGCGGGTTGGTCGGATTGCTGCCGTTGACCTCGATGCCGTCCAGCAAACCGTCGTTGTCCGTGTCGGCATCGAGCGGGTCTGTGCCGTGCAGCTTGACCTCGTCGCCGTCGTTGAGGCCGTCGTTGTCGGTGTCCGCATCATCCGGATCGGTGCCCAGGGAGATTTCCTCGCCGTCAAGCAACCCGTCGTTGTCCGCGTCCGGATCGATCGAAAAGACGATGGATCCGATATTCGGCACGACCGCCAGCGAGATCGCCGGTATCTGAGGTGAGAGCAACGGAACCGGCAGAAAGCCGTTGGCCACGCGATCAGCAACGAGCGGACCGGCCGGGTCCGGAATCGCACTGCCGATCGTGGCATCCAGGCCGATGTCCTGGAAGATCTCGCCCAGGCTTCCGGAGAACACACTCACCGGGTCCGGCTCAGAGAAGACATCGAGCACTCCCAGAAAGTCGATGATCAGGTCGAGGTTGCCCGAGGTCTGGAGCCAGTGGAGCACCGGCTGGAGCGTGACCTGGACATTGCCGACGGGTGCCGCGGGCAACGTCAGCGAGCCGTTGAGGCTCTGGCCGGCCGTCTGCCACTCGATGATCGGCAGGATGGCCGGGGGCGATGTCAGCGTTGCACCGATGACCGCGACGCCGGTCGCGGCGCCGCCCAAGCCTGGAAAGCCGCCGGGCCCGGCAGGGGCCAGGGTCAGGCTGCCGCCGAAGCGAGCAGACATGAGATCGCCGAGCACCGGGGCCGAGAGCGTGACCGTGCTGCTGTTCAGCGGGATATTGACCGGCGAATCACCGCTGAGAGGAGCGACGAAGTTCGCGGAACCGGCCAAAAGGGTGAGGTCCACGGCGGCCGGGCAGTTCAGGCAGCCGGTGAAGTCGACCGTGACCGGTCCGGCAACCGAGACATCGAAATCGACCGGCCCGTCGGACGTGGGCGTGTACTGAAGCTGGAAGGCCACGTTCCCGCCGGGTACCAGGCTGGAGCGGTCATAAGTGAATTTGATGTCTGCGCCCAGATCGGTCAGGATGTGGACATTGGCATTGATGTCGATGTCGTAGGAAAGAGTGTCCAAGCAGCAACTGTCGGAAAGGTGTTCGGTGAAAGCGCCGGTGGCGCTGAAGCCGAGTCTTACCGAATCCGTCTGGGACACGGGCTGGGCCATCGCCGTTGCCGCACTTCCCAAGGACAACAGGATTCCGAGAAGCTTGATGTATTTGAGGGACGTCATTGGAGATTCTCCTGTGAGGTAGAAGAAACATGACCAGGTAACTTCTGCATATCGGGTGTGTCCAGCACGTCCACGCGGACGGTGCGGGGTTGGAGGGTGAATCATTGTTCGACGCTTGGGACTCATGTTCAGGAGGGCCCCGAATGAGCACGGGACCCGCGGTGAGCGGCTCTCGCACGGGCCATTGAAGCTGTCTTCCGTCCTCTCTCATGCGCGTGACCCAAACAAGGTTGCGGTTCGGTGGCTGCCCGAGCCCAGCACATACATGGACCCGTCTTCTCGGACAGGCCCGCCGACGCGGGTGAGGAGGGATCGATGCTTCCCTGGGGACTGACTTCCGTGCAGCTCCAACCTTGTCTCTCCGCATTCCGTCGATGCGCTCGAGCCATCCGCTCGCGTGGTGCCCGACGACTGACATCGGGTCGCCGCGTCCGGACAGGCAGGAATGGCCATCGCAAAGACGCGGCTGCTCAACAGCGGGATCGTAGGCATCGCGGAGACAGCGGGCGGCCGTATAACGTTTCAAGTCCGCGTTATGGAGCATCTACGCCATTGGACCTGCCGTGGGCGCGGAACATTGCGCTGAACAGGCAGGACACGGGCGCGCTGAAACCGGGACACGCAGCCAGCCGCGTCGAAGATGTTCATGTTGGGGCGTCTCGTCTAGGTCTTTCTTGATCGTTATGAGCCCGCGGCGTACGGTGCGCAACGCCACTTGAAATTGTGCGCACACATCGTCCTCGTGCGAAGAAGAAGGGAGCCGCATGCGGCCGCGGCTGATCATCAAGGCGTTGACGTCGCGCTGACGCTCTGGGCGAGCCTTCGTACGGCCGACGCGATTCGCTCCTCCACGTCACCGGCCCAGCGGGTGGCCGGGTGCCCGTATTCGTATAGGAATGCTGGAGAGCCAGGTCCGTTGGCAGATACTTGCGGCTCGTGGTACCTTGCCGCACGACTGGATTTGTGCTTGTCCTTTCCTTGTGCCGTCAAGGAGCCTTTCGGTGAATCCCACTTTCGGATTGTTCATGGCCGTCGCGGGCGGTCTGCTGATGGGTTCTTTCAGCCTGCCGATGAAGAAGACCTCTCGCTGGGCCTGGGAGACGACCTGGCTGGTTTGGGCAGTGGTAGCACTCGTCATTGTTCCATGGGTCGTTGCCCTGTGGACCTGCGACAATCTGGGCTCGGTTTACGCGGGGACCGGCAAGGGAACACTTGCGGCGATCTTCCTGTTTGGTGTGGGCTGGGGCCTCGGCGCGGTGACTTTCGGGCAGAGCATTTCCATTCTGGGCATGAGCCTTGCCTTCGCCGTGAGCATCGGATTGACACTGGGGCTGGGAGCGCTGATTCCAATGGCCCGGCAGCCGGGGGTTTTCCTCACAGCCGGCGGAGTTACCATCACGATCGGTATCGCCTTGATGATCGTCGGAGTGATCATCTGCGCAATTGCCGGCCATCTGAAGGAGTCTCGAAGGAAGGCCGTCGCTGGATCGGCGCCCTCCAACGAGCAGATAACCGTTTCGAGAGGCGTGTTCGTCAAAGGGTTGACGCTGTGCATCCTGTCGGGCGTCTTCAATCCGATGATTAACCTCGCCCATGACCGCGCGGGCCCGCTCAAGCAGGTGGCCGCTGAGTTGGGGGAATCACCGGGTGGGGCGTCGGACGCCATATGGGCGGTAGCCCTGCTGGGTGGTTTTGTCACCAACGCCATCTACTGTTCGATTCTGTTGAGCCGAAACCGGACGTGGTCGCACTACCGACTGCCGGGCACGGCCAACCACTGGTTCCTTGCCGCATTGATGGGCGTAACCTGGGTGTGTTCAATCATCCTGTTTGGGCGTGCGGCGATGGCGATGGGCAAGCTCGGCAATTCGGCCGGGTGGGCGATCACCATGGGTTGCTGCATCGCCATCTCTAACGTGTGGGGGATCGTCAGCGGGGAGTGGCGAGAGGGTCGGGGCAAGCCCCTGCAGACCATGTATGTCGGCCTTGCGGTGATCCTCGCGGCCATTGCGGTCATCGGTTGCGGCAATTCGCTGAGTTCTTGAGGCCGATCGCGTCAGGACTGGGTGAACAGGTCTCTTCTTGCCATCAGCCCGAACGCTCCGCCGGTGTGGATGAAGACCGGCGTTTCGCCGGGTCGCAGGTCGCCGTTGCGGATGGTGGCCAGCATGCCGGTCATGGCTTTGCCGGTGTAGACCGGATCGAGGAGCATGCCTTCCGTTCGGGCAACCGAGCGGATGGTCTCGACTTCTTCCGGATAAGGGATCGCGTATCCTTCACCGATGAAGCCGTCGATCAGGTCGATGGGTGTGTCGGCCTCGTTCAGGCCGAGACCGAACCGCTCGTTGGTCTGTCGTTCGAGCTTGCGGATGTCTTCGCTGAGGATCTGGACGCTGTCGCTGACCGGTACGCCCCTGATCCGCCAGTTGCGGCAGCCCAGCAGGGCCCGCCCGATGCTCAGGCCGGTGTATGTGCCGACCGAGCTGGTAGCGAAGAAGATCGCCAGGGGGGTATCGCGGCCGAGCTGGTCGATCAGTTCGGCGACGCATCGAATGTAGCCCCAGCAGCCCAGCGGGATGGACGCTCCGACGGGGAAGAAGTACGGCCGGCGCCCGGCCTGCCGCTCCGCCTCCATGGCGGTTTCGATCATCTCGCTCCGACGGCCGTTGTACTCGTCGGGGTGGTGGATGGTCACATCGGCGCCGAACAGGCGATCGAGGAACAGGTTGCCGTCGTCGGCGGGATGGGGATCGGGGCAGCGGAGCAGCAGTCGCACGCGCAGGCCCAGGCTCGCACCGGCCGCCGCGGTGGCGCGGCAGTGGTTGGACTGAAAGCCCCCGTGTGTGACCAGCGTGTCAGCGCCGGATGCCATCGCGTCGGCGATGATGTACTCGAGTTTGCGGATCTTGTTGCCGCTCAGTTCGAAGCCGGTCTGGTCGTCTCGCTTGACCAGCAGACGCGGAATGCCGATCTGCCGAGCGATGTTTCTGAGTTCCATGACCGGCGTCGGGATTCGGGCGAGCTTGAGACGTGCCGGCTCCTTGGGATGCAGCTTCTGGTCCGTCGCCATCACTTGTTCTCCATGCCGACTCGTGTGACAGTGCCGTCCATGCCGGCCACGTAGACGTTGCCGCTCTTGTCCAAGGCGACGCCGGCCATGACGTGCAGTTGCGGCGTCACCTGGTATTGCCAGAGCAACTCCCCGTTCTCGGCATTCAATACGACCAGCAGCCCCCGGTTCGAGCAGGCGTGGACGCGGGCGTCCGCCTCGACCGGCGGGACCGGGAATCGCCCCATGGGCACCTCGCCGTTTTTCCATATCAGGTTGCCGGAAGCATCGTAGCGGCTGACGCCTTTGCTCAAGCCGCGTGCGTAGAAGCCCTTCTTGTCGGCCGTCAGACCGATGGCCGCGATTCCCTCGCTGATTTCGCCCTGGTACTTGCCGTCGAGCGAATACGACCCCAGCCGGTACGCCCGGTCGCAGACAAAGAGCCGGTCGCCGACGACGATTGGCGAGCAGTCTGCCGGGGCGTAGTAGCGCGATTTCAAGGCTGGTTCCGAACGGTGGCCGGCCGGCCCGGGCACTTTCCAGATCAGATTGCCCTCGTTAGCGTCGATGCAGTAGACAAGGCCGTCCCACGCGCCGAAGTAGAGCCGCCCGTCGTGCAGCAGCAAGGATTGCTCGATACTGAAGGCGGCGTGGCGCTTCGACCAGATGTTCTTGCCCGATCTGCGGTCGATGGCGTGGACGAAGCCCTCCAGATCGCCGACGTAGACGCGTGACTTGTCAACAGCCGGTGTGCCGTAGACGACGTTGGCTGCCGTGGGTGGCTTCCATTGCCAGAGCGGGCTGCCGTTGGGGCCGATGGCGTGTACGCCCTTCTCTGCCGCACTGATGTACAGATCATCGCCGGCTTGGGCGGGCGAGTGCAGGATCTCCACGCCGGTACTCAGCAGCGAAGTGATGGCGGGCTTGGGCTGTTTGAACGAAATCTTGACGACCTCGCCGGCGGTTGTGCAGACAATGGCGTCCTGATCGGTAGTCACCGGCGCCGCCTTCGCGCCCGCGGCCAGTTCCGCCACCCGGCTTTGCGGGCCGGTTTTCTTGTTTTCGTGGGCGAATTCGCACGCGCGATCGAGCTGGTACTGGCCCATGTCGGCCGTGACGCGAAGGAAGTGCACTCCAGGCGGCAGAAAGCCGACGGGCAGGCCTCCAGAGAACGTGCCCGCCGCGCCGCTTTTCAGCGTGACACCGCCTTTGTCGTCGCCGTCGACGGAGGCTTTGACCGATTTGGGTTGGCCTCCGGTGATCCGGACGCGCACGGCCATGGCGGGGGTTCGAATCGTCGGCAAGCCGTTGCGACCGTCACCCTTGACAGCAGGCAGTTGGAATTCGAGCTGTGCCTTGGCGGGCGGAGCGATAGGTTTCTCGATCAGAAGCGCTATCGGCTTGCTCGAATCGTGGAACCTGTACGTGGAACGAAGCACGCCGTTCATGACCGAGATGATTCCGTATCCGGTGTTCGGGCCGAAAGTCGAGCCGCCCATGACGCTGTCGATCGCGCCCCACCTTTCATGTCGTGCCCCGTGGCCGTGGCCCATGAGCAGCAGGACCACGTTCCAGTCTTCCAGCAGTTCGATGAGTCGGAGCTGCTCGCACGGCTTTGCGAACTCGGTGCTGGAGAGCGGGTGGTGGCAGAAGATGAACACTGGAGTCGTCTTGGGCACATTCTTGAGGTCATCGGCCAGCCAGGTGAGCGTACGCTGCTCGATGGTCGGGACGGGTTCCTGAGGTGTGGCCGTGTCGATGAACGCGAAGTGGCAGCCAAACCGATCGAGGGAGTAGTGGTCCGAGCCGTGTTTCTGACGCATGACCCTTTGAATGGCCGTCCAGGTGTTATCGTGGTTGCCGGGGATGACGTACCAGGGGATGGTCAGGGGCTTGAAGAGATCCTCCACGGCGGCCCAGGTCTCATTGATGACCCCGTACTCGGTGATGTCCCCTGTGGCCACGACGAACGCGGGCGGGGGCGTCTGCATACCCGATTGCCCCAGCACCTGCGGCTTGGACGCTTCGTCGCACATCCAGGCGATTCCTGCGGCACTCAAACGGGCGGCTCCTCCTTTGCCGGTGCCCAGCGGGACGGGTGAGACGTGCATGTCGGAGATCTGCAGGAAGCAGAAATCCTGCACGGTGCCACCGGCCGCCATGGCCGGAGTCAGCGCCATGACCAAGGCCAGGGCGGCGCTCGCCAAGATCGATCTGAAGGTTCGGAAGCTGTATTGAACGTGCATCATCACTCCTTACTTCGAAGGTAAGCCCGGTCATGGTAGGCGACCGGCAACACGGTTTCCAGCCGCGCCGCCGCGCACGGTGAGGCTCGGCTCGGTGACAGATTCGGCGGGGAAACGCTACGCCTTTTTCAGAACCGCGACCGTCAGGGAGCGGCCCGCATGTGGTGTTGGCCGTTTTGCGGCCTGGCCTCTCCTTCACCGACCTGCCAAAGTTCGGTCAAAGGCCCCTCGCTCACGCTCGGGGTTCTGAAAGAGCCGCCCGGAGTGTCACGGACTCGTGAGACTGTCCACGGTACCACGTCCCCCCCAGGGTTCGCGTCAGGGGTTGAGGCAGTCCGGATCGCCCGATACGTCGGGGCCGCTCAGGCAGCCGGAGAACAGCAGCATGTCGTCGTAATCGACGTCGCTGTCGTTGTCGAGCTTGGCGCCCTGGCAATCAGGGGCGTTCTGCGGGACCGTTGGGCCGGTGAGGCAGTTCTGCATTCGCGCGAAATCGATTTGATCCACGTCGAAGTCACCATCGAAATCGCCCGGCACTGGCGGCGGCAGAACGGTCAGGTAGATTGTTATCCTCAGTGCGTTATTGCTGGCCTTGGGGTCCGAAACCAGAACGATGCCTGTGTACTGGCCGGGTGCGAGGCTGGCGGTGCTGTAGTGAATCGTAATCGTGTCTTCCTCGCCGCTGCTGCTGCCATGAGAGGGCGAGACGCTTATCCACGACACGTTGTCGGCGACGTCGTAATTGACAGGTCCGTAGGTGGGCCAGTTGAGGGCCGAGACAGTGAAGGTCTCGCTCTCCAATTCGGTCTGATGGTTAACGGCTCGCGTGAACACAAGCGACGTGTCTGATCCGTTGATGGCTATTCGCGGCTGCAGCGAGCCCAGTGTGATGTCGTATTGTCTGGTCTCCCCGGCGATGGCCGTGGCTCCTGTGTAGCTCCCCGACGGAAGCCCGGACTTGGTCACCGTGATGTTGTAGGACGTTCCGGCACTGGTGGCGGGCAGCAGCGTCACCGTGTAATAGCCGTTGGCATCGGTCTTGCAGACTGGACGCGAGCCCACCGTTACGGATGCGTCATCCACCGGCAGAGCGGTGGTACTGTCCATGATTCGGCCCCAGATGGTGCCGTCGGTCGCCGTGGCCGGGCTGCGCCAGGGCATCCCGGGTGTCGGGACGGCCGAGGTGTAGAGGTTCTGGGCAACATAGGGATACCACGACCAGTCGTTGAGCCAGTTGTCGTTGCCGTCACACAGCGTCTCGGTGGCAACGGTCGCATAGTAGGAGTAGTTGGCGATGCCGTCGCTTCCCTGGTTCAGGGCATAGCTCATCTGTGTGACGCTGTTCGCCATCGAGTTGAGGTAAAGCGCCTGGCCGCAGAAAACATGGCGGCCGTTCTTCCAACTTACTGACGCATTGACCCAGTTCCGATACCATGTCGCTTCGGTCGGGCAATGCTCCCGCTTGTAGTTCATTGTTATGGTGGCGTCCAGCCAAGCCATGTCCTGCCAGTATTTCCAGTTCTGGAAGTAGATGTAGGCCGTGCTCGATGTGAAGCTGCCCGAGTAGTTGCCGGCGGCCAGCACATCGGCGGACAATCGCACCGGCTGTCTCGAACTGGGCATGTTCGGGATCTCCGCGCGACAGCGCCGGACGAGTTCGTCGATGGTCCTTCGACGGAACTCGGACCAGGACGAGTCGCTCGTCGAGGGCAGATCGGTTCGGTTATATATTCGTTGGAAACGCTTGAGGCCGGAGTAGTAGTAGTTGCTGTCGGCCGGATAGCCGCCGTCGGTTTGCGTGTACCGAATGTAGTCCCAGTTGATGCCGTCAATCGGGTAATTCGTGACCAGCTCGCGCGCGATGTCGATAAGGTAGTTCTGCACGTCGGGAGAGCCCGGGTCCAGGCAGTACGCGTCGCCGACCATGCTGGGGCCGCCGCCGGTGTTGTCCCTCTCCACCATGATCCATTCGGGGTGCAAGGTGAGTATGCTGTTGCCATTCGGCGGCCACGTCGTGCTGACCCGATACGTAACCAGCCAGGCGTGTACCTCGATGCCCTGGGCGTGTGCCTGTTGGCAGAGGTATGCCAAGGGATCGAAGCCGCTCGGCGAGACGTCGCTCGCCGCGGGCACGTAGTCCGAGGTCCAGTAAGCCCCGTGGCCGCCGCTACCCGTGTCCTGGTAGGCAAGTACCTCGGCGATGATGGCGTTGTAGTTTCCCTGGACCGCATAACCGACCAGTTGGTCGATCTGCGTGGCGTTTTTGTAACCAATGTGAAAGGCATCGGCCCAGGTGCCTCTGAAGGAATCCTGACCCAAGGCGGCCGTGGCTTCAAGGCCCAGAACCACAGACAGGGACAACGCAAGTCGACTGACAACCTCGAGTCTGGAACTGCTCTTGTTCATGATCTGTTTGCCGCCCGAAAGACAGCCCGCCGGCTCGTAGACAGTAATGCCGCGCGATAGCTGGGAAGTGGGCAGGTCTCCTCCGCTCTAAAGAATTCTACCGGTGTCCATTAATGAGTCAACGTTTATCGCTCTCGTTTTCGGACTGAATTCGCCCCATTCAGTCGGCGCAGGTGTAGTCCACCTCCACCTCCGGTCCCTGCATGCATTGCAGGAAAACTGCAGAATCGTTCTGGTCCACGTCTGAATCACCATCCAGCTTGGCCCACGCGCAAGCCTCGTCGTTTTGCGGAGACTGCGGCCCGCTGAAGCAGGCCTGCAGGTATCCGAAGTCAATCTGGTCCACGTCCCCGTCGTGATCGTGGTCGCCCGGCGTCCACGGCGGTTTCACATCGATCACCCGGCTCACCGTGTCGCCGAACCAAGTGACGCCTTCGCGCAGCATGCGCCAATCGGTGGTGTACAAACCCGGCGGGCGCGGGGCCGTCATCGTGAAGGTGAACGTGTACTCCTTGCCGGCCGCCAACTCCAGGGTTGGTGTGACGCGGTTGAACGGAGTGAACGGATCGCTGTCATCAACTGCACCAAGGCGGAAACCGCGGCTGGAGGACCACAGCACGCCCCGGTTGCGGAACGTGATGCTCACATCGTATTCCTCATCGCCGATCATTTCGGAGGGGATCGTGTCGCTGACGTATTCGTTTGAGTAGAAGTCCCACGTTGGCGACGTGCCGAAGTATTCGCAAACGCCCTTGTATACGCCCCACATCGCGGCGGAGCGGAAGAACTCTTCACGGAGATGGAGATCGTCTGCGTCGCGATCACACGTGTCGTGGAACCCCAACTCGATCAGGATCGCCGCCCTGTCGGGAATGCGGATTTCGCCGTAGGCGCCGTTGGAGTTCTTGACGCACGTGCCGCGGCAAACCCACGTGCTGTCCGCATGGGCTACGAGGGTATCCATGACGCCGGTGTTGACGTCATTGGCGAGGTCCTCGCTGACAGCACCCCAGGCGGCGTGTTCCGGACCGGCGTCGTAGTAGGTCTCGGTGCCCGTCGGGCAGGTGGGCCCTGTGCAGTCACCGCTCAGTCCGTTGGTATGAAGCGAAATGTAGATGTCGGTTCCGTCGTAGTCGGAGGAGAGCGGTCGACTGTAGATGTCGTCATAATGCTCGCTTGCGCCGGTTCCGAGTGTGCAGTCGAGAGTGTCGCTGGCGTACACCTCGCAGGGATAGCCGATCTGTTTGAGCCAGGCGTGGGCACTGACCTGCCACCAATGCAGCCCGACGTAAGGAGACAACCCATAGCTCTTATCCATGCAGCGGACGGGATACACGGTCATCCCGTCTGCTTCCAGGAAGGCCTGGAGATACTGTGCGATCTCCAGGTTATGGAAATCTTCGTTATTCAGCGGGGCGCAGTAGACCGGCCGCGACGGCAGCCAGCCTGAACCGTTCCACCGGACACCGTGACCTGGCGAGAGCGTGATGCTGTGGCCGGTCAAGGCGCCGAGCGTTTCGAAACCGGCGGGGCGCCGTGCCGGGTTTCGCCTGACGACTGGAGAGGGCGGCAGAAACTCCGACAAGAGCCTGTCTCCGACCATCACCCGGACGTCGCTGAAACTGCCGAATTGCCGAAGAGTCCGATCCACCTGCCGATAGGCGTACTCGACGCGAAACTCAGTCATTCCCTCGGAGAGCATCTCACTGGAGAACACGACGGTCACCCGCGGCCCCTCGACCGACAAGCTCACGACGGTCGCGCCTTCAGGTATCGCGGTGGCAATACCCTGAGCCCGTTCGTCCGGGGTGGGGCCGGCCGCGAGCAGGGCCAGGGCGATGTCGATCGACGGGCTCGGGTCTGGCGTGGTCCGTTCCACTCGAGCGCCGCCGACCTCGCTGAAGAAGTAAAGGTTCACGGTCCCGGCATAGCCAATTGCCGCGAAGGCCCCCCCAATGCAGGCGACCGTCATGCATTGCAGTGAACGTGGTCTCATATGCGTGTCCTCCGGAAGGCTGAGCTGAATTGGGGAGATGCGTCAATTGGAAAAGGCAGCATGCAGCATCTGGCATCGATCCCCAATCGAGCCGGAAAGACAATCGACGAGACGATTGACTCAGAACAGGTGCCCAGCACTGTCGAATGTCCCACTGTCCCTCCTCTTCGGTCTCGGCGTAGATGCACGAACCCTCCCACCCCGTTCATCACAGGTGAAGCCCACTTCTGCGATGATCACGGTTGTGCTCGACCCGGTTTGGTCGTCTGGGCGTCGCTCTCAATCGCCCTCACACGTGTGCGACCGACTCTCGCTCAACGAGATCCACGTCAACCACCACGTGCGTGTAAACCCGGCGCCGTTCACGTCTCGCCGCGCCGGCCTCGATTCGCTTCTGGAGCAGATCGACCGCTGCATCACCGATATCATCCGTACGTTGCGAAATGATCGTGATCGGCGGGCGCATCGCCTGGGTGATCTCGGATTCATCGAATCCCACCACTGAAACGTCCTGAGGAATTCTCAAGCCCAGCTCTCGACAGGCCTCGTAGACGCCCCAGGCCGTATAGGGGTCGACGGCGAAAACCGCGACCGGCGGATCGGTCTTTTTCAGAACGGGCATCATCGCGCTGTATCCGCCCAGCCAACGTCGGTGTTGCTCGAAGGCGTTGGCCTGCAGTTCGAGGTTGAGCCAGACCTTCCAGTCGGCCCTGGGCGTGATCCCCCCGTCGATCAACGCCCGCTCGTATCCTTGAATCCGCGACGCGATCGAAGAGACCAGGGGAGGCGGTGTCAGCATGAGCACCTGTCGATGGCCGTGGTCCACCAGGTGCTTCGTCGCCATGTAGGCTCCTTGTTCGTGATCTGATTCGACAAGATCGGCCTGAAGGCCTGGTGGAATGCGGTCCACGATGACGAGCGGAAACCCCGTCTGTTGGAGTCGGAACAGGGCTTCAATGCAGCGGTTGTTTCCCCAGGTCGGCAGCACCATGTCTCCCTCGGAGCCTGAATCGTGTAAACGCCCCATATTACGCTTCTCGATTTCCACCTCATGTTGGGCGTCAAGGATTTGGACCGACCATCCTCGTTTTTGGCAGGCCCGCTCAACGCCCCTGGCGATGCCCATCTCGAAAGGGCCTGTCGATTTAATCGCAACCAAGAGGCAGGTGTGGGGCATCCCTTCAGC
>CAZTQK010000108.1:0-15846 GCA_964615635.1 uncultured Planctomycetales bacterium
TCCCCCGTTTGCCTTCAGGCCGGTCTGAATCGTATATCTACATCCGGGGACAAGCACGGCCACCGCCCTAGACCTCCATGCTGTCGATGTGATCCGAACCGACATCGAGCGTTTTGCCGACCCCGCCCGCCACAGAAGCGAGTGCGATCCCGGGCATCGCCGGCGATCGAGCCGACGTTACCACCGCTCCTGGCCGCTGGCTGTCTTGTATGACAACGTCGACATGAGCGCCGCCCTGCACAACGCCTCGGACGAAGGAATTGCCTTCCTGTCGTGCGGCCCCATTGAGCCGGGCTGCATGATCTTCATCAGGCTGTTCTGCTATGACGAATCATGCCCCTACGTCCCGGCCGTTGTCAGGCATTCGACATCAACCGAACATGGTTACTTGATCGGGTGCGAGTTCGAACTGGCGGACGAAGCGGTCTGTCAGGAAGCACTCAGACACTCGCAGCAGACAGCGGGGTTGTGCTGATCTGGCAATCATCATCTGTATCCTACACTCTCTCGAACGGCTCAAACAACCTCCTGAATTCCTCCTGGCAGAAACGGTCAGTCATACCCGCGATGTAGTCGCAGAGAACACGGTGCAGACCCTGCTCCTTCACCCTGCGCTCGAAGCGAGGCGGAAGCAGTTTGGGCTCGGCCAGGTAGACGCCGAAAAGCTGATCGATGAGCCGGCCGGCCTTGTCATCCATGCGAATCAGTCGACTGTGTCGATAAACCCGGTTGGACAGAAAGGCCTCCAGACCGGCGACACGCGGCTGCATGCTCTCGGAAAACGCAATCAGCGGCCGCGGGCAGTTCCTGACCTCGTCAACACACGCTATACCACTTGAGGCAATCCGCTGTCGCGACTCCCCGACAATGTCCTCCAGCAGAATCGCCTCCAAACGGTCGAGAATCGGGCGCCGCACCGCCGCCAGGGGGCGATCACCGTATTCATTTCGGATCGGACCGGCCGCCTCGGACCACAGGTCCACCTCTTTCAAGACCGTCTCTTCCAGGAGCCCCTCGCCGATCGCATCCTCCAGATCGTGACAGTCGTAGGCTACGCGATCGGCCAGATTGGCGATTTGCCCTTCCAGAGGAGCCTGTGAACCGTCCGCCAACCGATGAAGGCCGGGACGATCGTAGATCGTGCAATGCTTGGCCAGCGACTCGCGAACCTCAAAGGTCAGGTTCAGACCCCGGAAAGCCGGGTACGGATGCTCAAGATACTCGACGATCCGAAGCGACTGCGCGTTATGCTCGAAACCGCCATGACCAGCCATCAGTCTGTGAAGGGCGACCTCCCCCGCGTGGCCGAAGGGCGGATGTCCCAGATCGTGCGTCATGGCGATCAGTTCGCCGACCGCCCCATTGACCTGAAGGGCCACACACAACCGACGCACAACACTGGTCACCTCCAACGTGTGAGTCAGGCGAGTCCGCAGATGGTCGTGCTCGCCGGTGACAAAGACCTGGGTCTTGTGAGCCAGGCGTCGGAATGCCGCCGAGTGCAGCACCCGCTGCCGGTCAACGGCATAGGGGTCCATGTTACGACCGAACTGCTCGGCATGATCGCGACCGCGAGTATTGGCGGACGTGACCGCGTAGGGCTTGAGCCCCTCTTCGCTGGGACTGATCTGGAAGCCGACATTGGCATTCATGACCGGCGCCTCGCGAGAGACCCGTACGGGCGGATCATTCAACAGTGGGATCGCCTCAACCGCGAACCCCGGGCAAGCCCAAGCCGCCTGCCGCCTCTCTCATCCGAGCGTGGATCGCGGTGAGGCTCTCAGGGATCACCCGCGTATCGCCCACCACAGGCATGAAGTTCGTGTCGCCCTCCCAGCGGGGAACGATATGGACGTGGAGGTGCCCCGGCAAGCCCGCACCAGCACACTTGCCGAAATTCATCCCGACGTTGAAGCCCTGAGGCTCGAGCACGGCCGTCAGGAGGCGTTTGGCATCGCGAACCTGACGAATCAACTCGTCCAGCGCCGGGTCGTCCATCAAATCCAGGTCCGAAACGTGGCCAAGGGGGGCCACGAGCAGATGCCCGGAGCTGTATGGAAAGCTGTTGAAGGTCGTCAAGCAGCGTGCGCCCCGCCAGATCACGTGGTTCTCGCCATCGGCCTCCGGGCTGGCCGCATACCGGCAAAGAAAACAGCCGTCATCCGGCCGCTCCCCGCCCAGCGAACGGATGTACTCCATCCGCCAGGGTGCCCACAGATTCCGACTGAACTCTGCCATAACGAGGGGAAGTCTAACTGGCTGAATCAGCGGGGGCAAGCCTTTGCAGCCGCCGGCATATCTGCTAGACTCCCCGTCTATTATGAATCAAGAATCGCCATTTTCCGGCTCTCCGCCGAAGTTGCCGTTGTCACTTCTGCCCACAGCGGTGTTGGCCGCCGCCTTGGCCCTGGCCGGCATCACCGGTTGTAGTGCTCCGGACGAGGACGCTCCGCCCGCCGTGGTGAAACCCGTAACAGCGTACGGCCTGACACTCGATACCACCGCCACGCCCAAGCAGGTCGCCTTCGTCCTCCTGCGGTCGATCGCAGACGATGTGGAGGCTGCCCAGGCTCACGACACCAAGCGACAGAAAGAAGCATTACGATTGACCCATTCGCTGGCTGCCTACTCGACCATCGCCGTGAGGATCGGCGAATCTCGGGACAAGCCGACAGAGACCGCCCGGTCAAAGAGACGCGACAAGAGGCTGTACACCTTCGTCAAGGACTGGGCCCCCGTTGTCGCCCACTACATCCGCAGCTTCGACACCGACGTCGAGGCCGCCGGCCGTCGAATGGTAGTCGCAAACGAAGGCCCGCACGCAGTTCATCTGTACTACGATGTCTGCCACGACCCGAACGAAACCGACCCGGCCCGGCAGCAGACGGAGACTATCGATATCGAGCTGAGCCGCGAGTCGGCTGGCGGCCTGTCATACTGGAGGGTGGCCAAGTTGTCGTTCGCGCCACTCAAATCGCATGCCAAACCTGCGACGGCGACCCACACCGCACCCGCTTCAGCACCTCAGGAATGATCTGTCATGGATTCTGATCTGGCGATCGCACAACGTGCCAAACTCCTGCCGATTCAGGAAATCACCGCCAGGCTGGGTTTGCTGGATGACGAAGTCGAACCGTTCGGGCGATATAAGGCCAAGGTTCGCCTCTCGGCCATCGACCGCCTCGGCGAAGACCGTCTCGGCAGGTACATCGTCGTCACAGGGATCACTCCTACGCCGCTTGGCGAAGGCAAGACCGTCACGACAGTCGGTCTGGCCCAGGCGTTGGCGCACATTGGCAAACGTGCTGCCTGCTGTATCCGACAGCCGTCCATGGGGCCTGTCTTCGGGATAAAGGGAGGCGCCGCCGGCGGCGGCCACTCGCAGGTCCTGCCGATGGAGGAACTCAACCTCCATCTCACCGGAGACATGCACGCGGTTAACAGCGCCCACGCCCTGCTCAGCGCCCTGATCGACACCACCATGGTCAAGGGCAACCCCGGCCGCCTGGATCCGATGAAGGTCGTGTGGCGCCGTTGCGTGGACATGAACGACGCAGCCCTTCGCGACATCGTTGTCGGACTCGGCGGGCACGGTTTCCCGCGGGAGACCGGCTTCGATCTGACCAGTGCCAGCGAGGTGATGGCCGTGTTGGCTCTGGCTCGTTCACTCAAGGACCTCCGCGAGCGTCTGGGCCGCATCGTCATCGGCTACACCAACCAGGACATCCCCGTCTTCGCCGATGCCATCCGGGCGGGCGGCGCGATGACCGCCCTGCTCAAGGACGCGATCATGCCCAACGTGCTGCAGACCATCGAGCACGTTCCGGCGTTCGTTCATGCCGGGCCGTTCGCCAACATCGCTCACGGCAACAGCTCGATCCTGGCCGACGAGATTGCCCTTCGCTGCGCGGAATTCGTCGTCACCGAGGCCGGCTTCGGCGCGGACATGGGCTTCGAGAAATTCTGCAACATCAAGTGCCGGGTCTCGGGCCGCTCGCCCGACGTCGCCGTCCTGGTTGTCACCGTCCGGGCGCTCAAGGCCCACAGCGGCAAGTACCGCGTCATCCCCGGCCGCCCGATGGATCAGACCATCTTCCAGCCCAGCGTCGAGAACCTCCGGGCCGGTCTGCCCAACATGCAGAAGCACCTGGAAAACGTGGGCAAGTTCAATCTGCCCTGCGTGGTGGCCGTCAACCGCTTTCCGACCGACAACGACGAGGAAATCACGGCCATCGCGGATGCCGCCCGCCAGGCCGGGGCTTCCGACGTGGCCGTCAGCGAGGTCCACACCCAAGGCGGCGCCGGCGGCCAAGCCTTGGCCGAGGCAGTGGTCAAGGCTGCCAACGGAGCCGCAAAAGCACCGTTCCGCATGCTCTACGACGACAACTGGCCGGTCAAAAAGAAAATCGAAACGATCGTCAAGGAGATCTACGGCGGCGACGGCGTGGACTATGACCCGATCGCCAACGCCGCGATCGAGTCGCTGACCCGGCTGGGCTTCGGCAACCTGCCGATCTGCATGGCCAAGACGCAGTACTCGTTGTCACACGATCCCAACCGTCTGGGCCGCCCCACCGGGTTCCGCATCCCCGTCCGCGACGTGCGCCTCGCCGGCGGCGCCGGCTTCCTCACGCCGTTGGTCGGCCGGATCCAGACCATGCCCGCCTTCGGCCGCCACCCCGCCGCCATGAACATCGACGTCGACGAGCACGGCCGCATCACCGGCCTGTTCTGAGGCTGGCACTCTGAGATCTCGAAACCGCGACAACGACTCTGCAACTGTTGCTTCTCCCAGCCCTGCGGGGTAGAATCAATAAAGCAGCACTGGCCGCCAAGTCGCGACCGGAACCAACAGGTGCGCTGAGCTCGGAGCGAAGGGTATGACCATCGAGCAGTTAAATGAAGTCTATCGGGCTCGCCCGTTCAAGCCTTTTGCGCTGGAGTTGGCCGACGGTAACCGGGTGGAGGTGCCGCACCCCGAGTTTCTTATGCCTTCCCGCACCGGCCGTACCGTCGCGGTGGCCCTGGAGAACGACGCCATCAAAATCATCGACCTTCTGCTTGTGACCGCAATCCACATCAGCAACGGCTCGCCCCAACCGCCGGGCCGCAAATGACCCCAGCGAAGTGTTCGTTTCTTATCGCTCCGTTTTGCGTATTACATGGGTTTACGCGATCTCTGCTCCGACAGCGGCGCCAGGAGATCTCGCGCCTGCCCCATATCCGGGAGGTGCCGCAGGTCTCGGCAGAATGGCTCATCGCTACGACGGCATGATTCGTTTTCTCGCGAGCAGCGCATGGACGGATGCGAGAAGCAAGACCACACTGCTCGGTTCCGGCAGCGGCTCGAACGTCAGGTCGTCAACCAGAATGCTGCGCGGTCCCACGACAAGAGTAATGGCAAGCCCCGTAATGGTCACTCGCCGGATACCCTGCTGATCCTCGACGGCCAGGAAATTCGTTTTCCACCGCCAACCGCCTCTGACACTTTCAATCAAAGCTCCTGTAGCATCATAGGCAGTCAACGTACACCAGTCATAGCTCCCGCCGACGTATGCCCCGACTCGTAGCATGTCTCCCGCGAAACTGAACTCAACCCCATTGCCGCTTGAGGATTCATCGCCAGTGATCAGGTAGGCACTGCCGAAAGGAACGTCAGATACCGAGCGGACGCTATTCCATAGCAAGCGGGCCGAGGCATCGCCAAGGGCGAAATCACCCACGCGAACGCCGTAACCGGCAGGATTCGGAACTGGCGAGGTCAGGCTCGCACCCGAAGGAAAGGTATAGGTCGTGCTCTCGCCCGGACGGAGAAACGCGCCGTTGCCCACAACAGGGATGTTCGGCCCAGGCGAGAGACCCTCGAAGCTCTCGACGACCGCGTCAGGCCCGAAGTCGCCCGCTCCAATCGGCACTCCAATCGCTGACTGCCCGCTGCTCAACGCAAGGACAACGACCACCGCTGTGATGTTTCGGATGCAGCCGATCCTCATGATGAGTGCTCCTCCCGACAGCGTTTGGCGTTTAGTGTGTCACATCCAGTGCTTTCTTACAGCGATTACTACACACGTGGTTTAATTATGACGCAAAGTAGAATGGACGTCAAGCGCTTCCAAACCGGTAACAATCCATAGTGGGCACCAGAGCATTGCATGTAAGGACCGCTCAAGAACATGTCCTCGATGCGTCCTCACAAGCAACTCGATCTCGACAGGGCGTTCCGGAAGGACTCTCTGGCAGAAGTGTCACGGCGTGGTCGACAAGGCCGGACTGGCGCTGCTCGCTGCCTTACATCATCCAGACACCACGCACACCCGCCTGAAGGATTCGTCTCTCTGACCTGCGTCGATCTGGTTGATCTGCGGGCACTCCCCTCGTCGTCCAGCCGGTTCCGCGTAGTCCGCGTGTTCCGCGGTTCAGCAATCGTTCGTACGCGAACGCCATCGGCCGACCGGGGCGTCGGCCCTGCTGGTGGTGCCGAACTCAGCAACGAGGGTGTCGTTCCTCTCGATACACCGTTCTCCACACATCATCGAGACCCCACCCTCGCTGCGGCGAGGATGGGCCACCCAACCTCCGAAAACCGGTGGCATAAAGCCACCGGCTCGTCAAGAGACCGGACTCGCTCTGTCTAACGCTCGGACAGTTTGTTGATCGCCGTGCTGATTTCCTCGAAGCCGACCACCTCCCGCTCCACGCGAACACTCGCTTTGTGAACCTCGCCGGCTTTCTGCGCCCAGGTTCCATCAAACTTGCCACCGGTATTGAACAGATACATCGGTCCCGTCGCGGCTGCCGCGGAAATCGCCTGCAATCCGCCGATCCGCCTGATGCCTGGAATATCGATCTGCTTGAGATACGCGTCGTCGGCCCCCTCAGCGAACTCGTTCATGTCCGCCATGCAGGCCACGTTCTTTTCCGCGGCCGCTTCCTCCGGGACCATCGCCCGAGCGATCAGACATAACGGCCCCATCTTCCCGAACCCGATGAGGTTCACCTGCCTCGTGCGGGCCTCGTTCATTACCACACCCAGCACCGTCAGGATGTCATACACCGCCTCGGCCGCGTCCGTCCGGTTGAAACAGGTGAAGAACTTCGTCGCCCCACGGCCGGGAGCAGGTTGCGTGGCCGGCTTGCGGAGACCGAAAGGCTCAAACACGAGCACGCGATCCGACAGGTTGGCTCGAAGGCGGATCAGTTTCAAAGCCGGCGGCCCCTCATCTATCTTGAGGGTCTTCATACCATCCAGTGCCGCGAGGCCCTCTGCCGGAACAACGATCGTCACACGGTGCCCCATCCCATGTGCAGCCAGCCCCGAGCCGACCTCCGTCACCCGCACCGGCCGGCTGTCGCGAACGTAAACACACTCCTTGCAGGGCCACAACTGATCCGCGGTGGAGCTGAGTTCCTTACGAATGGCCTCACCCGCCTTCGGAAAACGACTGCCGACCATGTACCCCAACGCACGGCGCACGAAATTGCCGAGTCCCTCGGCACTTTCAGCACTGTCCGGCCCCATCGCCTCAATCTGCTTGCGACACATGTCCTTCCACTGCTGTCGAACCTGGTCGAACGTCAGCATGTTCGCGGGCGGCGCATCCTTGGCAAAGACCAGCAGGTCCTCGTCCTTGTCCACCTGGATGTCGCCTTCCTTCAGAGAATCCGCATCCGCACGGCCGAGCAGGTGCTTGCCGAAGAACCTGTACATCGCCTCGCGGCTGGCCTTGTTGTAGTTGTGCTCGGCCTCAATGTGGGCATTGGCCACCCGATCCGCCGCACCGAACAGCTCATACACCCCGCGGATCATCGGGAACTCAACCTGCGGCGTCAGCTTGGTCCAGTCGCCGGTCGCGCTGACCATCAGCAGCGGCTTGGGGGCAATAAGCGCCCCGATGTCCATGTTGTCCGTCCCGATCCGCAGCAGCGGTGCGTTTTCGCAAACACACCCGCCCTGCATGGTGCTGGAAATCATATTGACCGGTGCGGACACGGAAACCCGATCGTCAATGGCCGACAGAATGAATGTTTGCGTGCCGCCACCCGAGGCCCCTGTCACGCCGATCCGCTGGGGATCCACATCCGGAAGCGACTGCAGGAAGTCGAGCACCCGTATGCCGTTCCACGTCTGCAAACCCAGCATGCTGAATCCCCACAGCGCGTTGGCCGGCTCGCTCCAGCCCGCCGCCCGATGATCGAGCTGCTTGCCGCTGTCGTTGTACCCGACCATGTCGTAGGCGAAGATCACCGCACCGAGTTTGGCGAGGGTAATGCACCGCGCCGGGATGGAGCCACGTTCCTCGTGAGTAATGCGCCCCTTGGGCCAGTGCCCGTGCGGGCAAGCCACGGCCGGGCACTTGGCGGAGGCGTTCTTCGGCCGATAGAGATTGCCGCACACCAGGACCCCCGGCATGCTCTCGAAGTACACTTTCTCGATGGTGTAGTCGTCGTGCTCGATCTTGCCGAAGATGTGCGGATTCAGCGGCGTCCGCGGCGGCTCCGGATCCAGCCCGGCCGCGAACCGCACCTGCCTGCGCAGCCACTCCCGCCGCTGCTTCCACTCGTCCAGCGAGCCGTACTTTGCCGGCTTGAACACCGTGTCCGTATTCGGCCAGTCCTGCCATCGTGGATCATCAGGCACGGTAGCCCCCTGCACGCACCAAGGAACCGATAGCCACCACGCAAACGTCATCACCAGAGTGAATCTCGACATCGCTCAGTCTCCGGAAAGGCTCGAAGGTCATCGCGGTATGGTTATACAGGATTGCCAAACCGAGGGGAACCGCCCGTCACTGCCCCAATGCGCAATCCGCATCCGGAACAACACCCGGGCCGCTGAGACAGCCAAGAAAAACGGCGAAATCCTCGGTGTCAACGTCATCATCATCATCCAGCCGGGCATTCCAGCACGCCGGGTCATCCTGCGGCAGACCGGGACCCGAGTAGCAGGCCTGGAAATGCCCGAAGTCCGCCTGATCAACGTCTTGGTCTTGATCGAAGTCAGGCTTGAGCAGCCCGATATCCGGCTCTGAGTAGACCACGACGTTCTTGAGCTGCCCGTACCACTCGCCGGTCGGCTGGCCGTAGGTGAAGGACTGCGCTGCCACCAAGCCGGTCCCGATGGCTCGAATGCGCTCCAGCGTGCCGAAAGCGAGTTCCACCGTCCCGCTGTTTCCGTAGTATTGATCCATGACCCATGCCTGTTTGGCCGAGCCGTTCGTGGCTATCCGGTCAAGGATCATTTTGACCTTCGTGTTGTCGTAGTTGGTCACGTATTGAAAGACGACCTCGCGGATCAGGCGGTCAGGGCCAACGTCGATCTTCCGACCTCGCATGCTTCCCGCCGCGAGAGCCTGTCCCTGTACCAGATCGAATCGAGGGCAATCGCCGGCCGCGTCTTGGATCCCGGCCGCTTCACTGGCCCCTTGCCGAAAATAGGGCACGACAGGGTCGGTGCCGTAATGGCCGTTGATCGGGTCGACCTTCACGTCGAGCGGCAGAGTCGCCAGTTCCTTTGCCACCAGCCCGACCGGCCACGGCTGCCCGTTATCATCCAACAGTTCAAGCCTCGGCGGGTTGGTGTCCGCCCAGTATCGGTCGCTGTGAATACTGAACCAGAACCACCGCTCGATGAACGGCTGATCGCGCATCCAGCCGACCAGTTGCCGGGTCAGCACGATATTGTCGGCCATGGTCGCGGCCCGCAGTGCCCCGAACTCGGTCAGCCAGATCTTCTTGCCGGCCGTCTCCGGGTAGTCTTGAAGATCGTTGTGGCACATCAGCATCTGGTCGCGCGAGTATCGCCAGTCTTCGGCGGCCCATGGCGTTCCCTGGACGCCACGGAGATCGTATGTGTGAAGATTGAACGCATCCTGCGGCGGGTACGACACGCCGTAGTTGGCCTCGCTGTAAGCCCGCCGGGTCGGGTTGTTGTACCACGCCTGGCGGAATTCCTCGTACCAGTCCTTGCCCTTCTGCCAGACCGAAGTGCTCAGGAAGTCCCAGTTCAGGATGCCCGGCCCCATGATCCGGCAGTTCGGATCGCCGATTTTCAGATTGCTGTGGTGAAGATAGTAGATCTCCGCGAACGCGCTGGCCGACTGGTTGGCTTGGCCGAGGTCATTGGGCTCATTACTCATCGCCCACCAGATGATCTCGCCAGGGTAAGCCGCCGCCGCGGCCGCGGCATGTGCCTGGATCTGCGCCGGGGTGTAGCTGGTCAGCGTCGCCTTCCAGTACATGTAGAGCTTGTGGTAGCCGGGGAAGACCCTAGAAGGACTGCTGTCGGGCAGGTAGTTGTACCACCATTTCATCCCCAGGGCGTCGAAGAACTGCGGACCCTGCATCGGGGTGATCGGACCGCCCCAGCCGGAGGTGTCCGTCGCGACGACGCCGCTTCGCTCGTCCAGCACTTCCGGCCAGAGCTGGCCGTACAGTGTCGGCGCCTCCATAGCCGCGATGAGAAATGACACAATCATCCGCACAATGAGCCTCCGTTTCGTTTCTCGCTCACAGGCAGTTCGGATCGGCGGCAATCCCCGGCCCCGTCATACACCCATCAAACAGAGCGAAGTCCGCTGCATCAACATCCTCGTCGTCGTCAAGAAGAGCACTCGTACACGCAGGGTCCCCGTGCACGATCCCTCCGCCGGAGTAGCACGCCTGGAAGTAGCCGAAATCCTCCTGGTCCACGTCGCCATCCAGGTCGAAGTCGCCGGGGATGTTCAAGACGTCGTAAAGCACGGAAGCCTCCACCCATCCGCTGTCGGCGCCCATCGCATCCCGCGCGAAGCCGCGCAAACGCTGGTCGTACGCTCTGGCCCAGGCGGGCTTGGCCTTGAAGGTAAACGTCACCGTTCGTTCGTTGCCGTTGGCGGAGGTGGACGCCGACACGGGCGTGATGTACGTGTCCGATCCCTAATCGTCGGTACGATAGCCCCATCTGCCTCCGCCCGAGACATCGCCCATGAGCACCCATGTGCCGCCAATCTGGGTGATGTCGTCATCGGTCTGCCCCCAGGCCAGGTATCCTCGACCGTTGGCTCCGCTCCAGTCACCCCCGCTGTGGAGCACGACACACGTCTGCCGAATGTCCGCTGCCCCGCTGATGTCGCTGGACGTAATGGTGACAGTGTACTCTTCGTTATTGTCCGCCAGAAGCATCTCATCGCTGATCGTGACTTCCGTAATGACCGGGGCCGGGTTGGCCGTGAAATGCTCGACGGAGATGTGGCTGTAGAGCATCCCCACGCCGAACGATCCCGCAGGGATGCTCGGGTTCGCCAGCAGCACCTTCGACTGGCCGTTCACTTCGAGACGCACGCCTTCGACGATCCTGCGAACCACCAGATCGTAATAGGCGTCGGGGTTGATCTGCTCTCCCGTGGAGGCGAGGACGGTCGCGATCTTTCCATCGGACTGGCCTATCTCCCAGCGATCCGCTTCCGTGTCGTACCCGGCAAAGTAGAAAGCCCCCGTCGACCTGTTCGCTCCGAAGACGATCCAGGCCCGTCGCGTTGCGTGTAGAGAAGAGGTACGGATACGGGCCGAGAATGTACCGAGGCCCATCTCCGTGTTTGACGCCAAAAGCAGCGCGGGCCGATTGCGCACGCAGAAACCGTGCAGGCTGCCTTTCGCCAGTCCCCACTCTCCGCAGGTGGGCTCCCATGTCTCCGGATGGTCTCGCGTGAAAGTGTCCATGCCGAAACCATGCGTTCGGGGCTGCGCGGGACCGACGGATGCCGGCGGGGTGATATTGTCGAGATTCACGCGAACGCGGTGCTCCAACGGAAAACGATACGCTCCGTTGTTCACCACGAATTCCAGGTGCGAGATGTTTTCCCGGGGAACGTCACTCAGCGGAATGGAGATTCGGCTCCACTGCTCGATCGGAAGCTGGCCGTCGGGGTCAATAAGCTCGTCGATCACCGTGCCCCCGATTTCATCCATCATTCGCACTCTCAGGTACTTCGTGGCCGGGGCTTCCGTGCGGTTCTGCAGATAGATACGGAATGGATGGATATCGAACTCGAACTCATTGACGTGGCTGTAATCGAGCCTGCCGCCGCCCCACTGGAACACCAGGTCCTGCCCCTCGAAGCTCGTGACTTCGAATTCATCGCTGTAAGCGCAGACGTTGTCGAAGCGGGAATGCGTGGAACCGGTGATCAGGCAGAAATACCCGCCGCCGGCGAACCGGGCGTTCGGGTCGGTCCAGGTGTGCCAGTGCGCGCCATTGATGTACACCGAAACTGTTGCCCCCTGCGTCACCACGCACAACCGATTAAACACCGAGGTGTCCGCGACGACGTTCGCCTCCTCGTAGACTGTTTTGTCAACTGTATTCCAGATGAACGCTGATCCGTTTCTCCTGATGCCGATGAGGTAACCGCTGTCAGTGTACGTATGGCCGATATGTATGCGGTTGATGAGGATACCCGCCCAGTATGTCGCGGTCGAGGAATCCACTATCCGCAGGTCTGCCGCATACTCCGCATTTCCAAAACGGCCAGGGGCGCTGGAGCGAAGCCCCCATTGAGACATGTCAGTCTGCCGATACGCCTGGTTGTCCACGGACCAGTTGCCGACGGGAAGCAGCCAGTATGGCGCGCTCCCGGTGCTGAAATCGTCCTCAAACACCAGCGGATAGCCGGTGACGGGCCCGGTGCCGCCGTTGCCGGGGCCGGGGTATGTCGGCGACGACTCATTCTTGCTTGCCTCCACCGGTCCGACGTTCATCTCCTCGATGAACCGGTTCTTGGAGAAACCGGTGAACTCCAGTCGCAGAGAAGCGTCGCCGCCGTGCGCCAGTCCGGTGTCTCCCCTGGCCAGCACCTCGCCCCAGCCGCCGGAGTCACCGCGCCCGTGCGATCTCCACCCCGCAAGCGTCTCGAAACCGAAGGATGCCTGGGCATCGCCGGACATCCGCGTATCGACCACGAACGTCTCGGGCTCCGAGAAGAGTCCTCCCAACCCCTGAGCACTCTTGGCTCGAATGCACCAGAACCAGGTTCCGGAGGCGAGCACCGGTCCCGCGGAGTGACTGGTGCCCGCGATATCCCGCACCATGATGCACTGGTCTTCCGGGAAGCTCACAACCTGGGAGAGGAGAACGTCGTAGCCGGCCGCGCCCGGCACTGGATCCCACTCCAGCGTGACCGCGGGCGAATCGCTGAGCTGTCCCCTTCGAGGCGAAACAATGCTCGGGCGATCCAGGGTGACAAACGGCGCGCCGCCGCCCAGAATGTCGTATTTCTGGGCCCACAGGTCCGCCATGGGCTCAAGAAGCACCGTGTAGGGTTCATCGGTGATATTGACGAGGCCGGCATTCCAGTTTTCCCCGTCGGCCCGGCCTAGCGCAGGCTCGTCATCATACTGAAACCACTGCATACCCATGATGTAGTAAGCGGGCATGCCGTCGCTCGGATCATCCGGAACCTGCAAGTTCCACGTCTCCTGCACGACCTGGATCGCCCGTTCCGCACGGGAGGTCTGATTCGGCAGCGCCCACGTCTTGTGGCTGATGGGCGTGTCATTGCCGCCTCGACACCACTCGGTAATCAGGATGGGTTTCCCGGCATGCCGAAAGACCTTGCCGAAATAGCCGAAAGCGGCCTCGAAGTAGGCGGTATCCTGGTAGCTGTTCACGGCTATGACGTCACAGTATTGTCCCGCGGCTTCCCAGATCTGCTTGTTGTAATCGTCGTATGCCGGTTCGAACGCGCCGCTCCAGAGAGCGATGCGGTCGCTGAGCACCAGATGGTTCGGGTCGTTCGATCTGATCACGGATGTGACCGTGGAATAGTACTTATTGGCCACCTCGCGCACAAAGGCAACCTTGTCCGCCTTCCTGCCAGAATAGGCCGCATCGTCCGGCGGAAGCACGGTTTGGTTAATGAGGCTGGTTGGCTCCGATCCGCTCCAACTCGTGTAAGACGTGCCCCACGCAACGTTGAGACCGGCCAGGTCGCCGCCGTAGCGCCCGTGGAGAAAGTTGTTCACCATGTGCTGCTTGCCGGGCTCGGTGGCGGCCCGGGCGAAGTAGTAGGTCGCGACGTTCTGGCTGCCTTGGGACCAGCGTATCTCATTGTCCGGAAACTGTCCGATGCGGTAGGGACACGTCCTGTAGGCGGCAATCGCCGAGGCGAAAGAGCTGGCGCTGTCCGTCCATTTGGGTTCATCGAAGACATCGGGGAATGTCGGGTTGACCATGTTCCCGCCGAGGGACTGGTGCCGGGATGTCATGAAATGGTTGCGCATCGTCTCGGGTATCTTCTTGCCGCCTGTGCCGCTGATATCCTGTGAGAAGCCGCCCAGGGAGTTGATCCCCCAGGATTCGAACCGTTGGTGCAGGCTGGTCAGCCAGCCCGGCTGGCCCGTCGGGTTATTCCTCATGTAGTTGAGGAGGGTGACGTTGTAATCCATGCCGAGGGGGATCTGGCCCCAGTTGTGGATGTAATTGACTGTGGTTGGCGATACGGCCCAAAAGACGTTGTTGTCGGGGGTGATCAGCCAGTACCTGCCGTTGATCTTCTCCGTTCGGAAGAATCCGCTCGTGTTGGTGCCGGTCAGGCCGGTATACCCGCCGTACGGATCGAGCGTCTGACCGTTGACGCCGGCCGTCATGACGGCCGCCATTCCTACCGCCACCCATAGCGCATTTCGTGTCCGAGAACCAATGCCGTGATAAATCTGCACTTCAATCTCCTCGCGACTGGTGAGCTACTCGTCCATTATATCAGGGACTATCACGGGACAAAGCGATGCCAACGCATCACTTGCCGCAACGGCCGCTTCAAGGCTGCTCTATCGAGTGAGCCTCATGCGCGCAAATCAAGGTTCCCGGTAGATGCACGGCCGCGCGATCCGTGGTATAATAAGTGCTCAAATGCCTCTTTGGGGGCGATTTGGGCTCGACCGGGCAAATGAGGTCGAGGCGGCGTGTCCAGGTTGTCAGGAGGCCTGGTTAAACACCTGGCAAAAAAACACAAATGCCAACGATCAACCGTTGCGCATGGCCGCCTGATTAAGGCGACCCGTCCTGTCGGCGACACCTGCTAGTTGACCGGACGCAGACAGCAGGCACGCCCGCGAGGGTAGGCGACGTGACGCGCGGGTAAGACTATCACGACGCTGGGACGGCCGGAGCCTGCCGCTGGGCGACGGCCATCCGAGATTAAACCAGACGGCTACACACGTAGAAACCTCGGTTGAATTGTCACGGGACGCGGGTTCGATTCCCGCCGCCTCCAGTCTTCGTTCGCCGCTCATCGGCGAACGAAGACTGCCACGCCGAAGTGGCTTCAGCCCCGAAGGCGGGCTTTCTCTGCCGTTGGATGACCGCGGCGAACTACGACTTGGCAAGCCACCAGGTTTCGCACATACTGCCATGCATGAGAAGCGGTCGATTCTTCTACGTCTACATTCTGGCGAGCGTCGACAATCCCAGTCGCCATTATACCGGACTCACAACAGACCTTGCCGAAAGACTCGCTTGTCACAATGCCGGGAAATGCAGACATACGTCCAAGTTTGCGCCATGGCAGATTGAGACGGCCGTCGCTTTTCGGTCACGAGAAAAGGCCGCCAAGTTCGAGGGATACCTGAAATCAGCTTCCGGACGAGCGTTTGCCAGGAAACACCTTTGACCGCTCGTCGGCGAGCGAACACTCCGCCACAGCACCGCCTGATGCCCGACGCCGGACACTCGAATCGAGCTCTCGTTGGTTACCCGGCGGTGCGATGCTAGAATATACTATCCCTTGAAACCGGGGGCAGTCCCATGGCCGAATCGAATCAGGTTGCCGTCGCGACACCGCCGGCCAAGCCCGCCGAGACGCCGGCCAAACC
>CAZTQK010000109.1:0-2224 GCA_964615635.1 uncultured Planctomycetales bacterium
TGACGGAGGCCTCAAGGGCGAGTATCGGCACGCCGGGAAAGTGCCAAACTCCAGGCACTGCTCAATAGAGCAGTGGCACACCGCCACAATTCCTCGGTCGGAAAGTGGACGGTCACAGCCCCCCAGTACTGCTCAATAGAGCAGTGGCACACGGCCGGGTTGTCCGTTTCTGGTATGATTCCGGGGATAGGCTGCGGTTCCGAGGAAGAACCTATGTCGGACTTTCAGGACCCCGATTCGATGCCGAGCACCAGCGCGACACGGCCCAGCCGCGAGGCCATCGGCCAAGAGCGTGTGCTTCTGACGGGTGCGTCGGGTTTCGTGGGCGGGTATGTCCTGCGAGAATTGATCGATCGAGGGTACCGGCCGGTGTGCGTTGTCCGACGGCCGCAGGATTTGACTGCCAGACTACCTTCAGAGACTGCGGCGCGATGCGATTTTCATCCGGGCGATCTCTTTGACGCCTCCGCTCTTGGCAGGGCTGCCGCCGGATGCTCAGGCGCGATCCATCTGGTCGGGGTCATTGAGGAAGATCCGCGCGCCGGCGTCACGTTCGAGCGAATCCATTTTGAGGGAACGCGGAATGTGCTGCAGGCCTGCCGATCGGCCGGGGTCAATCGGTATGTCCACATGTCGGCGCTGGGCAGTCGACCGGATTCGCCAAGCCGATACCACCGGACCAAGTGGCGGGCCGAGGAACTTGTTCGTGAAAGCGCGTTGGCGTGGACCGTGTTTCGTCCCAGCCTGATCCACGGGCCGGAAGGCGAGTTCATGCGGATGATGAAATCCTTCTGCACGGGCGGGCTCCGCCAGCCTGTGATGCCTTATTTCGGAAACGGCAACGCTCGCATCCAGCCGGTGAGCGCCGGCGATGTGGCCACGTGCTTCGTGGCCGCTCTCTCACAGCCCGAGACCGCTGCAAAAACCTACGACCTCGGCGGACCGACCCAGTACACCTGGCGCGAGTTCTACGACATCTGCGCCGAGGCGATCGTCGGGCATCGACGCGCGAAGGTGCCCGTTCCCGCGTTTCTTGCCAAACTGATGGCCCGGACCGTCGTACCCCTGACGCCTTCCTTCCTGATGCCCCACAAGTTCAATGTGGAGCAGGTGCAGATGAGCCAGGAAGACAACGTCTGCGATATCGGGCCGGTACAGCGGGATTTCGGGCTGACATTGCGTGATTTCCCGCAGGAAGTGGCCGCCTACGCCAGGCAGATTCCTGCTTGAAATAGTGGCGGACTGGCGGGATAATACTGATCTAGCTGGCAACCGTGCGGTCGGAGGGCCCTCCGCAATCATTTCGGGCGGACGTGCGACCACACGGTACGACATCCGGTATTTGTTCTCACGAGAAGACCGCGCCTTGACGAGCCGGTGGGTTTATCCCACCGGTCCTAACGAGCCGGTGGGTTTATCCCACCGGTCCTAACGAGCCGGTGGGTTTATCCCACCGGTCTTTCGGGACCACGCGGGGACAGTGTGAAGAAGACCGAGGGGATGAACCCCTCGGCTCGTCAAGCGGGTTTATCCCGCCGGTCCTCGCTTGCTCCTTCTTGCACTGGCGGCAAGGGGGGATATGCTGGTGGGTGTATGCAAAGCGATGGGCAATTCGGACTGCTGATCACCTGGACCTGCTACGGAACCTGGCTGCCCGGGGACGCACGCGGATATGTATCGAACCAACAGGTCAACCCGACTCAATGGCTGCCGAAGGAAAACGCGCCCGGCTCGACCTGCAGATCCGACGATCCGTATGCCCATGCCCAGGCATCTCGCCGCCAGCAGCACGCGACGACCCGCCTGGATCGCCGGCAGGCGGCCTACGTTGCGGCAAGTCTCGTCGAGACTGCCCGTTCGCGCAAATGGCGCCTCCTCTGCGCGAGGATCATGGCAAACCACGTCCACGCAGTCATCACGGATTGCCCCAACGACGGCCCGGCCGTGCGCCGCATTCTCAAGGGGACCACGCAGGCTGCGCTCAACCGCCTCGCCGGTGCCCCACACAAGTGGTGGACCCGGGGCGGAAGCAACCGATACCTGAACGGATCGGACCACATCGAGGCGGCAATGAAGTATGTCGAGGATCAGGAGTTCGTCCTAGCCGGCGTCGACGACATGAAGGTTCTGCCATGAATCGCCAGGACACTGGTCCTGCCGGTCTTGACGAGCCGGTGGGTTTATCCCACCGGTCTTTCGGGACCACGCGGGGACAGTGTGAAGA
>CAZTQK010000109.1:2324-15746 GCA_964615635.1 uncultured Planctomycetales bacterium
ATCCCACCGGTCTTTCGGGACCACGCGGGGACAGTGTGAAGAAGACCGAGGGGATCAACCCCTCGGCTCGTCAAACGGGTTCATCCCGCCGGTCTTGACGGGACCACGCGGGGACAGTGTGAAGAGGACCGAGGGGATGAACCCCTCGGCTCGTCAAGCGGGTTTATCCCATCGGTCCTGACGGCGACACCCCCCAGGACAGTGTGAAGAAGACCGAGGGGATGAACCCCTCGGCTCGTCAAGGTCAGACTTCCTTCGAGTCGATCCACTTCATCATCTTGCGAAGCTTTCGGCCGGTGACTTCAAGCGGGTGATCGTAGTCTCTCTTGTAGAGGGCGTTGAAGCTCGGGCGGCCGACGGAGCACTCGAGCAGCCACTCGCGGGCGAAGTCGCCGTTGACGATCTCGGCCAGGATCTTCTTCATTTCCGCACGGGTTTCGTCGGTGACGATCCGCGGCCCGCGGGTCAGATCGCCGTACTCGGCGGTGTTGCTCACGCTGTAGCGCATGTAGTTGATGCCGCCCTGGTAAAACAGGTCGACGATGAGTTTCAGCTCGTGCATGCACTCGAAGAAGCAGATCTCCGGCGGATAGCCGGCCTCGACGAGTGTCTCAAAACCGGCCTTGACCAGAGCGGTCACGCCGCCGCAGAGGACCACCTGCTCGCCGAAGAGGTCGGTCTCGGTCTCGATCTTGAACGTGGTCTCCAGGATGCCCGCCCGGCCGCCGCCGATGCCCGAGCCCCAGGCCAGGGCCGTCTGCAGGGCCTTGCCGGTCGCATTCCGCTCGATCGCCACTAGGCAGGGCACGCCGCCGCCCTTGACGAACTCGCTGCGGAGCAGGTGCCCAGGACCTTTGGGTGCGATCATGATCACGTCCACGCCCTCGGGCGGGACGATCTGGCCGAAGTGGATGTTGAACCCGTGGGTGAAGCCGAGCGCTTGGCCGGCACGGATGTTCGGGGCGATCTCCTTGCGATAAACGACCGCCTGGACCTCATCCGGAAGCGTCATGACCAGCAGGTCACAGGTCTTGGTGGCCTCGGCCACGCTGACCGGCTTGAAATTGTGTTCGACGGCCAGCTTGTAGTTCGGCGTGTCGGCCAGTTCGGCGACGACGACCTCGATGCCTGAATCCCGCAGGTTCTGTGCATGGGCGTGACCCTGGCTGCCGTAGCCCATGATGCCCACTTTCTTGCCCTTCAAAGCACCCAGATCAGCGTCTTTATCGTAGTAGATCTTGACTGCCATCGTACCTGACTCCTTTTCAAGTCATTGCTGCAAAGCGAGTTACGTCTCAGCGGAGCATTGCGTCGCCGCCGACGGTATCAAGTAGTCTAGCAAATGCGACGCTGTTGACAACTCTCCTGCTCAGTAATCCGTTCCGTTCAAGCTGGCTGTCACCGACGCCAGCCAGCGATCGAGATCGGCCCTCATGGCCTTCACTCGCTCCGGTTGCCGGGCGGATTCGTCTTTGCTCTCCTGCGGATCAGCGGTGAGGTCGTACAGTTCGATCTTCACGGTACCGTCCTTGGACTCGATACGGTGGAGTTTCCATGGCCAGTCGAGCCAAGCGGCGTGGCCCTCGAAGCGGTCGGTGGGGTACTGCCGCTGGATCTTGCCCGCATCCGCGAACAGCATTGCCTTGTCGCCGACCTCGTCGCCCTTGGCTTGTGCCTCCAACAGCGCTGACATCACCTGCTTGCTCGGGGTGCGGTTGCCCGGGGCCGGGTAGTGCCAGAAACCCAGGGGCTTCGGGCGAGAGAGCATGACACCGCTGATGAGCGGGACAAAGCTCAGGCCATCAAGCGGCCTGCGGACGCTACGTTGGGCATCGGCGATCTCCAGAAGCGTGGGGAAGATATCGACAGTTCCGGCAGGAATCCGGGTCGTGCGCGGCCCGCGGATACGGGCGGGCCACTCGAGCACGGCCGGAACGCGAAGGCCTCCCTCGTAGATCTGGCCCTTATTCCCGCGACCACCCGTGGCGCTGAAACCCTTGACCCCACCGTTGTCGCTGCAATACCAGACAAGCGTGTTCTCATGAATGCCCAGCGCGCGCAGCTCCTTTCGAAGCTTGCCCATGGCACGGTCGATACCGCTGATCTCGCCGTAGTAGTGGCGTAGTTTGTCTTCCTGGCCGTCGTACAGGGCGAAATCCTCTTTGCTTGCCTCGTGCGGCAGATGGGGTGAGCCGAACCAGATCACGGCCAGAAACGGCTCGGGCTTACCGGCGCGATCGCGGATGAATTCAAGCGCCGCGTCCATGGTCACCATAGAGCTTTCGCCCTTGAACTCAACAGCGGTGCCTTCGCGGCTGAGAATCGGGTCGTTGTCGAAGAAATTCGGTGCCGACAGCCATCTGTCGAATCCACAGGCACCGGGATTGACCGGACTGGTCTTCTGTACCGACCCCAGATGCCACTTGCCGAAATGCCCGGTCGCGTACCCGGCCGTTTTCAGATACTGTGCGATGGTGATTTCTTGCGGTCGCAGCGGGTATCCCCAGGTGAAGCAACCGAAACGGTTCGGATGGCGTCCGGTCATAACACTGCCCCGAGTCGGCGAGCACACCGGAGCAGCCGCGTAGAAACGGTCGAACCTCAGTCCGGCCTTGGCCATGGCATCGAGGTTCGGCGTCCTGATTACGGGGTGGCCGTTGTAGCCGACGTCGCCCCAGCCCTGGTCGTCGGCCATGCATAGGATGATGTTGGGTCCCGCGGCGTCTGCTGCAGCGGCCAGACCGAACAACCAGCCCACAAGGCAGACGGCCGCTCCAGCAATTCCGTAACTCCTGGCACCCTTCACGACTTACCTCCTTCCGAAACGAGATACCCCTGTTGCCATACCTGCCGTAGCCTGGAGCGGCAGGTCTCCGCCGCCTTTGGCGGCTCCGACCATGCCCTACCGTTTGCACACACCACCAAGGTCATCCTCTTCCGACAGCACGCTGAGCGAAGAAGCGTTAATCAGACGACCTGGACGTGGCAACGGTCTCCAACTGTGAGAGCCGGCTCTCGATCTGCATCCTGCGGTCATGGTGCCAGCGGCGAATCTCGTAGGATGGTCGGGCGGCGTCCAGATCCAGCGCCTTGCGATAGTGCAGAATGGCATCAGCGAGCCAATCACGACCGGCTGCTTTCGCAGCGGGGTCGGACGGGATCTCAGACGCAACCCTGGCCAGCAATCTTGCCAGATCGACGTGCCCGTCCGGCGATTGCGGATACAAGTCAACAGCTTTCTCGGCGGCGGTCACGGCCTGCACGAGGTCGGTGGGGTTGTGGGCGGCGTCGTAACGCAGCTCCAGTACCCGCCACTGCGAGCGATAGATGCCGCGGTCCAGCGGGTCGCGATTCTGGGCCATTTGCAGATAGCTCAGGGACCTGTCGAGCCCGGGCACGCCCGAGTAGGCTGCCCACGACGCCCATTCGGTCAGCGGTGTCGGATCCAGGTGATCTGCCTCGGCGGCGGCCCTGTAGAAGGGTGCGGGATCGCGCGAGCCTGTCGCGATTGCAGCTCGCGCCTCCTTGAGACTTGACGTACACCGCAATACCGGCCCCGCCAGCAGGATGAGTACTGTCAGCAGACCGCCGACGGACACAACCATTGGCACCCAACGCCAAGCCGGCCTGCTCTCGATCGCTGGTTTCGCAGCCCTCGCGAACGCAATCGCCGCTAGTGCTGCAAAAGTGGTGAGCGTACCGGGCACGAAGAGCGAGAAATCTATCGTGTTGTGTAGGAGGAAGACGCCGAGGGCAATCAGGCACGGCAGCCGGTAACCGTCACCCCCCCCACCCCCCCCTTGGTAAGGGGGGGAAAGTCGCTGATCGGCCTTTGGAGCGGGCGAGTGCCGTTTGTCGGCCGGTTGGGCCGGCGAAGGGCTGTCGGCTTCGCCCCACCCGAACGACAGCAGCAGCGACACACCGGAGAAGGCCAGGCACCAGACAGCTCCGTACAAAAGCAGGTCAAGGAAAACCGTGGCCACGCCGGCCTCGCCGACAAGCAGCCAGCCCCGCAGCATCCAGAGTCGAAACAGAACGAATCCAACGATGATCGCGGCTACCCATTTTCCGAGCGGTTGGACCGGCGGTTCGATCGGTTGTGCCACCTCAGGCGATGATTGTGCCTCCTGGCTCCAAGCGCGGATAGCCACCCAGGACCCGCCGAGCAGGGCGAGCATCATTCCCACCCCACCGATGATGCCCCACTGCGACAGGATCGCCATCGCGAAGTTGTGTGGATCGCGGATCTCTTCGGGATAGTGGACCGGCTTGTGCTTCAGATAGGCACGATCGAAGTTGAGCGCGCCGACACCGGTCCATGGCCGCTCGGCGACGATTTTTGACGTCACCTGCCAGTACTCCCAGCGGAAGCGGAGCGAGTCGCCGGGCAGACGGCCGCGGGTCGTCCCCCAAATGACCACCACTGCGACGCCGACCACGCTCGCTATCCACACGGCCGCCCACAGAGCTCTCCATCGTTGGTGCCAACGTGTTTTCGTGAGGACTCCGATGACAACAAGCGCCAAGCCGATGAGCGCGGCGAGAATACCTCCGCGGCTGCCAGTTGTGACCAGCGTTGCCAGAATAACAGCCGCAACGACACCGCACATGGCCTTTGCCGCCCATCTTCGCCCGGCCAGAAGCGCGAGAGCGATACCGGCGAAGCCCGCCAGGCACAGACCGGCACCTTGAGCATTGCTATATGGCAAGAAGCCTGTCGCCTCACGGGCGAGCATGCGCCGCTCGAACAGCTCGACCGTTGGATCGGTCAGGGCAATGCCCTGCCGTCCCCAGAACTCGGTTTTCTGCTGCTGGTAGGCCTGCCAGGTATCGCCGAACTCCCAGCCCAGTTGCGAACCGCACTTGGTCGCGGAAGCCAACCCGGACGCGACGACGACAGCGAGCACCAGGACCACTCTCCTGCGTTCGTAGAGCAGGTTCGCCAGTGCGATCGCCAGCACCAGCGCCGTCAGCCAATCGTACGATGCGTTGATCGCGAGGCGCTTGTTGCCGGCCAGGCAACAGGAAAGCACCGCGGCCACGACCATGATCGCCCATCCGGCTTCGACGCCCGTCCATCGCCACGATCGCCCCCGAAGGAGAACGGCGAACGCAACCATCGCGGCCGCAACCCAGATGATGACGTCAAACATGACGGTCGTCGCCGGCGTCAAGGAGGAGACGTCGCCAACGGCCTGAGAGATGCCGCTCAGTCCCGATTCGTAGGTCTCAGAAAGCAGAGTGCGCATCGACACGATCAGGAGGATCGCAAAGAAGGCGATATTCTCCAGCACACGAGAAACCGTGCGGGTGGCCGGTTCGACTCCGGTTCGCGGCCGCCGGTTTGCGTCGGAGTCACGATTCATTGCACGATTCCAAAACGGCGATGATCGCCACAACGGCAAGACACTGCGCGACGATCAGCAGGGCTGCCACCCACCCGTGCAAGGGCAGCAGCACGGCGGGAAGCGACGTTGCCAGCGTGGCCAGGTAGATCGTCAGCACCGCAATCTTCGGGCTCAGGCCCCGCTTGACCAGTCGATGGGAGAAATGCCGTCGGTCGCCGCGGAAGATGCTCACACCGAGCCGCACACGGTAGATGACGACACTGATCATGTCATACAGAGGAATGGCAAACACCACGAGCGGCACCAGCACGCCGAAGGGCGTTGTTCCCATCTCGGGGTCGTAGAAGGTGGTCATCACCGAGCAGACCGCGAGCATGTAACCCAGCACGAGGCTGCCGGCGTCACCCATGAAGATCGTTGCCGGCGGAAAGTTGTAGATCAAGAAGCCGGCCGCCCCCCCTGCCACCAGCATCAGCACACAAGGCACAAATACCTGCCCGGCGACCATTGACGAGAGCGCGAGAACGACGGCTGTCAGCACGGCCACCCCGGCAGACAGGCCGTCCATGTTGTCCATGAAGTTGAATGCGTTGGTCAGTGCGATGATCCAGAACGTGGTGAGCAGCACTGCCGGAAGCGGTCCGAGCACCTCTGCGGATCGAACGCCGACGCCTGCGGTTATGGCCAATGCGACCGCCACCTGGATGAGCAGCTTCACACGGGCTGACAAAGGCCGGCGGTCGTCGATCAGACCCACAATGTGGAGGGCCAGGGCTCCGGCCATGATCGACAGCCCAACGGGAGCTTTCTCCACAACGCCTCTGAGCCACGGGCGCCACGACGGAGCCCACTTATCGAGGAAGACAAAGCGGTCGGCGGGCGAGTCCGCCAGCAGCCAGGCGGCCAGAAGCAAAGCCCCCATCGGCACGAGGATTCCGGCCGTGATGGCAATGCCTCCGCCGAAGGCCGTTGGCCGCTCGTGCTCTTTGTGGCCTTCGCCTTTCGGGCGATCGACGAACCTCCTCCTGACGGCAGCAGTCCGGCAGACAGGTGTGAGGACGCCGGTAATCAATACTGCCAGGAGAAAAGACGCGCCCGCCACAATGAGAACAGGACCCGGAATCACAGGCGACCCCCTTCCGGTCGCCTGGTCTCGCCCAGCGCGTCAAGCTTGCTCCTGTAGCGATTGCGCAGCTCCTCGAAGAAGGTGTTGTAGCGGCCGCTTGCGTAATCGGGATAGGTATGCGGCCAGGGCTTCCACTGTCCCTCGCGATAGTGGAGCGTCGACTCGGCGTAGATACCATCACGAAGGTATATCCGGTGGGATCCGTTTTTGGACGTGGCCAGAACCAGCTTGCTCAGATCGACGTACCCCGGATCGAGATTGACCGGCCTTTGCCCCTGAGGCAGGCCACAGTCATAGCAGAGCTTCTCTTCGATCTGATTCGTGTGAACTTTGATACTCGCCAATCGACCGGGATCGATCAACTCGGTGAAGGAAGCGAACCGCCTGAGGAGGTCTGGCCCCATTTCCGGTTCGTAGTAGTCGGTGTCATCGAACGGCCAGGTTTCGCTCACCGCATCCGTCTGCCCGTAGTGTTGCGTCAGCATTCGGATCGCCCGCGTCATGAGATCCGCATCGTTGGAGATGAACCCGCAAATGAGGTTCACAGGCCGTGGTGAACGGATCGAACCCATGTCCTCAGTGTAGTCGGGGCGGTTCGTAAATCAACGGGGCGTCGTATGTTGTGGAGACCGCCCACAAGAAGGTCAGTCTTCAACTCGCAGGACGGTGGTATCGGGCTCTCGTATGGCTGGTGCGGCCGATTCGATGCCCAGCATCTCCAACGCGTCGCGCTCGACGATCTGGCGAAGCTGCTCCCGCGGAATGGTTGGCAGATTGGTACCATGGCAGAACTGGTTGATGCTGTAGAGCGACTCGATGCAGGCGGCCGGCGAGGCATAGGGGAAATTGCTGCCGAACAACAGGCGGTCCATCACACCCGCTTGGTAGGCAGACAGCAGCGCGTTGTAGGCATGCCACGGGCGTTTTGTGAGTCCGCTGATATCGGCGAACACGTTGGAGTGCTTGCCCAGCAGCGCGATGGTCTCTTCGGTCCAGGGATACCCCAACTGGGCGACAATGATCCGCATTTCGGGGAACTCGCGGGCGACTTCATCGATCAGGACGGGCCGGGCATACTCCATCTTGCTGGCGGGCATCACCGCCACGTCGATGTGGAACATGACCGGCATTCCGAGGCGACATGCTTCGGGGTATAGGCGCATGGCCGAGGTGGCGGCCGGGTGGAAGTCCTGCGCTGCCGGCCAGATGTTCAGCCCCTGCATCCCCAGCTCTTCACGCGCCCGCTTAAGTTCCTGGATAGCCTCCTGTGGCCGGGTCGGGTCGACGCTGGCGAAGCCGACGAGTCGGTCAGCCTGCTGGCGCACGTACGCGGCCACATAATCGTTCGGGATGTCGGCCTCCAGGTAGTGGCTGCGGTACGCGAGGACGAAGACCTTGTCGACCGGTCGGGTGGCCACACGATGGGCATCGATCCCGGCGCGCGCGGGTGCGTCTGCTCGCCCGCGGGAATGCCCGCGACCGTGACCACGGCCGAGTTGCTCAACCGATTCCCAGATATGCGTGTGGCAGTCGACGATCATGTCTTATGGGGGGCATCTATGTCACCGGTCACCCGCGCCTGCCGAGGCCGGGAGGAGAAGCCCCACACGGCCAAGTTATAGCGGTTTCAGCCGGCCGGGTCAATTGATGGCGGTCGACCGGCAACGTTGGGGGGCATCCGCCAGACGGCATCGGCCGGCAGAGCGACCGGACGCCGTCGTGTGCCACTGCGACGTCAGCAGCGCTCCCACTCCCCCGGCACTGCTCACAGAGCAGTGGCACACGGTGAGACCTGCCCCTGACAGAGCAGTGGCACACGGTGAGACCTGCCCCTGATAGAGCAGTGGCACACGGAGAGACCTGCCCCCATATGAAAGATGTGCCGGCAACGTCGATCGCTGCCGCCGGCCCTCTGTGCGGTGTTTCCCCTTTGGTGGCAAGGATCTTACGTAAACCCGCCACCTATAGCTCACAGCCCTGTTTGCTCGATTGCTTCATGGCTGCCGGCTGATAGAATCGTGTCTGCTCAAGATGCAGCCAAACGGCCACGTGTCCCTTCTGGAGTGCCACAAATGCTCATTGTAGCCGTACACGTCCACGTCAAGCCCGAGTGTGTTGAAGCCTTCCGGCAGGCGACCATCGCGAATGCCTCTCACAGTGTCCGCGAACCGGGCATTGCCCGGTTCGACGTGATTCAACAGAATGATGACCCGACGCAATTTGTTCTCATGGAAGTCTACAAGACGCCCGAGGCCCCGGCCAAGCACAAGGAGACTGCTCACTACGCGAAGTGGCGTGATGCCGTCGCCGAAATGATGGCTGAGCCTCGCACCAGCGTGAAGTACACCGCCGTCTTTCCTGCTGAAGCGGACTGGGAGATGCCCCAATGACCTTTGAATTCGCGACCGCCGCGCGGATCATCTTCGGCAACGGATCACTTTCCGAGGCGGGGCCGATCACACTGGGCTTTCTGGGAAGCGTCCGCAAAGGCAAGGTAATGTTGGTCACCGGCGTTTCAACCAGCCGTCCGAGCCGCCTGACTGCCATCCTGGCCAAGCACGACATCGAATTCATCACTCTCCCGGTCACCGGGGAGCCGACGATCGAGATGGTACGGACGGCTGCTGACCGGGCTGTTGCGTCAGATTGCCGAATCGTGATCAGCATCGGCGGCGGCAGCGCGATCGATGCCGGCAAGGCCATTGCGGCGATGATCACGAACGGCGGCGACCCAATTGTGCACCTCGAGGTCATCGGCCAGGGTAAGCCTTTGTTGCAGCCGTCGGTGCCGTTCATTGCGATTCCGACCACGGCGGGGACCGGTGCCGAAGTCACCCGTAATGCTGTGCTAGGTTCGCCTCCTCATCGTCTGAAGGTCAGCCTTCGAAGCCCCATGATGCTGCCGCGCGTGGCACTTGTTGACCCCGAACTGAGCTATGATCTGCCCCCCGCGTTGACCGCCGCCACCGGCATGGACGCGCTGACGCAACTCATCGAGGCGTTCGTCTCGGTGCGAGCGAACCCGCTAACGGACGGATTCTGCCGGGAGGGCATTCCGCGGATCGCTCGCTCGCTTCGTAAGGCCTGCGAGGACGGCGAGTGTGCAAGCGCTCGCGAGGATATGGCCTTGGCGAGTCTCCTGAGCGGCCTGGCACTGGCCAACGCCGGGCTGGGCGTCGCGCATGGGATTGCCGCCCCGCTGGGTGGCATGTTCGCCGCTCCGCACGGAGCGGTCTGCGCCGCCCTGTTGCCGCACGTGATGGCCGTCAACGTCGCGGCCCTTCGGCGAAGCGCGCCTGAAAGCGCGGGTCTTCGCCGCTACGACGAGATGGGCCGGCTGCTGATGGCCAGCGATACGGCCTCGGTTGCCGATGCGATTCGGTGGACGAGCGAAATCAGTCGCGATCTCGGGATACCGAAGATCGGCTCATATGGTGTCCAGGCAACGGACATTCCCGTGCTGGCGGAGGGTGCTCTGAAATCCAGCAGTATTAAGGGGAACCCAATCACTCTGACCGGTGAGCAGGTGGGCGAAATCCTGGCGGCGGCGATGTGACGTGCGCTGGCGGGCAAGCCGTGAGCGGCACCCGACGGACCGACGGAAGCCGACCCCAGAAACGGCAGGAGCCGCTGTGTTTCTCCGACTGATGGTTTACAAGTGAGACAGGTCTGAATATCCTGAGACCATGACGAGAACCAAGCTTGTAGCCACTGTGGGGCCGGCGTGCGGGGACCCGGCCATCCTGGGCGCCATGATCGACTCCGGCGTCAATGTCTTCCGGCTCAACTTTTCGCACGGGACGCTGGACACTCACCAAGAGATGCTTCAGCACATCCGAAGCGAGGCCAAGCGGCGCCAGGCCATGGTTGCCGTGATGGGCGACCTGTGCGGTCCCAAGATTCGGTTGAATCGCATCGACGGAGGGAAGTGTGAGCTGGTCAAAGGGACCACGGTGGTTTTTCGGCGCGGAGACGCCCTGGGGACGGCCCAGGCGCTGACCAGTTCCTACCCTGCCCTTCTGGATGATGTCGAGGTCGGGCACAGGCTTTTGATCGATGACGGCAATGTGCAGTTGCGGGCCCGCTCCAAGACGCCCGACGAGTTGACTTGCGAAGTCGAGGTGCCCGGCACGGTCAGCGACCGCAAGGGCATTAACCTGCCCGATTCGAACGTTTCCTCACCCGCGCTGACCGCCAAGGATCGCGGCGATCTCGAATGGGCAATTGCCAACGACCTCGATTTCGTGGCCTTGTCGTTTGTCAGACGGCCGGAAGACCTCATCGAGCTGCGAGAGATCGTCCAACGGAACAACAGCCCCATCCATCTGGTCTCCAAGATTGAAAAACCCGAGGCGGTCACGGCCCTCCAGCCGATCATCGATCAGTCCGATGTCGTGCTGGTTGCCCGCGGCGACCTCGGGGTTGAAATGGACGTCTCGCGCGTGCCGCTCATTCAAAAGGAAATCTGCCTGCTGTGCCGGCGGTCGGGCAAGCCGGTCATCGTCGCCACGCAGATGCTCCAGTCGATGGTCGAGGCGCCGGTCCCAACGCGGGCCGAAGTGAGCGACGTGGCCAATGCCATTCTCGACCACGCTGATGCGGTGATGCTGTCCGCGGAGACGTCGGTGGGCAAATATCCATTGTCGGCGGTGCAGATGATTCGCCGCATCGCCGAACAGACCGAGACGTTCCACGATCATTTCCGCCACGATCTCGGTGCCGATTCGCAGACGCAGCCTTGTCTCGATATGGCGGTAGCCGACGGGGCGGCCGTGGTGGCCGAGCGGCTGCAGACCCGGCTGATCGCCGTCTGGACGAGCAAGGAAGACGCCGCGCGGCTGCTCAGCAAGCATCGTGTGAGGCAGCCCATCCTGGCCATCACTGATGATGAGCGAGTCTGCCGCAAAATGGCCATGCTGTATGGAGTCATCGCGGTGTGCCAACCTGCCGAAGCACGACTGAACCGCATACCGGCGACGCTCGATCGGATACTACTCGAGAAGAAGCTGGCGGTGGCCGGAGACCGGGTCGTGGTAACCGTCGATACGCGCCCCGATCTGCCCGGCGAGACGGACGCTCTTTTCATTCATGTGGTCGGCAGCGCCGCCTGACAGCATTTGTCCTAGCTGCTAATCCTCCGTCTGCGGAAGGCCGTGTCCGGCCTTGTTGGCGTACAGCAGCCAATAGGTCACCGGGATCACGAAGAGCGTGAAAATCGTCGAGGCGACCAGCCCGAAAATCAGCGACCAGGCCAGGCCGGAGAAGATCGGGTCGATGGTGATGGGCAGGGCCGACAGCAGGGCCGTACCCGCAGTCAGCAGAATCGGTCGCAATCGCACCACACGGCTCTCCATGATCGCATCGAACAGGCTGCGCCCTTTGGCCAGCGACAGATGGATGAAGTCGACCAGAATGATCGAATCGCGTGTGACGATCCCCGCCAACGCGATCATTCCGATCATGCCGGTGGCGGTGAAGAAGATCCCGTCCGTGTATTGCCCGACCTGGGACCCGGCAACCAGGTTCAAAAGCCAGAAGCCCGGCATGATACCAAGGATCGTGAGCGGGATGGCCAGCATCACGACCACCGGGATGACGAATGACTTGGTCTGGCCGACCAGCAGAATGTAGATGCCGACCAGGGCGGCGGCGAAGGCCAAGCCCAGGTCGCGAAACACATCCAGTGTGATTTTCCATTCGCCCTCGCCGGCGAAGTCGACATGGTAGGCATCCGGCAGCCACCATTTCACGCCGCTGCCGTTGGACAGAAACGTGCGGCCGGCGACTGCACGCGCCGTGTCCGGCGCGACAAACCCATGGCGATGATCGACGCCATCGGACGCAGCCTCTGGTACGGTGCCACCGCTCATTCTGTCTGCCTGGATGTCGACCACGCAATCGGCCGGAGGTCGCCCGGCAGTCTCGGCAAACACATACACCACCCGCTTGAGATTCTTGTGGTAGATGGTCTTGTCGACCTGGCTTCGCTCGGCTCGCCCCAACTCGGCAAGAGGAACGAGTTGCCCACCTGAGCCGCGAATATGCAAACGCGACAAGTCGAACAGATCCGACCGGATCGACCTTGGCAGCCGGAGCACGATCTCCAGCGGGTGCCGCTCATGTCTCGCCCGGATTGTCCCGGCCGGCGTCCCTTCAAGGGCGGTCCGCAGCGTTTCGGTGATCTGCGAGACAGTAATGCCGTTGAGAGCCGCCTTTTCCTTGTCGGTCACGAAAATCAGCTTCTCGCTCTCAGCTTCGACGCTATCATCCACGTCGACAATGCCGGGCTCCTTCTCCACTCTCGCACGAACGGTTCGGGCGGCCGCGATCAGATCCTCATAAGTGTGGTCGGGACGGCCGTAGACTTCGGCCACGACGGACGCAATCACCGGCGGGCCGGGCGGCGTCTCGACGATCTTGAGAGAGGCCTCATGACGGGCGGCGATGGCGGTCAGGTCATCGCGCAATCGCAGGCCGATGCCATGGCTCTGCTGCTTGCGGCTCTTCTTGCCGACCAGGTTGATCCGCACCTCGGCCACGTTGTCTCCCCGACGCATGTAGTAGTGCCGCACCAGGCCGTTGAAATCCATGGGCGAGGCGACGCCGACATAGCTGGTGAAGTCGGCGACCTCGGGCACCTGGCGCAAGTAGTCTTCGAAATCCCGGACGGCGGCGTCTGATCGCTCGAGCGTGGTTCCCTCGTCGAAATCGAGCACCAGTTGCAGCTCGTTCTTGTTGTCGAACGGCAGCATCTTGAGGGGTACGTGCCGCGTGGCCGCGAGCATCATGGCGACGATCGTGAGCACCCCCATCGCTCCGAGGAAAGCCCACGATAACCACCGCTTGTGAAGAAGCGGGGCCATCAACGGGTAGAAGAAGCGATAGAGCGGCGATGTCTTGATCGTGTCCGGGTCGAGATCATCCTCGGGGCCTTGGGGGTGGGCGGCG
>CAZTQK010000110.1:0-15717 GCA_964615635.1 uncultured Planctomycetales bacterium
GTTGAGTTTGCCAAGTCTTTGCCGTTGATCGAACCCGGAAACAATACCCGGTGGATGGTCGACCTGGCCGTCCGGGCCGGCGTTCAGCGAATCGTGTTGAACGGAAGCTTCGTCACGGATATAATGGAACCGAATGACGTGGATTGCGTTCTGCTGCTCGGACGCGGGTCGCAACTGGACCGGAATGCCCTGGCTGAGCTGGAGGCCGGGCTGCCGTTCCTCGATATCGCGCTCGCCGGCCAGACGGATTTTGACGAATTCGTCGGCGAGGTTTTTGCGGCGGACCGGTCCGGCATGGCAAAGGGCATGATAGAGGTCGTGACGTGAGCCTCAAGAACGACATTGAACTTGCCAATACGCGGGCCAAGCTTGCCCGGTTAGAGGCACGTTACCAGGCGCTGCGCAACGACACCACTGAGGACGAGCACGTTCGCGAGCTGACCATGCGATCGCTGAAACGCTACATCAATCAATTCAAGGAAGAGATCGCTCGCTACGAAGCTCATCAGCCCGCACAGCGATAGGACCGAAGCACAGCCTTCCAGCGCCGTCAAGCATGGTCCCTTCTGCCTCTTGCCCGCAGGGTATCGAGGCGACCTTCCGCCGCCGCTGCGGAAACGACGCCGCAATCTGCCAGACACTCTGCATATCAGCCGGTCGGCAAGTCATCCACCCGTCCAAAGGCGAGAACCGGCATTCTGGATTGCATACCGGGTGGGCGACGGGGTAGCCTGTCGCTGATCTGACCCGGACCTGCAGAGGATCGCGGGGAAAAAGGAGATTTGAAGGCATGACCAGACGAGCAACACCTACCACGGTCGCAGTGCTGTTGATTGTGGCAGCGTCACCCTCTCCGACGAGCCAATACGCCATGGCGGCCGAGTCTCACGTCGGCGCCGGGGCCGCCCGCTGGATCTGGTCCGACCCGGCCGATCCGGCGCCGAAGAACCGCTTCACCTGGTTCCGCAAGGTTGTGGTGATCGAAAAGATGCCCGATGATGCGACACTCCACCTGGCCGCCGACAGCAATGCACGCGTGTGGATCAACGGGCAGATCGTGCGGCGCAAGATGGCGCGCTACCACGAGGACTGCATCACCACCGAGCGCATCAACGCCGGGGCGCAGCTGCGGCCGGGACCGAACGTTATCGTCGTCCTGCATCACAACTGGGGCGACATCGTCACCTTCCAGCGGACCGGCAACAAGCACGCCGGACTCTACGTCGCCGGCACGTGGATCAGCAGCGACGCTTCGTGGAAGTGCCTCAAGGCGCCCCAGTACGTAGAGCATGACAAGCAGATCCTCGGCGTCATCGGCGACAGGCGAATCCGATACCCCGTCATCGCCGACGGCAGCAAGGTGATCCCCGGCAACCTGCACGACCCGACGTTCGACGACGGCACGTGGAAACCGGCGGCGGTCATTGAGAACGGTCCATGGCCGGCCAGGCCAAGCGACGTTGAAACGCCCGGCCAGCGAGAGCATTCGGTACAGCCTGCCAAGGTCCTGGCCGCGGGCACGGCCGAGAGGACGATGCCGATCTCGGATGATCCGACCTCCATGGCCGCCGGGATTCGCACCTCGAAATGCCGCCCTGAGGCAGAGTTGACAGGCCTTGCGGGCAACCTGATCAGCGGAAAACCGGTAACCATCACCGGCAAAGCGGGCGAAACGAAGTACATCACGTTCGATTTCCATCAGCCGATACACGGCTACCCGTTCCTCGGCCTGAAAGACGCTCCGGCCGGCGTGAAGATCGATCTGGGCTACTGCGAACTGTCTCGCTCGCTGTGCACCGGTAAGCTGCACGTCGACGAGACCGGCTGGATCAATCCCGAAGGCGTGGTCGGGCCGGGATACGCGGACCGCTACATCACCCGCGCTGGTACGCAGTCGTTCGAGTTTCCCGACGAACGCACTGCCCGCTGGCTGTCGCTTCACATACATTTTGCCACCGACGGCCAGGTGACCCTCAGCGACGTCGGCATCACCAAGTCGCAGTATCCGATCACCCCTGTGGGCAGTTTCCAATGCGGCAGCGAACTGATGCACCAGATCGTCAAACTGTGCCTCATCCACGCGGAGGTGACCATGTCGGACACCTACGTAGACACACCCGGCCGTGAGGACGGCCAGTGGATCGAGGACGACCGCCCGCGGGCTATCCTCGCTGCCCGCTGGTTCGGCGACAACCGACTGCGGCGTTTCATGATCCGCACCTTCGGCCAAAGCCAGGGCAAGGACGGTCAGTTCCACCCCTTCGCCCCGAGCAACTACCCTGCGTATCCGGCAACATACGACTGGGGCGTGGAATGGACCGCTGCTCTGTATGATGACTACATGTGGACCGGTCAGACTGATCTGGTCAGGGAATACTGGGACACGCTCCGCCGTTTCTGGGACAACTGTCTCACGCACGTCGGTGATGACGGCCTGTGGCGCACACCATACATATTCGCCGACATCCGTAACAGTCTGCGTCCAGCCAATGACAAGCAGTCCAGCGGCATTGTCACCCCGTGGATCATCCAACGACTTGGATGGTCGGCCGAGCTGGCCGAGGCCATCGGCAAAACCGAACAGGCCGCAAAGTGGCGAGAAACGCGAGAGAAGATGATCGTTGCTTTCGGGAAATACCACATCGTACCGCCCAAGGGCGACGTTCCTCCTCACGTCGGCGACCGCGTGGACCCTGCCGACCCGAATCTCGAACGGGGTTACTGCCAGGCGGGACAGACGATCGCTATCATTGCCGGGTTGCTCGATCACTCGGAGGCCATCGCAGGCCTGAACTACGCCTTTCAGGACCCCGATGGCTCGCCCGGCCCCGGGGTGAAGCGGTGGAATAATCCCACTTATGGCTACCGTTCATTGAAGGCATTGTCGGATGTCGGCCTGACACGGCGAGCGGTCAATCACCTGATCGAACGCTATGCCCCTTATCTGCCAGGCCATCCACGAAACAAGGTGCCGCTGGTACTCCAGGGCCCCTACGGCGGTCCGCTGCCCGAGTATTGGATCAGCCGCGAAGACCTCGGCCTCAAGGACGGCGAGAAGAACCCCACGCAACCCGATGACGAGACCGGCTCCCACGGCTGGGGCTCGCTGCCGTTGCTGTGGTTGCACGAATCGTTGCTCGGCGTCCGCGTTGTCTCACCGGGCGGCAACAAGATCCGCATCGCACCCGAGGACGGCGGATTGCCCTTTGTCGCGGGCCATACCCGCACGCCCAAGGGCGTCGTCTGGATCCACTGGGACCCGCAGCAGTGGCGACTGGAGGTGAGCATTCCCGCCAATGTGAAAGCCGACCTGATTCTGCCGAGGCAATGCCGAGGCAAGCGAGTCGAAATCGTTGAGTCTGCCGGACCCGCGGAGCCCACGGGCGAAGGACGGTTCACCCTGGGCGGGGCTGGAGCGTACGTGTTTGCCGGGAAGTAGTACGCCGCATCGCGACTGGGCCAGTGCGGTCCTTTTCGCTTTCGCCACTCCGCGCTCCTGCGATTCATCTCAAAGGTGGGCATTTGGCGATCGCGGGCCGGGGGGCCGGAAAACAGACGGCGCAACCCAACGTAGTCAACAGATCACCGGTCGCGGGCGTGGGCGAGCCGTCACATATTGTGTGTTGAGAGGATCCGCCGAATCTCTTCGGCCTCGTCAATTTCCGGGTCGAGAAGCAATGCTCGCTTGAGATACGCGCACGCCTCTGTTATGCGGCCCTGCTCCACCAGGTACATGCCCAAATCGACAAGCGTGGATGCCTCTTCCGGATCCACGTCAACAGCCCGACGGTACTGCTCCTCGGCCTTTTCATGCTCGCCCTGCGAGGCATACAACACGCCCAGATTCTGGTTCGCCTGCCACATCTTGGGTTTGAGTTCCAGTGCACGCAGCCAACAGCTTTCGGCCTCATGCTCGTCGGCTTGTTGGAATCGTACCTCGCCCAACCATAGCCACGCGGGCGCATCCCTGTCGTTCAAGGTCAGCGCGGTGCGCAGACGTTGCTCAGCATCTGGAAACCTGCACAACTGGAACAGCGTTGCTCCCAACTCTCTGCAGGCCCGGCCTGAGGCTGGATCGACTGCAATCGCTCTCTCGAATAGGCCAACCGCCCGTTCAGGCTCTGATGGAGCCACGATCTCACCCAGGAGGCAGAGTGCCGAAGCGTGTTTCGGGTCAGCGCGAAGCACTTCCTCCGCAAGACTCGTCGCCTCCGGCAAGCGATCCAGGTCGAACAGGGCCCTGCCCCTGATAACGAGTAGTTCATGCCGGGTGGCACCCTCCATATCCAGCCGCAGCGCCACGGCACACAACTGCTCTATGGCATTCTGTTCGGAACCGGGTAGGCCCTTCACCACGTTGACGATTTCCTGCAGGGCCATGTTTCCGTAGCACAGGACCGCCTGGGACATCGATTCTTCTGCCCGGCAGAGGTCCTCCCTGGCCAGATGAATGGCACACTGCTGGACCAAAGGTTGAGGCCAATCAGGCAAAGCTCTCATCGCCTGGTCCCACACCAACAGGGACTCCGCCAGACGGCCCTGTCTTTTCAGGAGACGTGACAGGAGGAAATAGGCATGCTTGTTCTCGGGCTTCAGCTCAAGGCTCCGGCGCAAGAGACCTTCAGCCTCTTCCCGGGTCGCGGGATCGCGCGACAGGTACTGCCCGAGACTGCTCATTACGAGGGCATAATCCGGATCGATGGTTAAGGCTCGTCTCAGCCATGTAATCCCTTCAGCAGTCTGATTGCGCTCATGACAACACAATGCTAAGTTGTACATAGCCTCATCGAAAGCCGGATTGAGCTCGATGGCCTTGCGGAGATAAGCTTCCCCTTCAGCCCACTCGCCAGACTGCATGTGAGAATGTCCGACGAACAACCACGCCAAAGCCTGCATCTCCGGCCGGTCAGCATACCCGGCCGCTGCCTTGAAGGCTTCAACTGCGGAGGCGTGGCGCCCTTGCTTGTTCAACACCTGTCCGAGCAGGAGATGCACGTGAACGGCCCAACGAGTTGAGCCCTTGCATCGCTGAGCGATGAGGAGGGCTTGCTCGGCCTCGTCCAGGCAACCCTGCTGAAACTGACTGTCAGCATACAGGACCCGCCAGCGGACAGATCCGGGATCCTGGTCGATCAGTTGGCGGGCATACGTTGCTGCGAGCGCATAGTCGTCTGCGTCCCTGGCCAGTTGCAGTTTGGTCGGCATGTCAGGTTCAGGAGCCATTTGGACCAACCGTCGTTAGTGAATCATTCACCCGATCATTCTGAGCTGGACAATTAGCCGATTAGAGGCGAGAACGCTGGAGTAATCAAGACGCCAGGCACGGCGAAGTCCTCCGATCCGGCCCTCCGGAAACAAGCCAAACGCCAGGAACCGGATGACAAAATGGCAGGAGACGGGGCCGATTTGGAGCGTCTATGAGGCCGAAGGCCTCAGACAGGAGTAGCCGGGGGCAAAGCGACAGCGCCGCCCCCGGTTGAGACAACCCTCCAGCTTCGCTCAGCCCCGGAAGGGTTGAACCGTGCAAGGCTTTCAGCCTTGCCACCCTTTGAAGATGACCGTTTCCCGGCGGCGATGCTGCCGGCTGCTGCTGTGTCAGGCTTTCGGCCTGCTGTTGACCATGAGCGAGAGCTCGGCCGGGTGGCACTGGCGGCTTGTCCGCCAGTGCACGGGCAGGCAAGCTGCCCGTGGACCCAATCGAAACAGGTCATCAGTCTCGACGGCGTCTCCGACCGATCGTATCATGCCGCCGGTGACCTCGGAGAACGGCAATGCCGGTTCGTTTTGTTGTCGGTCGAGCGGGGAGCGGCAAGACGTGGCGGTGCCTGGAGGCCGTCCGGGCGCGGCTGCGCGAGGACCCCGTCGGCGGCAGCAGGCTGCTTCTGCTGGTACCCGAGCAGGCCAGCTTCCAGATGGAGCGGGCCCTGATCGAGACGCCCGACATCCACGGCTTCATCCGCTGTGAAGTCTTGAGCTTCCAGCGGCTGGCCTACCGCATCTTCGCCGAAACGGGCGCCGACCCGCGGCGGGCGGACCAGACGATCGGGCCGCTCGGCCGGATGATGGCCATTCGCCGGCTGATCCGACGCGAAAAGAACAACCTGAGGCTGCTCGGCCGAGTGGCTGATAAACCCGGGTTGGTCCGGCAGGTGTCATCGGCCCTGGACGAGCTGATGCGGGCCGATCTTGAGCCCGCGACGCTGGCCGAGTTGGCAGAGCAGTACCAGGACAACAACCCCTTGGCGGCCGCGAAGCTGACCGATCTGACCCGCCTCTACCGGGCCTATCTCGACTATCTGGAGGGCGGTCGACTCGACCCCGCCCAGTATCTGCACTTGGCCGCCGAGAAACTTGACGCCTGCACGTGGCTGACCGGTGCGGAGGTATGGGTCGACGGCTTCGCGGGGTTCACTCAGCAAGAGTACGTCCTGCTGATCAAGCTGGCCCAGCGGGCTGCGTCGGTGGAGATCGCCCTGCTCGTCGACCCGCGAGCGTCGGCGGTCGAGGCAACTGAGCTGCCCAAAACGACGTTTTCGCTTTTCGCCCGCACCGAGCGAACACTGGTGCGATTGCGCAGGGACCTGACGGCCGCCGGTATCCCAATTGCCGAGACGATTCGACTGAATCCGTCGACTCCGCCACGATTCCGTGCCCCCGAATTGGCCACGCTGGAGAAGCACCTTTTTCGCACCGTGCCTGAGCACGACGCGGCGACCGAGCCGACGGCCATCGCCCTGATGGAATTGCCAAATCGTCGAGGCGAGGTGGCCGCCGCCGTCGCGGAAATCCGCCGACTGACCCAACAGTCGGCTTCACCGTTGCGATATCGGGACATCGCCGTCGTGGTGCGCGATCTGACCGAGTATCACGACCTGCTTTCCGCGTCGCTCCGCGCTGCCGGGATTCCCTTCTTCATCGACCGCCGCCAGCCGACCACCAACCATCCGCTCATCGAATTGATTCGCGGCCTGCTGGCCGTCGCCGCGGACGACTGTCGGCTCGAATCGGTAAGGCTGACGCTCAAAACCGGTCTGCTCCCGATCGCCGACGACGACGCCGACGCGCTGGAGAACTACCTGCTGGCCCATGGAATTGCCGGCTACGACGCGTGGCAGCAACCCTGGACCTTCACCCGGTTGTTCAAGCGCCGCGGCCGGAAAGCAGGACTCAGTGATGCGCAGAAGAGCATCCTGAACCGCGTCAACCAGACCCGACAGGCGTGGCTCGGTGCAGTTGGACCCTGGCTGGAGACCGCCGCCACGGCAGAAGGGAATCAGGGCCGAGCGTGGGCATCGGCGTTGTTCGCCTGCCTTGCACGCGTTGGGGCGGGCACTCAACTCGAACGCTGGGCACATGACGCGGAACTCGACGGTCGCAGCGACGAGGCCGACAACCACCGGCAAGTCTGGGTCGATTTTGTCCGGTTCCTCGACGAGTTTGTGCTGGCGCTGGGTGGCGACAGAATGGGCATCACCGAATTCCGCGAGACAGTCGAGGCCGGTCTGGCGGAGTTCGACCTGGGCCTGGCCCCGCCCACCCTCGACCAGGTGCTGGTCGGAGCCATCGAACGGAGCCGCCACCCGCCCGTCCGCGCGGTCCTGCTGCTGGGCTTCGACGAGCAGCATTTTCCGATGCGACGCACTGAGGACCCGCTTCTGGGCGACATCGAGCGGGACGATCTCGATCAGGCGGGCATGGAGATCGGCCCGTCGCGTCAGCGGCAACTGCTCGATGAGCGCATGCTCGCCTACATCGCCATGACGCGGGCCGGCGAGCGCCTCTGGATCAGTTGTCCGCGCGCCGCAGACGACGGCAAGCCCGTTGAGCCGTCGGCGTACCTCCAGGACCTGCTGGCGGCGATGCCCGGACTGCGACTCCAGCGGTGCAACGATCCACGGCTGACCCGCAGTACTGAAGACATCAGCCGGATACCCGAACTGGCCGAGCGTCTGGCCGAGGAATTGCGTTCGCGCCCAAAGAATGAAGACGAGCCCGCCCCCACAGCCAGAGCACGGTGGAACTCAATCTACGAGGCGGCGCGGCGGCACGAGACGTGGCGGCACACCCTGGGAATCTGCCTGGCGGGTCTGGCATATCGCAATCAAGCGATGCTCGAACCGGGCCTTATGGAGAAAGCGGTGTCCTCGCCGTTTTCCGCCAGCGTCAGTCGACTGGAGAAATTCGCTTCGTGCCCTTTCGCGCATTTCGCCGAGTACACCCTGGCCCTGCAACAGCGGATGGAGGCCGACCTCGGCGCGCTCGATCTGGGCAACATCTCGCACGCGGTGTTGGAGGTGTTCATCGCGGAGTTGACCAAGGAGAACCGTCGCCTTGGTGACCTTAATGACGACGCGGTCGTCGCCCGAATCGACCGTATCGCGACCGAGCTGGCTCCCCAGTTGGGCGGCGACATGATGCTGGCCGAAGCTCGCAACGCTTATCTCTTCGACCGGAGCAGGGACCACTTGCGTCGCGTGGTGCAGTGGCAGCGCGACGCCGCCCGGTCCGGCCGGTACTACCCTGTCGGCACCGAACGCGAATTCGGATACCGAAAGGGCGAGATGGTGGTCATCACGACGCCACGGGGTCGGCGCGTTCAGCTTCACGGCATCATCGACCGGGTCGACGTCGTTGAACTGGCCGACAGCTACGGTGCGGCAGTCGTCGACTACAAAAACACACGAGAGCGCAAGCTCGACCTGACACGCGTCTATCACGGACTGACTCTGCAGCTTGTCGGATACCTGCTGGCACTGCGAGAGGCCGGCGAGTCACTTACCGGAAGAAAGGTCCGGCCGGTGGCCGCATTCTATCTGCCGCTGCTTCAGGGCTTCGAGACGATGTCTCACCCGTCGCAGGCGGCCTCGGCGACGGAGGCCTACCGCTTCCGCGGGATCCTCGACCTGACGGCGCTCGACGGGCTTGACACGTCAGCCGCCAGCGATCGCAAGTCACGATACATGAGCGCCGGTCTCACCAAGGAGGGCAAGCCACACCAGAACAGCGATCTGGCAAGCCCGAACGAGTTCGAGGCAATGATGGCTCACGTCAGCCGGAAGATGGGAGAGCTGGCGGACTCGCTGCTCGATGGCAACGTCTCGGTTACGCCGTATCGACTGAACAAGTCCTCGCCCTGCGGATTGTGCCCCTACATGGCCGTCTGCCGGTACGAAGCAGACTGGCAACCGCCCAATACACTCGCTCCTCTGGGCAGGCGAGCGGACATACTCAAGCGATTGACGGAGGAGCATCCCGATGCCTGACGCAGCGTTCCGCGATCGCTACGCCCATCTCACGGAAAAACAGAGAGAGGCGATCCAAACCACTGGCCGGAGCCTGCTGGTCTCGGCCGCGGCCGGCGCGGGCAAGACAACCGTGCTCGCTGAGCGAGGCGCCTGCCTGGTCTGCGACCTTCCCAAGCCCGACCGCTGCGGCATCGACGAGCTGCTGGTGGTCACGTTTACCGATGCCGCGGCCGGTGAAATGCGGACTCGCATCCGAAAAGCGATCCGCCAGCGCCGAAACGAGTCGCCACATGACCAGTGGCTCGATCGACAGTTTCACCTGCTGGAGAGTGCGAGCATCTCGACGATCCATTCGTTCTGCAAAACGGTAATTCAACAGTGGTTCCCGCAGGCCGGCGTCGATCCGCAGGCGGCGATCCTGGCCGAAGACGAGGCCGATCTGCTGCGACACGAATCGCTGGATGCTCTGTTCGTCGAACTCTACGGCCGCAACGACGAATACGGACGAGGCTTCCAGTCGCTGGTCGATGACTACGGCGCCGGCAACGACGCTAAAATCGCCGAGGCCCTCCTCTCGATTCACGGCTTCGCCGCCAGCCTGCCCGAACCACAGGCTTGGCTCGACCGTGCGGAGCGGGCTCTCGAACCCGGTTCTCACGATGGCCTGGCTGACCGGATTGATGAGCTTCAGCAGAACCGGCTGGCCCGCGAACTGGAGCACCATATCCGGCAAGCCGGCGAGAGCGCGAGAGTCATCGACTCGCTGTACCCGGTTGCTTCCATGCACGCCGACGCTCTGCGTGAGTACCGCTCGCAATGTGAGGCGTGGCTCGACCGCCTGAAGGCCGGGAATCCGGATGCCTGGGAGGAGATCGCCCGAGAAGTTGCGGGTCACAAGATCACCACCGGCAGGCGTCCGAGCAAGCTGCCCGAAGCTGAAGTCGCTGAGTTCGACGCGGCCAAGAAGATCGTCGAATGGCACAGGGACCTGCTGGAGAAGCGCCTCCAAGACAACATCTGCTCGTTTTCCAAGGACGAATACATCGAGGGCTTGCAGCGGATCCTGCCGTACGTGCGGACCATCGTGCGGCTGGTCAGAGATTTCGACGACCGCTATCAGCAGGCCAAGGCCGTCCAGGCCGCGGTGGACTTCAATGATCTTCAGCGGCAGGCCTATAAGCTTCTCACCAGGCACGGTGACCCCGCCAAGCCCTCGGACGTCGCGATTCAGCTTCAGAGACGCTATCGACATGTCCTGGTGGACGAGTTCCAGGACGTCGATCCGCTGCAGGAGGCGATCCTTCGGCTGGTCAGCCGTGAGACTGCCGACCCTCCCGAGGGTAATCTGTTCGCGGTAGGCGACATCAAGCAGAGCATTTACCGGTTCCGGTTGGCCGAGCCTGCACTGTTCACCGGCCGAGCGGATGCGTTCTCACCCGAATCTGCCATCGGCAAGCTGATCCATCTCGGAGACAACTTCCGCAGTCGAGAAGGCATCATCACGGCCGTAAACCTCGTGTTTGCCCCCCTGATGAGCCGCTCGTTCGGAGGAAGCGAATACGACGAGAACGCCAGACTGAAAGCCGGTGCGTGTTATCCGCCGAGCGGAGGACTGCGGGCATTCGACGGGCCGGCGGTCGAACTGCACCTGTTGGAGCCGGTGAAAGGCGTGGCTCAAGCGAGCGATGCGGGCGATGATGAAACGGACGGTGCCGGCGCGACGCAAGCTGATTCGCAACAAGATGAACTGGCCGGCATTGAGCGAGAGGCTTTTCTGATCGGCCGGCGAATCCAGGACTGGATGGGTGCAACCGGCGAGCGGATGAACGTGGCCGACCGGCCCGCCACGCCCGGCGGGCTGCCTGTCCTGCGGCCGATCGAGTACCGCGACATCGTCATCCTGCTCCGATCGATGCCGCACAAGGCCGAGCCGATCGCCAATATCCTACGCCGCATGGGCATCCCCGTCCTGATCGGGCGAGGTGAGAGCCCCGCCGACTCGACCGAGTTCCGTGATATTCTCAGTCTGCTGCGCGTGCTCGATAACCGGCAGCAGGACATCCCCCTGGCTGCGGTGCTCCGATCGCCGCTCGCCGGCCGGCCGCTGACCGAAACCCAGATGCTTGGACTCCGCGTGCTCGACCACGAGGCGCCCTTCCACCAAACGGTCCTGCAATACGCAGAGAACGGGCCTGACGAGGAGCTTCGCTACCGGTTGTCCGGGATACTGGCGACGCTCGACCGGTGGCGGACACGCAGTCGCCGCGCGCCGGTTGCGGAAATCCTGTGGGAGATTCTCGAAGAGACGCACTACCCTGCATTCGTCGCCGGCCTGCCGGACGGCGCCCGCCGACGAGAACGGCTCATCCAGATTCACAATCTGGCCCGGGAGTTCGGTCAGTTCCGCAGACAAGGGCTTCGGCGGTTCCTGAGATTCATGGATGAAATGCTCGCGGCCGAGCGGTCTCCCCAACAGCCTGCCGGCGCCGGTGGTGACGACAATGCGGTCCGAATCATGACCGTCCACACCAGCAAGGGGCTGGAGTTTCCGGTGGTCATCGTGGCCGATCTGTCGAAAACGTTCAATCTGTCCGACACCAAGCGAAGCGTTCTGGTCCATCGCAACCTGGGCATCGCACTGCGTGCCGCAGACCCCGAGAACCGAATCCACTATCCAACGTTGATCCACCAACTGGCGGTTGAAGATCACCGCAGAGAGAGTCTCTCCGAGGAGCTGCGCGTCCTGTACGTCGCCCTCACGCGTGCCCGCGAACACCTGGTTCTGGTCGGACGCGTCCAGTCGGACAGGATCGCCGCGTTCCGATTGCCGCGCGAACCATCCAGCGAAAGCCTGCCTCATCTCCAGCTCGAAACAGCCAATGAAACCCTCACTTGGCTACTGGCGGCGCTCGGGGCGGCACCGGCCGACATGGTCCGGTGGCCCGACAACACCGGTTCGCACCGCCGTGCCCTCGTTGAGGTCTGTCAGTACCCCAGGACCGAGACCGATCGCTGGCGCACGCCCCCTGCCGTCGTTTCCGAGCGGGTCGAGACGCTCGCCAAATTCGCCGTGCTCGGGCCACTGCCGAGCGACGAGCCTGTTCAAGAATCCAACGAGGCTCTGCAACTGATCACCTCTCTGGATGCACAGTACCCTGCCCTCGAACTGACCTCCCTGCCCGCGAGACTGGCGGTGACCGAACTGAAGCGCCGTTGGGAAGCCTGGGCAGATCCTGACCTGCGACCTGACAGACCGCCGGCTCCCACGCCAGCGCCGGCAGCACCAGCCTTCGTCGAACCGTTGCCGGCTACCCAGGCGGCTAATCGCGGAATAGCGACTCATCGCTTCTGCCAGCTCATCGACTTGACCAGACCCTGCGACGCAGCCGACCTGGCCGAGCAGCGCAGCCTGATGCTGGATGCAGGACGCCTCAGCGAGACCGAGGCCTCCGCCGTGTTGCTCGAAGCGGCCGCGTGGTTCTTCGCAACCCCTCTCGGCCAACACGTCCGCGTACACGCGGCCAAAGCCCGACGGGAAATCGCCTTCGTATCGAGCATCGCACCTGACCGCTATGACCCGATGGTCAGCGGGCGCGATTCCCGGGACGTGATTCTAGTCAGGGGCACAGTCGATCTGCTCTTATGCAATGAGGATCGCCTGGAAATCGTCGACTACAAGACCGATGCGATCGCGGCGGGAGACTGTGTCGAACGATCGAGACTTTATCAAGAACAGCTTGACAACTACGCAAAGGCCTTGCATGGTATTCTCCAGCGTCCGGTAGTTGGCCGATGGCTGGTATTCCTGCAAGCCCGGTGCATCGTTGACCTCGCTGCTCGAACAACCTGATCCGCTTCTCAAACCGGAGTTCCCGCGCGCGCCTTCGTCTCGCCGTGCCGAACTGGCGACGTGGCTCAATACCCAGCCGCTGGTGCTGCCTGCGATCGCCATGGTGGCCGGGATATCGCTCGACGCCGCCTGGTCCGTGCCGGGTTGGCTGCCGATCGCTCTCTTCTTGACCGGAGGCGGGCTGCTGCTGGCCACCAGCCGCTACCGCTGGCTCCCGTACCTCGTCCTGCCCTTGGCGGCTTTCTCCACGGGAGCGGTGGTGCACGATCTTCACTTCCGGCGACAACCGGCGAACCACATCGCCCATTACTGTGCACGCGAATCGCTCCGGGTCCAAATGACCGGAACCGTGCTGGCGCCGCCGCAGATCCGTTCGACCAGCAGCGGGCGCGTCAACTGGTTCAAGGAGCTGCCTCGCACCCGCTTGCTGGTCGAAGCCGAGCACTTGGAAGGTCGCTCCGAGCCGCTGATCGTATCGGGGACCGTCGCCGTCCATGTCCGCCAGCCCGTCCTGCACGTTGCTGCCGGAGACCGGGTGGAGATCGTCGGTACGCTCTACCAAACGCCGCCGCCCGACAACCCCGGCGAGAAAAACTGGCGGTTGATCCTGCGGCGCAAAGGCATCCTCGCGGAGATGTCGTGCGAGCGAGACGCAGACCTGGTGGTAAGGTCTGTCTCAGATCACGGGATCCGCTGGATCGCCGGCATCAGGCGTCGCTTGAGAGCGGCCATGATTGACCAGACAATGCCCGGCGACATGCCGGGGGCCAACATGCTGGCGGCACTGGTTCTTGGCCAGCGCAGTGCCGTGGACGAGAAGCTGAACCAGGCCTTCGTCAACACCGGAACGATTCACTACCTCAGCGTGAGCGGTGCGCACGTCGCCATGCTGGCCTCGGTCGTCTGGCTGATGGGGCTGCTGGCAGGCGTTTCCCGACGGTCTTGTGCCATCTGGGCCATGATCCTGATCATCGGATACGCCTTGCTGACCGAGCCGGAGCCGCCCGTGGTGCGGTCCGCCTTGATGGGAAGCCTACTCTGCATCTCCATCCTGCTCTGCCGCCCGGTTCGATCCGCCAACTGGCTGGCCCTGTCGGCGATCATCCTGCTCATGATTCAGCCCATGCAGTTGTTCGACCCGGGCTTTCAGCTCTCGTACGTGACCGTTCTGGCGCTGATGTTCGTCGGGCCGCGCCTCCATGCGGTCTCAGCGATCGCGTGGCGGCAAATGCTCGGCCGCGACGATCCTCTGCTCTCGCCGGCGATTCAGAAGCGGCTCAATCCGCCGTCGCCGCCGAAGATGATGCTCGACTGGTTCCTGACGGCCCTCGGCTGGTCGTTGGCCATCAGCGTCTCGGCGTGGGCGGTCGGCTCAATCCTGGGCGTTTACCACTTCCGTCAGGTCGCGATGTGGGGCTGGCTGAATACGATTCTGATTACTCCGCTGATCTGGCTGGTCCTGGTGCTCGGTTTCCTCAAAACACTGGTTTCGACGATCATCCCTCCGGCCTCGGGCCTGTTCGGCAAACCGTTGGCCCTTCTGAGCGACTGGCTCGTACGCTTGGTGGACGGTCTGCAGATACTCCCCGGATCGGGCACGACCACGCCGACGATTCCTCTCTGGCTGACCGCTATGAGCCTGGGCCTCATCGGGATGTGGACCCTGTGGCCTTGGCTGCGAGTGCGAAGGCGATGGCTGATCGCGACCGCCGCGGCCGTACTGGTCGCCTGGACGTGGCATCTTGCCCCCACGCCGCGACGCGACGCGCTCACCCTGACATTCCCCTCCATCACCAACGGCACCTGCTGCCTGATCAGTTTCCCAAACGGCCGGACATGGATGTATGACGCCGGGTCGATGGCCGGATATGACATTCACCGCTGGGTGGTCGGCCCCTTGTTGGCGGACAAACGGATTTCGTCCATCGATGCCCTCGTGTTGAGCCACGCCAACCTCGACCACTTCAGCGGAGTGCCGGAGCTGATTGAACACCACAACGTCGAGCGGCTTCTGGTATCTCCCTGGTTCTCCGACTTCAGCGGTCCAGGAGACGCTGCCGATCGTTTGCTGGCCGATCTGCGTCAAAAGGGCTTGCCGATAACTCGAATCCAGCGTGGTTCGCCGCTGTCCGGCACGGGTGATGTGACGGTGGAGGTACTGTGGCCTCCGCCGGCGGGTACCCTGCCGATCAGAAACGCCAATGACAGCTCGCTGGTTCTCCGGATCAGCTACGCCGGTTATCGGGTTCTATTGTGCGGCGACATCATGGAACAGGGACAAGGCCGTCTGATACGCACGGGTGGCCTGGCCGCCGACGTTCTGGTTCTTCCTCACCACGGCAGCACGACCTACGACCCTCGTCCGTTCATCCTGGCAGTGAATCCGCGATACTGCATCCGTTCGGGAGGGACACGCAACGCCGACATACCCAATCGCCTGGCCGACGTGCTCGCTGATCGCGTCTACCTCGACTGTCAGATCGACGGAGCGACCGAAATCGAGGTCCGTAAATCGGGTCTCACGGTCAGGCCCTGGCGAACCGCACGGATCGCCCGATAGGTGACGCCCGCAGCCGTTGCTATCGGTCGTTGTTGATGATCGCGACGTGAGCCGCCTATCGG
>CAZTQK010000111.1:0-15709 GCA_964615635.1 uncultured Planctomycetales bacterium
ACCGCTGGCGGTTCAGTTCACCGACCTGTCGACGCTCGCCGGAGCCAGCCAGTGGCACTGGGATTTCGGCGACGGCCAGACGAGCAGCCAGCGCCACCCACAGCACTCCTATGACAGCCAAGGGCACTTCAACGTACGGCTGACAGTCGTGGGCAGCGCCAAAACACAAACCGCCGAGAAGATCGAATACATCGCCGTCGCCAACCCGCCCAAGGTGGCCTTCATCGGCGGCGATCTCGACGGTGGCGAACCGTGGCCGCCGGCTTCCGACGTGCAAATCATGCAGCATCTGGAGTCGAAGGGCCTGGTCGTGAACTCCTACAAAGACGTTCCGGCCGAGCGTCCCTCTGCAGCCGTCATCGCTGACAACCACGACCTGGTGATCGCCTCATCATCCGTGACTTCGGGCGACGTGGGAGGTGAGTTCCGATATCTGTCGGTGCCGTTCATATTCTGGGAGCCCTCGCTGGCCATCAACGGCCGCGAGAGCATCGCCGACACCCCCAGCACGCTCGGCAGTCAGACGCAGATCAACATCACAAACAACACCCACCCGATCATGGCGGGCATCTCCATCGGCAACGTCACCGTGGTGAACTCCAGCCAGACACTGAGCTACTGCGAGGGATCGGTGGCGTCCGGCGCACAGGTGCTCGCAACGGTCGCGGGCAACACGAATCGCAAGGTGGTGATCGCGGCCGAGCCGGGCGTGCAACTGCTCGATGGAGGCACCGCCGCCGGCAAACGAGCCATGCTCTACCTGTACGACACGACCTGGACTCAAACCAACGCCACCGGCAAGCAGATCTTTGACAACGCGGTGACCTGGGCTCTGGGACCGGTGGACGCTGGCTTCACTGCCGCCGTCACGGCGGGAACAGCACCCTTGACCGTGCAGTTCATCGACCAGTCGACCGGGCCGATCACCTTGTGGGCGTGGGATTTCGGCGATGGCGGCACCGGCAAGGTCCGACAGGCTTTGCACACGTACACCAAACCGGGCACCCACACCGTGTCACTGACCGTCAGCGGACCCGTCGGCCAGCCCGACACGATGCAGCGGACGGCCTACATTGCGGTTGCCCCGCACGCCGCTGACCTCGATGCGGATGGCGACGCGGACCTGGACGACATGGACATCTTCCAGGCATGCTCGACCGGTCCCGGCATCCCCGGCCCGGCAGATCCGGACTGCACGACGGGCCAATTTGCCTCGGCGGACCTCGACAACGATAACGATGTCGACCAAACGGATTTTGGCCGTTTTCAGCGGTGCCTGAGCGGGCCTGACGTTAGCCCCGGCCCCGGCTGTGCTGATTGAATGGCGTTTGCCCTGACCAATACAGGAAGCGTGGGGCTTGAGCAGGAACCCCGTGAGAAGCGAGGCTGACATGAAACGAGAAACGACAGACCACGATCCCGGATGCAACGACCACGATCAATTCCATCAGGGATGCCGCCTGTTGCGCAGGGCCGTTTCCCGGTTCGGCGGGCTGGTATTGCGCAATCGCCTGGCGATTGCAGTTGCCTCACTGCTCTGGCTGATCTACCGGAGCGGAACGCAGCCCCGTCGGCTGAGTTATCCGTGCCAGCAGGTCGCGGCCGTGAACGTCGGAGCCTTCGCCGCCGGTCTGATCCCCGTCTTGTGGCTATGGCGCAAGCCGAAATGTGCACACGCCGTCGCGCGACGCGTCGCCATCCGTCGCCAGTTGCTGGCAGCCGCGGTCCTGTTCGTGACCGCACTGCTGGGCATCGAAGGATACCAATACGCTCAAAGCCTGATTCCCCCATCACTGCCGGTGGTGCCCGCCCGCATCGATGATCCACAGCACGCCATCGTCGGTATCGCCCACCGTGATCCGCAAGGCTCGTGGTACACGACCGCCGAGATCGAGGACATGGTTCGCTTGGCCATTGCTCGCGCCGGGGGACTCGAAGAGATCATGACCGATCGCAACAGCGACGGCCAGATCAAAGTGATTCTCAAGCCGAACCTGGTCCAGGCCGAGGACCCGACCGATGGCGTGGTCACCGATCCGAAAGTCTGCGCTGCGGTTGTCAAGGTGGCCAAGGAGGCTGGGGCCACACACGTTGGCATCGCTGAGGGCACGGCCGTCGGACCGGCCGGTCAGGCTACCTGGGACGCCATGTATGCCGCAGGGTACGACACCAATCGTGACTACAAGTTCGACTACGACACGACTGTCGACCTCTACGACCTGAATGATAGCGGCGGCCTGCACCAGACCGACCCCGACAAGGTGACCCTGGTCACCATCCCCAACGGTGTCATCCGCACGCAATACTACGTGCCGAACGTTCTGCTGAACTGCGACGTCATGATCTGCGTGCCCTTGCTCAAGAACCACTCCAACGGCACGGTCACGCTGGCCTTGAAAAATCGGGTCGGCTGCGCCCCAAACGACATCTACTGTTCTCAGCGCAGTTGGGGCGGCGGTTTCCAGGGCAAACTCGCACTGGTTCACTACACCGATGACGGATTCCCCTGCACGGTGGCGCCCTGCCCCGACCCCTCCGATGAAAACGAGATCGTTCAGCGGACGATCGTGGATTTGAACCTTGTCCGCCCACTGGACTTCGCCGTGGTCGACGGTCTCATCGGGGTGACCAGCGGCCCCAACGACAAGAGCGTCAGCGGCTGCAATGGACACACATGCAAGCCCGATCCTTACCTGCACATGATCGTCGCCGGCGCGGATTCCTTGGCTCTCGATGCCGCCTGCTCGCTGGTGATGAACTACCAGCCTGATTACATCCCCCACCTGGCCTGAGCCGACAGTCGGGGCGTCCTCGGCACGAAAGATCGCTCGATGATCACGGTCGTCGGGGACCAGATGTGGAAGGTTCGGTCGGATGACTTCCCCAGCGACTGGGGCATCGGCGCGGTCATGAACACCGATCTGACGGCGCCGTGGATCGGCGGCACCTCGGTCAATGAAGGCGAGATCGTGCCCAACCACCAGGTCATCGGCGTGTCCGGCATCGGCGATAACATCGGCGTGGTTCAGGCAACGGCCGTGGCCACCCTCCTCGGCCCGAACCTGCTGGCTAACGGCGGCTTCGAGGACGAAGCCAGCGGCTGGACGACCTGGAAAGCCAGCGGGGGCAGCGGTGAGACCTACGATTTTGCCAATACCGAGCCCGGTCACGCGGGCACCGCATGCCTGAAGCTCGGAGGGCCGTCGGTCGCCACCAGCTTCGGCGTCTATCAACAAGTAACCGTTACGCCCGGCAAGACCTACCGAATCGACGCTTATTGGAGAGGCCGCAAGCTGGCGAACGAAAACTGGTTTGAGATGTTGCTCATCGACGGCCCCTTCTCGCTTCAGCAGGCCGACGATCCCGCGTATGTCCAAGCCAACTTCATGTTTGCATATGACAACAGCACATACGGCCTCCCTGGCCCCGTGGGAACGACCTTCGAGTGGGTCTGGGGCCACGAGCAGTATGCTCCGCCCGTCAGCCAAGTGGACTGGAACAACCGTTTGGGCCGTCGGACCGCCACCGGCGACACGATGACCGTCGTGCTCAAGGCCGGCAGCACGGGCGGCGGCGTCGAGGCGTGGTTTGATGAGGTTCGCTTGACCGAAGTGCTCAGCGAGAGCCCGATCGCGCACCTGGCGAATCCTTCAGATCCGGCCAGCCTGGAAATCGAGACGGTTCACCTCCCGCAAGGCTCATTCGCCGCGGAACTGCGGCTATCGGTCTACGACGCGGCCCTCAACGTGGCCAGCCTCTATCGAAACGTCACGGTCAGCACAGTGCCGGAGAAGCCCTTTGTTTGCGTCGATCGCATCGCCTTCGAACAGACTATCTTTGTGGGCGACGACGCGACCAACGATACCCTCCAGGTGTACAACTGCGGCATGATCGGCAGTACGCTCAACTACACCATCAATTGGGACCAGCAAACCATCGACTGGCTCACCGTCGTTCCAGATTCGGGCAGCGCCGTTGAAGGATCACCGCCGAACCAACACACCATCTCCTACAGCGCAGGTCATCTGAAACCCGGAACACACACGGCACAGATCGCCGTCATCGGTAGCGACAACACCGTCAACATCTCCGTCATACTCCACGTCACCACCGTGACCACGGACTTCGATACGGACGGCGATGTCGATCAGACCGACTTCGGCATGCTACAGGCATGCTTGGGACAGATCGGAGTGGTACCCGCGGCCTGCGAACGGTTCGACGTCAACCAGGACTCTTTCATCAACCGGTCTGACATTCAAATGCTGATTGCGTGCTTGTCGGGCCCGGAGACTGTTCCCGATCCTGGCTGCGATTAGCCGAAACAGAGACAGGAAAGCAACGTGCTCGTCCATTCGTTGCGGAGAGCCCCCGGCCGACAGCAGCCACGGCGTGAGGCAATTGGGTTAACAGCGAGGCTGACAAGTCACTCAGTGCCGGCCAGCGCCAACGGGTGTGGGAGGAAGATTGCGCAACGCGCCCGGGGTCATCATCTCGACGAACTCCTCGTAGCCGGGCACCTCGCGGATACTGCGGGCCGGGACGCCAACGACGGTCGTCAGCGGCTCAACATCACGGATGACCACCGCCCCGCCGCCGACGATCGCTTCGCAGCCGATCCGAAGGCCCTGCAGAACAGTCGCTCCGATACCCACGAATGCACCCGATTCGACCATGACGCGCCCGGCAAGGCGAGCGCCAGGACAGATGTGGGCGGCCGTGCCGATCATCGACTCATGGTCCACGATGCAGCCGGTGTTGAGGACAACCGAGTCACCGATCTGGCAGTGTGCACAGACCAGTGCCCCAGCGGCAATGACCACGTTGCGGCCGATCCGGACATTGTGAGCCAGGTTCGCCGAGGGGTGGACGGCATTGATGAGATCGATCCCCATGGCCTCGATTTCGTCGGCGAAGCTCCGACGCACGCCATTGTCACCGATGGCCACGACGGCCCCTGCCACCCCCTGGCGCTTGAGATCGGGCAACGCCGACATGTCGCCCAGGATGGGAACTCCATCCATCCGCCGACCGTGAATCGCGGGGTTGGAGTCGAGGAAACCGATTACCCTGTACTGTCGGGCTCGGATGAGAATGTCCAGAACCACTCGTCCGTGGCCACCGGCCCCGACGATCACGCACGGCTTGCGGTCATGGAGGGAAGTCCCGTTCATCAATCCTCTTTATCGGACGGCCCGACGACGGCCTGAACATTGTCCTTATCGGTTGCGTAGTACCTGGGGGACCACGAGGAGAGCGATTCTCTGACCAACTAGGGGAAAGGCGGCTCACTTCCCAGCCGATATCAACGCCAGAGAGCGAAAAACGCCCTAGCTGACCAGAGACGGAAAGTCGTCACGAGGTGTTCGACACCACACCGTGGTCGCCCGTTTTGCGGCCGGCTGCTGTACTGACATGGAGCTTCGAGGGAGTCTGGACCGCGCGGCCACAGAAGCTGTTGACCAAACGTAACCTTCGCGTCTATAAGGATCTTGTGAGTAGGCAACCCGCCTGTTGCGGGCGGAACCGCAAACCGGCGGCTTGAAAGAAAGGTACAGAACATGGCTGAGCCGAGCCAAACGCCATTGGGCGACAGTGCTCAGGATTCCCCCAAGGCCATCGTCAAACAGGCTCTGCGTAACAGGGGATTCGTTGCCTGTGTCGCTCTGCTCGTCCTGTTTGCGGGCGGCTTTCAGATCCTCGCGACCGTGCAGGGGTTCATCTTCGTGAAGGAACGGGTGGATCTGAGAAAACCGTTGAACCTGCTGGACCGAGATCGGCTGGCACAGTACGAGCTGTATAAGGCCATCGAGATTCAGTCAGACATCCTCAATCAGTTGGGAACGGATCAGTATCTCCAGTGGATCGTTCAGGTGCCGGATAGGCTGGAAGAGCCCGACAGAGGGCGTTTTCTCTCTCTGTTTGTGACTTATTACACCGGCCTGCCGGACGCGGTCCCGCATGTCCCTGAAGCCTGCTACGCGGGTGGCGGGCACAAGCTGGTCAAGCAGAGTCCCGACGAGGTCACCATCTCAAGCAAGGGGCAACAGATCGTCGTGCCGATCCAGGTCCTGGAGTTCCGCAAGGAAAGCCAGTTCAGCCGAAATTCGCGGATTGTGCTTTACACCTTCCATGCCAACGGTCAGTTCCGAGCGGACCGAACCGCGGTTCGACTGGCAATTGGCAGTCTGACCGATCGGTATGCGTACTTCAGCAAGGTCGAGGTTGGAGTGGACCTGGAGGAAGGCCGGTTCACCAAGGACCAGGCGGTGACGTCGGCCAAGCGATTCCTGAAGGTTGCCATCCCGGTCCTGTTGGAGGATCATTGGCCGGATTGGGAAGCGGTCAACAAGGGTTCAGCGACCCGGCCGGCGGCCGGCGAGAACAGGTGATCTCGCTGCTGTGATGCTCATCTCGCGTTAACTGACAAGCCGACAGCCGCCTGCTGCTCGGGGATAAAGGAAGAGACATTAGACATGGCGAAAAGACTGAACAAACAGATGGTTCTGGGACTGACGATCGCATCCATGGTCGTGACCACGATCGCGATGGTGGTGGTGATCAAGCTGCTGCCCCAGAGAGACCCGGGACCGGCGGTGCAGGAAGCCGAGCGGCTGGTACAGGCGGGTGATTTCATCGAGGCCACCAAGAAGTACCAGATCGCCGCAAGACGCGCCAAAGCCATGAACGACATCGAACGGTATGCCGAGTACATGGTTCTGGCGGGGGTAACAGCCCTTAAGGCCGGTTCGGCCATGGATGCTCGCGGCTGCTGGTCGGATGTCATGCTCAACGACCCGAAGAACGAGTCCGCCCAGACACATTTCGTCAGCCTCCTGCTGGAATTCGCCAAGTACGGCGGCGTGCAATGGACCACCTTGCAGACCGAAGCCGAGAAACTGGTCGGTATCAACGGGCAGAACGCCGTCGGACTCCACGCCCTGGGCTTGGCCCTGGTTCAACAGCGGGCGGCCAATCCCCGGAACGCCGAAGACGGCGAGAAACAGCTCATCGCGGCGATAGAGGCAGACAAAGGAAACCCCGAATACGTCAACAGGCTGGCGCAGTTCTACGTCACGGTCGACCGGCATGACGACGCTGAGAAGCTGTATGATCAGCTTGTGGTTGAACTGGAACGCTCGCGAGCTGCCGCTGGCCCCACCACGTCGCCGGCCGGATCGGGAACAACAACGCGGCCAGCAAAAGACAGCATCGCCGGCAGACTCGCCGAGGCATATTTGATGCGGGGGTCCTTCTATACCTACAAGGCCGAGCGGTTGCACATCCAGGCCATGAACACCGTGGGCGTTGAAGCAGGGCCCTTGGCAGCTCAGTCGGCCGAGGCCGAGGCGAAAGCCAGGGCCGATCTGGAGAAGGCCATTGCCGTCTCGACAGACAGCGCGGATGCCCTCACCGGCCTGGCCCGGTTCTGGCAGACCAGACGGCCCGCCGGCGAGACGGAGGAGGAACGAAGCAAAAAGCGTCAAGAGTATTGGGGGCAGGCCAAGAAGTACTATGAGCAGGCGATCAAGAGCGATCCCGACACATTTGACGCCTACCAGGGTCTCGCTCGCGTCCACCTCGCACAAGCGGAACCGGACAAAGCTCTCGAAGTCCTCAAGCTCCGCCTCGACCGCGGCTACAACCGCAAGCATTACCTTGCCGAGGTAGACACAATCAGGATGATGAACCTCCGGGAGGATTCCTTCAAGATCAACATGACCAGGCTGCACGCCGCGCTCCAGAAGCCCTTGCCCGCCGAGGAAGCGGAACAGGCCAAGAACGCCATCATCGGCCAGATGACCGAGTTGTACAACCAGACGGTGGCGGACACGGCCGCCGGAGAGCAACACCAATGGGCGCTTTTCATGAAAGGGCGCCTGCTGATGGTCGAGGACAACGTCAACGGGGCCATTGCCAAGCTTGAGCAGGCGGCCAAGACCTTCCAGTCGCCGCCGCCGGAACTGCGACAGACGCTGGCAAGCCTGTACCTGCGTACGCGAGCCTTCACCCCGGCCGTGACTCAATTGGAGCTTCTGGTCAAGGAGTCGCCAGCTAATGCTACCGCCTGGATCCTGCTGGCGGAGGCTCGGCTGCAATCTGCTGATCCCACGAGCCCGACGTATGTGAATACCCTTACGGCAGCGTCCAATGCGGTCAAGGAGGCCCTTAGGTTTGACCCGAGCAACCAGCAGGCACTCGCAACACTCAGCCGCATCTACCGGGCACAGGGCGACGAGGACAGCGCCAGGGAGATTGAATCGCGGATGGCAATTTCACCGGATCAACTGAAACTCCGCGACGCGATTCTCATGGTCATGCAGGCCGGCAGCGACGAAGCGAAGATCGCCGATGCCGAGAAGATGCTGAAGGAACTGCTGGCGTCGGACCCCTTGAACACACGTGCGCTCGAGATGTTCGTCAGAATCCTCAGCAATCGCCACGCGAAGGCGGATGACGCTGCCAAACCCGAGATCGCCGATGCAATCCGCAAGATCATCAACCAAGCACGTTCTGCGGCGTCCAAGAAGGTCGCCGAGGCGGACTCGACGACTCAACCGGCAACCGAACGCGATCGATACTCGGCCGTATTGAGAGCCATCGAGCGATTCGCCGTCGCCGCGGATCCCAGTATGAGTGACGAAGACAAGATCCGCGGCCTGGAGAATCTCATCAAGGAAGGAGAGGACCCTTACCAGGTAGCCACCCAGTTGTTCGACGTCTATCGTCGCGTCGAGAAGACCGCCGCCCAAGCCACCGAGCAGGCGGCCAAGATACTGGCGATGGATCTGCAGCCCGACCAGGGCGCCGTTGTTGAGGAGATTTTCCTGTTCGCCACGAGGAAACAGGACTGGCCGCTGGCCGAAAAATGCATCCCCTTGGCCGCCAAGACCGGCCTCGACCCCACTCCCAACGGACATCTTTACCGGGGCAGGTATCTGCTTGCGAAAGCCGGGGCGGGCGAAGACGCAGAAGGCAACGCCAAGAGGGCAAGGGATTCGCTGCAACTTGCGGTGGGCGCTTTCCCGCAACATGCGATGGCTCAGGTGTGGCTCGGCTTCGCGTATCTCGGTCTGAAGCAACACGCGGAAGCCAAAAGGGCGCTTGATGCCGCCAGGCAGATCGACCCGCGAAACGGTCTCGCCCTCGTGGGGCTGGGCATGGTCGCAGAAGCCCAGGGCGACATCCCGACCTTGAACAACCTCCTGGATGCCTGCGAGAAACTCGTTCCGCAGAACCCGTGGGTCCAGGCGCGGGTTGCCGCCCGTCGAGAGCAGATGGACCCAAATCAGGCCATTGTGCAACGTGAGGCGATCCGCAAGGATAAGCCCGAGGACGTGGCGAATCTGATGGCCCTGGCGGCTCTCTACGTCCGGGTGAACAGGCCGGACGACGCCTTGAAAGCCTATCAAGAGTGCCACGCGATCGAGCCCGGCAATCTCGCGGTTGCCGAGCGTTGCGCGAACCTGTTGACCCAACGCAAGGACTATGACGCGGCTGAAAAGGTTCTCGAGAATCTCGCCCAGTCAATTGACCAGAACGACACACAGCAGAAAGCGACGGTGCAACTGCTGCGGGCGGCGCTGTTCGGCAACAGGTTGAGGCATCAACACGGTGCCATCCCAGCGGACGAGCAGGCCAAGCTCGACGCGGAGTTCGTCGAATCGGCAACGATCAGCGACCGGCCGGAGGTCATGGTTAATCTGGTCAAGTACTTCCGAATGACCGGCCGCTTCGACGAGGTCATCAAGTGGCAACGCAGATTGGTTGACGCCACCGCCAAGCATATTCCACAACTGGACGCGCAGAGAGAGCCTCGCATGTCGCTCATCGACATGATGCTGCAGACTGGAGACATCCAGCGCGGCCCGGAAATCGAGAAGGAAATCAACGACTTCCGCGAGTTCTTTCCGGCGGACCATCGGGCCTACCTGCTCGAGGGGCGGCTCAACGCCATGAAGGGTGATGACGCCAAGACCCTCGAGTCGTTCAGCAACTACATCAAAAACATGCCCCAGGATCCTGTCGGCTATTCGTATCGCGGGCAGACTTATCTGCTCATCCGGCGCTGGGAGGAGGGCATCAAGGACCTCCAGGAGGCCAAGCGGCTCGATCCGACCTACCAGGATTACGCGCTGCGGGTGCTGCTGGCCCGTGCCTATAATGAGGTCGGGCAGACCGACGCGGCGATCAACGAACTCCAGTCCATCCTTGCGGAGAGGAATAACCACCTCCAGGCCATCGAGACTCTGGTCGGCACCTACGAGGCAAAGACGGTTAATCGCAGGGCTGCAACGGACAGTCTGCTGACGGCCAGAACACAGGCCGATCCTCAGAACCCGCTCTGGCCTGGGATGCGAGCGAGCGTTGCCATGAATCGCGGTCAGCACAACGACGCCATCCGCTTCGCACGAGAGGCGGCAGAGAAAAGCAAAAGACCCAACGGCGAGTACGACCCGGCGAGAGCCGACTTCTTCTTCAAGCTCTGTCTGCGCCTGAATCAGTACGATGAACTGCTGACTTTTGTCAAGGATAAACTGCCGCCCAACCAGCAGAATCTGCCTGTCATTCACCTGTACGTCGCCAGCGCCCATGCCGGGAAGCATGATGCCGAGAAAGCCGTTGAACACTACCTGGCCTCGCTGAAGGAAGAGGATGCCGAGCTTGGGGTGGCCACCGGCATGATCCTTGCGGATATCGACAGCGGACGGCTCACAGCGGACGCTGCCGTGGCGGCGGCCAAGAAGCGGTCGGACGCAGAACCAGACAACCATCTTGCCAGACTCCTCGTGCTCCTGATCCAGAGGGACCAGCGAGAGGCTTCCGTCTCACTGCAGGCCTTCCGCGAACTGGCCGACGCCATCAAGCCGGACAACGCCAAGAACAGGACAATGCTGCTGTGGCTGAAGGCCCAGATGGCGGACCTCGCCCACCTGAAAAACCAACAATACGACGAGGCCGTGAAGCTCTACAAGGAGATGATTGAACTGGAGCCGAGGCACCTGGTTGCACTAAACAACCTGGCCTATCTGCTCATGAGCCATTTGAATGACCCGAGGGCCGCATTGCCCCATGCCGAGAAGGCTGTCGAGATCGCACCGAACAACGGCAGCGTCGTTGACACCCTCGGATGGTGCCAACTGCTGCTCAAGAACTACGACGAGGCCGTGGCCCGTCTGCGACAGGCAACGCAGCTTGAGCCCGAGATGGCATCCATCCGCTACCACGCCGCCGAGGCCTTCTATCAGCGGGCGTCTGCCGATGGGAGCAAGAGCCGCGAAGCAGACCTGGAGACATCCAAGACGGAAGTGCAGCGAGCCTACGAACTGATCATTAACAGCGGGAAGGACCCGGAAAACGTCATCGGCAAGGTCATCGAGCTGGGCGGCAAGCTGGGGCTCTCGTTGAACCAGCCGGTCAGCGCACCGGCGACCGAGCCGGCATCGGGATCGCCCGAATGATGCGCGCGATCGGGCTGCGCCTGCTGCGTCGAAAGGCCGCCGCATGACGCATCGGGAACGTTTCATCAACGCTCTCAATGGTGGCGCGCCTCGCGGCCGGGTCCCGCACTTCGAGTTGGTTTTCTTTCTGACCATGGAAGCCTTCGGGCGCGTCCATCCGATCCACCGGCAATACACTCAGTGGGACCAGATGAGCTGCAGCGAACAGGAACTTCACCTGGATGACATGGCCGAAACCTACATCCTCACGGCCCGGCGGTACGAGCACTCGGCCATCTTCATCCACAGCCCGCTGCCTCACGAAGACGATCATAGCCGGTTGGTCGACGAGATCCGCCGGCAATCCGGTGACGAGTACTTCCTCATGATGCACGGCGACGCCACCTACAGCATCCCGACCGGCGAGGACATGATGGAATTCTGCGGTCGTTTGATGGACGAACCGCAGAAAGCCCGGGACGAAGCCCGCCGCCGCGTCGACGAGGCCCTCGCGCAGGGCGACCGTATGAAGAAGCACGGCGGCCTAGACGGTTTCGCCCTCTGTTCGGACTATTGCTTCAACACCGGCCCCTTCTTCAGCCCGGACTGGTTTGACCTTTTCATCACACCCTTCCTGGCCGACCTGATCCGCGGCTACCGCCGGCAGGGTTGGTACGTCATCAAGCACACGGACGGCAACATCATGCCGATTCTGGATCGGCTGCTGCTCGGGCAGCCGCATGCGCTGCACTCGCTGGACCCCCAGGGTGGCATCGACATGGCCGAAATCAAGCGCCTCGTCGGCGATCGTGTCTGTCTCATCGGCAATGTCAACTGCGGCCTGCTCGACACCGGCACCGATGCCGAATGCCTCGAATCCGCCCGCTACGCCCTGCGTCACGGGATGCCCGGCGGCCGCTATATCTTCTCCACGAGCAACTGCATCTACACAGGTATGAACCTGCGCCGCTACGAGGCCATCCTCGACGTCTGGCGAGAAGAAGGGAATTACCCTGATTAACCCTCCGTACGTCCGTCCCTGTCCGCCCTGCGGCTCGGGCGTGCCCGGGAACAACAGTCCAGCGTGCATATTCTCGGACGCATCTGAGACACCCTGCCTCTGGTCGACCGAAGTGAGCCGCGTCGTCAGTCGATAAAGACAGTGCGGGACCGGCGATCGGTCCCGGCCCGTCGCGACAGGGGAAGCGCGTGCCCAGGCCGATCAGACATCTCAGCCGGCAGGCTTTCAGCCTGATCGAATTAGTCATCGTCATCGTCATTCTGGCGGTGATCGCGGCCATCGCGGTCCCGCGGATTGGCCGAGCAGGTCAGGGATCCGCCGAGGCCGCGCTGAAGTCCGATCTCCGCCTCTTGCGGGAAGTCATCGAACTCTACAAGGCCGAACACAACGACGACCCCCCCGCACTTCGGGCGGCTGGCGGAGGCGTCGGCCCGCAAAACGGCGAGGCCTTTCGCCGGCAGCTCACGTGGTATACCAACCGATCCGGAGAGGCCGTCGAGGTTCGCGACAACGCGCACCCGTTCGGCCCCTATCTGGTCAGTGTTCCACCTCTTCCCGTTGGGAAGAATGCTGGCAGGACTGCGGTCATCACGACCAACCACTTCTCCACTCCCGGCGCCCCCGGCCCTGACTACGGGTGGGAGTTCGAACACTATTTTGGCCGCATGCGGGCCAATTGCGCCGCTGCGGAAGTCGACGCCGCTGGCGTACCTTACTGCGAGTACTGACCGACAAGTCTGAGAACTCGCGAAATCACCGATTCTGCCGAGGACGTCAGACTGCGTCTGCCGGAGCGTCTGCACCAGAAGCACCCCCCCGAACTCAGGAAGTTGACGGTCGCCAGTTGACGAGGGACGTGATCTGGCGAAACTGTCGTGCCTATGAGCGACACGAACCTGCATACCACCACCCCAACGGCCGCTCCTGGGACCTCGGAGGCTTCGGCCGGCACGTTGGCGGCTTCGGGGGCGAACCAGACGCCGGCTCCGGCCGTCTCAACCGGGCCTCAGCGCGATTTCCCGCCGTCAGCGGAGAAGGTGCTGATCATCGGCCTGGACGGAGCCACCTTCGACATCCTGAAACCCATGATGGACTCCGGGCGTATGCCCAACCTCGCCCGCCTGGTGAACGAGGGCTCTTCCGGCATCCTGTATTCGACCCAGCCCCCTATCACGCCCGCCGCTTGGACCACCTTCATGACCGGCAAGGGACCCGGACGGCACGGCATCGTGGACTTCGAGCGATACGACGTCGCCACCGGGAAGCTGTCCTTCAACAGCACGTACGAGATCCGCGAGCGAACGATCTGGGAAATCCTGAGCGAGAAGGGCTTCCAGGTCGGCTCCATCCACGTACCGATGACCTACCCCCCGCGCAAGGTCAACGGGTTCATGGTCTCAGGCTTTGAAACGCCGAGCGTCGCCGCCGAGTTCACCTGGCCGCCGGACCTCAAGCAGGAGATTCTGCGACGATGGCCCAACTACAGCTATCGTGCCGACTGGAAGCGACGCGTGCTCGGCCGGGACAAGACTCTGCGCCGCAATCTTCGCCATATCGAACGGAGCTTCCACCAGGGTGCCGAGTTGACCACGTTCTGCGGTGACCGCTACGGTTGGGACGTTCTCATGGTTCTGTTCAAGCTGGTCGACAACCTCCAGCACAAGACGTGGAAGTACCTTGACCCCAAGACGTCCCCTCGATACCCGCATGAGGCCACACTCGCCGCCAATTGCTTCGTCGAGCTAGACAAGGCCCTCGGTACGCTCTTTGACTACGCCCGCCGGCATTCGGCGTCTGTCCTGATGATGTCCGACCATGGCCATGGCAGCCTCGATGGCAAGGCCCAGCCCAACCTCCTGCTCAAGCAGTGGGGATACCTCAAGATCCGAAGCAGCACCGTCCAGATTCGCCGCAAACTCATGAAAATCGCCGACCGCCTTTTTGGCCGCACTCGAACACGATTTGACGCCAACCTGGGCATCGAGCATGAGCTTGTGGTTGACTGGACACAAACACGGGCGTGCGTCATCCACGCTGGTATGAACGGCTTCCTCTACATCAGCCTCAAAGGCCGTCAGCCCGACGGCATCGTCGAGCCGTCAGACTATGAGAAGGTGCGAGACGACCTGAGGAGCCGGTTCTTGTCCGCCACCTGCACTGACCCTCGTGGCCGTGAAACCCGCATCTTCTCGGAGGTCCACAAACCTGAGGAGCTCTACGGGTGCAGCCGTGAGGAGCAACCCTGGATGCCCGATCTGCTGCTCGTCCCGCAGCCCGGCCTGGCGGTCGTCCGCAGGATCCTCGGTCGCCGACCGGTGCGCTGGTCCTCATTGCGGCGACTGGAGGGCACTCACCGCGTCGAGGGCATTCTGATTGCCAACGGCACCCACATCCGGCGAGGCGGCTCGGCCACCGGTCGCATTGTCGACATCGCCCCGACGCTGCTGGCGGCACTGGGGCTCAAGGTGCCCTCCGACATGGAAGGCAGCGTGCTGACGGACCTGTTTGACCGAATGCCCACGGTGGAATACGAGCTACCGCAAACCGCGGAATGGACACAACAGGAAGGTGTGTACTCGGAGGCAGAGAAGGAGATCCTGACGCAACGGCTGACGGAGTTGGGATACCTCGAATAGGACATGACTCGGTCGCCGCAAAAACGGCGACCACAGAAACCTTTCGCCGATCCGCCGGCCGGATCATTCAAAGCAACCCGGCGGAGGCACACCATTCATCCCACTGTAACATCGCTGGAGCACCGCGAAGTCCGCCTGTTCCACATCACCATCCTCGTCCAGATCCTTGTCATCGCAGCTGGCCGCCGCGAAGAGCGCGAGCGCGGCCTCGACGCCGAGCTCCTCGAGAAGCGGCAGGAGGGGCTGGGGGTCGAAGCGGCGAACGTCGCCGTAGCGGACGACGAGGCTCAACTGCCAGGCCGCGCCGGCGAGGGCGGGGAACTCGGTGCTCGTGGCGGCCAGCTCCTGGAGGCGCCGGCGGGCCAGGTCCATCGACCGCATGAGCCCGCACTGGCAGGCGTCGCGCACCAGCGCAGCGGCCTCGGCGATCGACGTGCAGCCCTCGAGCTGCGACTTGAAGAGGTAGGCGGTCGCCAGCTCCACGGTTTCCCCGAGCAGGACGGCCTCGACGAGCTGGATCTCGCTCTCCGGCGTCCACTGGAGGACCCACTTCTCCGCCCAGGTTGCCGACTCCTGCCGCCTCGGTGCGGCGCGGGCGAAGGAGACGCCGA
>CAZTQK010000112.1:0-15409 GCA_964615635.1 uncultured Planctomycetales bacterium
CGAGGGCAAACTGGTTTCGACCGGCAAGGTCGGCGGCAACCTCTCGATCGAGCAGGGGGCCGAGGCGGCGCGCGTGGCGGTGGTCAACGCCCTGTCCCAGTTGGCGGTCGCGGCCGGCGGGCTTTCCAATGTCAAACGGATCGTCCGGCTGGGCGTGTTTGTCAACAGCGCCGACGGTTTTGCCCAGCAGCCGAAAGTCGCCAATGGGGCCAGCGATCTGCTGGTGGCGGTATTCGGCGACGCCGGCCGACACGTGCGGGCGGCCGTGGGCTCCAACGAGCTCCCACTCGATGCCCCGGTCGAAATCGAATTGACCGCGGAGCTCAAGCAGTAGCGCCCTCGTTGGTCCGCGACTGCGGCAACTCGGGGGTGCCACCGGCGGCTCTCGTCCCGAGCCTTGGTCGAGGGGCTTGCCCGCCAGTGCGGGCAACCAACCTGGCGCCAATGGCAGTAGTGCCGGTGACTCCGGCTGAGGTGTGCCCATCGGCCGATCCAAACAGCACAGCAAGCCAAGACTTCGTCAGCCGCCGCCCGGTACGCTGCGCGTGCGAAACGCGCTGCTCTGCCTGGGCGCGAGCGTGGCACTCACGATTCTGAGTGTCCCGCTGGCTCGAACGTTCTTCCTGCAGATCGACCTGATCATCCGGCGCGGAGTCAACCCGGTGGCCAAGCAGGCCTTCAATAGAGAGGTGCGCCGGTCCACAGAGATCATGGGCCTTCAGCGCACCTGCCGAGTATTGACCTCGCCAAAGACACAGCCCGACGACCAAACCATTCTCGTGGGGCTTCGATCCGACAACGGTTTGCGGGCATGGGCTGAATTGCTCTTGCTGACGAGGCGGGCGGACGGGGCGATCGCCAGTCGACCGGTCGATGACGATTCAAGCATCTTGGCAGCCATCGCCACCGCTCGTTCAGCGCCGCCAATTCGCCTGTATACGGCCGAGGTGCGCTCGCTGGTTGAGAAAACCTTTGCCGAAGAGCCGCCGAGGATTCGCGCTGCCCACGCGAGTTCTTACGCCGACGGTGTCTGCCTGAGCGTCAGTCGACCTGTCCTGACGGAACTGGTCCGCCGTTTGGAGACGCTCGCCGACCGCTGGGATGAAGCGGGCAAACATGCAGAGGCGCGGGCGGCCCGAGAGGCCATTCTCGATTTCATGACCGACGCCACACGCGACGCGCGGACCCCCGAGCTCGCGATGTTGGCATCAGAGATGATGCTTTCTGCCGCAGGCAGGCTCGATATGACCGAGCGGGCGGATCGACTTCACGAGTTCCGCGATCGATGGCGTCAGGCCTTCCAGAGTGATCAAATCAACTGGATCCCGCACACCGGGCAGACAGTGCTGGCCGAGAAAGCCCACGATCGGTTGATGCGGTCCATGACCGCGACTCTGGTGACAATGGCCACCTGGGTGATTCTGGCCGCAGTCGCGATCTTCCTGATGGTGGCGATTCTGGTGACGCAGCCCCCGGATGATATCACGGTCCAATGGCGACATCTCAAGCGCGGGCCGCGCGAAGCCGCCGTCCTCGCGTGCAGTCCCATGCTCGGGTTCCTGGTTTTCATTGCCTTGGCCGACATTCCGTGGACGTGGCTGATCTCTTATCCGACCCTGAAGGCAGGACTGTTGCTGCCGGGGTTGCTGCTGGTCTCAATCGGCGCCGCCACCTGGATCTCTGTCCAGCTCCGCGAGCCGTTCAAGCCGTGCCCGTTGCCCGGCAAAGTGGCCTGGGCGGCGGCCGCGTTCTGTGTGCCGACGCTGCTGGTGCTGGCGATGTTCGTCTCCCCAAACCGCGAACCCTGGCAGCCGCCGGTACTCATTCAGCGTCTGCGATTATGGGGGGCCGTGGTCGGGGTAATCTGTCTCGCCTTGGCAGCTCTGTGGATGATCGGTGGGGTTGTACATCGTGCCAGAACCGGGCTCCCCGCAGGTGTTTGGGCCCGCGCCAGCCTGGGCACCGTCGCTTCGGCGTTGCTGCTCACCTCCTTCGTGTTGTGGGGCGTGTTGGCCGTCAACCAGTACTGCGATATCCGCCACGAGCGAGCCTTCCTCAAGGCCATGACCGACCCGGTGGCCGACAAACTTGGGGCAGACTGGCTCGAACGTTACTTCTTCCAACCGGTCGCCGCACAGGCCACGACGACCGCAGCAAGAGGCTGACCTGACGCCCTCGCCGCAAACCGAAGGGGACAACCCTCGCCAGATTCGACATTCAATCACCACTGAACCGCCTGGCAGCTCGTGGTTCCATCGCCGGCCGCCGATATAATGGCCTGCTCAAACACGAGGAGGAGACCCACGTAATGTCGGACAGGGGACCCAGACCAGCCTCAGCAACCTCGGAGCGCGGGCAGGCAATCCACGAGTTTGTGACTCGCTTTGCTCCCTGCGAGGACCGGGCGCTGCTTGAAGACATGCTTGTGACAGTCTGCCGCCTGGCCTCTGATGGGACCGGACGCGGGGAGCTGAAAATTCTGAGCAAGGTCCTGGCCGAGCTTCGTTACGCTTTCAAGGTCTTCGCCCCTTACGCCGAGGTCCGCAAGGTCAGCATGTTCGGGTCGGCCCGCACGCCGATGGACCACCCGGATTACATCCAAGCCGACCGGTTTGCCCGCCGAATGCGGGAGCAGCACTGGATGGTCATCACCGGCGCGGGCGACGGGATCATGCGGGCCGGACACGTCGGGGCCGGGAGGGAGGGCAGCTTCGGCGTGGCCATTCGCTTGCCTTTCGAGCAGGCGACGAACCCGATCATTGCCAACGACGCGAAGCTCATCAACTTCAAGTACTTCTTCACTCGCAAGCTTCTTTTCCTGAAGGAGGCCTCGGCCGTGGCCCTGTTCCCCGGCGGCTTCGGAACCCAGGATGAGGGCTTCGAGGCCCTGACGCTGGTTCAGACGGGCAAGAACCAACTCGTCCCGATCGTCCTGGTTGACGCGCCGGGCGGAACCTACTGGCCCCGGTGGCGCGACTATGTCACCGGCGAGTTGCTGGGCAAGGAAATGATCAGTCCCGAAGACATGAATCTGCTGCGGCTGACCGACGACGTTGAGACTGCCGTGCAAGAGGTCGTGCAGTTCTACCGCGTTTACCACTCATCTCGCTATGTTAAAAGTCTTCTGGTGGTTCGGCTGAACAAACCGCTGAGCGAGTCGCGGATCGAGAAGCTCAACGACGAGTTCAGGCACGTCATCACCGCCGGAAAGATCGAACCTCACGCCGGGCCCATCGAAGGTGAAGACGGCGAATACCCCGACAAGCCGCGGCTGACCCTCCATTTCGATCGCAAGAGCATAGGGTATCTGCGGCTGATGATTGATGAAGTCAATCGAGCCCGCTAAGCAGAAACCCAGAAACAACCATAGTGTGGGACCGGCATCCTGCGGTTCAACGACGGGTTGAAAGCCCGTCCCATACTGTAAAGGACTCTGCGTTTCCACTTCTCCGCCGCCCCTTTGACTTACCCCCGTGTCTCGCTAAGATCAGATGATACAAATTGACCATGCCGTGGGGGATTGCGGCGGGGTCCGGCCGTCGGGCTTTGGGGTGGGCCCGGCGAGGCGGTGGTTCCCGTTTTCGGAAAGAGTGCCGTGGCCAACCAGTTTCGAGCCGATTTCTCACCCCAAGAGCTTGCCACCGTCCTGGCGCGCTACGATCTGGGCAATATCCAGCAGGTCGAGCGCCAGCTCAAGGGCTCGCGGCGCAGTCCCAAGGCAATCATCATCAGCGACCGGGGTCGGTTTCTGCTCAAGCGCCGAGCCCACGGGCGGGATCACCCGCTGAAGGTCGCCTACGCCCACGGCATCCAGCAGTACCTGGGCCGGCAGGGTTTCCCGCTGCCCAGACTCGTGCCCGTTCGCAAGGGCGATGACACGATGGTCATCCACAACGGACACATCTACGAGATCTTCGAATTCGTTCACGGCGAGGGCTACCATCGCCTGGTCTCCGAGACCTTCGATGCCGGCCGGGTGCTGGGCATGTTTCATCGGCTGGTCCGCGGGTATGACAGCGACTGGGTACCCTCGCGGCGCGGCTATCACGACACCGACATCGTCCGCGAGTGCCTCAACTCGATCCCGATGAGCATCGGCAAGAACGACAGCGCGTTCGGCCGCGAGACCGAGCTGCTCACCACGGTCAACATCCTCTATGACGCGTACGAGACCGCTGCGGAGACGATCAACGAGGCCGGCTTCAGGGAGTGGTCGACACAAACGGTCCACTCGGATTGGCACCCGGGCAACATGGTGTTCCTGAACGGCCGCGTCGCCGCAGTCATCGACTACGATTCGCTGCACATGCTGCCGCCGGTTACCGACCTGGCCAATGGGGCCCTGCAATTCTCGATCATCGGCGGCCCCTCCGACCCTCGCGAGTGGCCGCCGGAGCTGGACCGCGAACGCGTCCGTCGGTTTCTGATGGGATACGAACTGGAGACGCCCACCGCCCCGGAGCAAATCCGGATACTGCCGTCGCTGATGATCGAGGCCCTCGTTGCGGAGGCGGTGGCGCCGATTGCCGCGACCGGCTCTTTCGGGCGGATGGAGGGCTTCCGTTTCCTGCAAATGATCTGCCGAAAAGTCGGATGGCTCCGCGAAAACGGCGAACGGCTGACCGCCATGCTGCAGCCCCGATGACCGAAAGGCGTGAGACGACATGATTCTCGCGAGCATCCTCTTGCCGGCCTTTCTTGCGGCGCCTGATACTTCGATCACCCGGCCCGCCCCGGCTCCCGCCAGCCGGCCGGTCGTGGCGATCAGCGGCCGCGAGCTGGATCGACTCGTCGCCAACCTGAACAGCCCGCGATTTGCCGTCCGCGAGCAAGCGACCGGCGAACTGTGCGATCTGGACGCCGCTTTCCTGCCTCAACTGGCGCAACGCTATCATGCCGCGGCCGGGGAGGAGGCCAGACATCGGTTGCGGTATGCCATGGAGACGGTCTTCTACCGGGAGGAACTGGCCGGGCGCAGTGGTTTCATCGGGATCCGATTGTCGCAGCAGGCGATGACAGACGTGATCGACCCGGCAAACGGCCGCAAGTGCCACGGCATCTACATCATCGACACGATCAAGGATATGCCGGCCGCTCGGGCCGGCATGCAGAGCGGCGACACCATCGTCAGTCTCAAGGATCAGCCGGTACCGGCGGACCCCACTTCGCAGAAGTTCATTTCAGTGATCGAGCGAACACCGCCCGGATCGTCGATCCGGATTCGAGTTCTGCGGCCGGAGAAACGAATTCGAAAGCTCACGGTTCATCCGGCAAAGGACGAAGCTTCACCTACTCTCGGCCTGAAGCTCTCATCGCCGCCGGCAGGCCTGGTGACCGGCGGAGTCCGCGTGGTGGAGGTGGCGAAGGACTCGGCGGCCGAGGCCGCGGGGATCAAGGTCAATGACGTCATTTCAGCAGCGAATGGTGTGTCGGTCGCGACGCCATTCGACGGCATGACCGTCCTGACCAACGCTCTCGAATCGGCCGGACCGGCCGCCGGTGTGCAATTGGCCGTTCAATCGTGCAAAGATGTCTCGATGGAGATCGTCGTCGGACGGCGATCGCCTGAGTATGTGACCAACCCCCGCGACAGGCAGGAGATACAGGGCCGCTTCGCCCGTTGGTGGCGCCGGCAGGGCGGCCAATGGCAGCCCTCGCCCGAAGCGCCGCAACGAGTGGTTCCTGTCATCCCCCCCGAGGCAAACCCGCTGCAACAGGAACGAAGCGCCGACATCCGATAGAGCGGAAAATGGTAGTTCGAAGCGACCTCGCCGAATCATGGCGGCAATTCTCGGCCGACAGTGACAATCCGGAAGCCGGATCGATGAAGGGCGAAATGGCCTCGGACTTGTCGACACATCAGAGCCTGTCAATCGACCCGAGGTCGACATCACCAAGTTTCCTGCCGACGACCGCGACATAGTGGAGCTCGCTTCCGTCCGTCGCCAAACGATGCCGATACTTCCGCTGCTCGTGAATCTCAAAGAGATCACGACGAATCACTTCGCGGATGAGGCAGGAAAACCCCGATTCATCTTGCTCGGCGAGAAAATCCTCCTTGATGTTGAAGGCGATCCAGCCGCCGTCGCTGACGAGGTTGTACGCTTTGACGAAGGCCTCCGGCGGGATGTCGTTGAATCCGAGTGCGGCCACGCAAGTCAGACAATTGAACTCGAATTGCACCAGCCGGCTCAGCTCCTCCGTTGTGAGGCAGGTCATGTCCGCGACCAGGTAATCGTCGTACACGCCCGGACGATCACGCGTGGCGGCTTCCGCGGCTTCCGCGATGATATCGACGCCCACGATCAACGGCACACCCAGTGCCGCCAGTTGTTCGCCGACCATGCCGTTTCCGGCACCCAAGTCGAGAACTCGCAGGCCGGAGGGTGGCACTTCCTCAGACCCCAAACACTTCTCCAGCAGACGTCTGACGGTGCGAGGCGAATCGCACTTGAGAATGTCATAGAAGAGCCGTTCGTAAAGGCCCGGAATACGGTACAGCCTCGCGTAGTCATGAAAGCGAATCTGTCGCCAGTTCTCATTCAGTCGAACCACACACCATTCCGCGTCCTGAGTCAGGGAGAGTCCCGGTTCGGGAATCGCGACGTAGCGGGGGCCACGGCAGGTCCGCAAGCCGTGGGGGGAAGCACTGGCAGTTATGGTCATGCTGGGTCTCCTTCCTTAGCCGGGGCTGCAAACGAACTCAGACGGGCAGGAAACAACGAAAGGATTAATGTTAGCATGCGAATGAATATCGATCAAGTTCTGTCGATTCGCAATGGCTGACAGAAGATTGGAACCCATAAACTTTTATCTAGTAAGTATTTATATTTACTCGCACTCATCTATGCCTGAGGACGGCAGGCATTGTTATCGTTTCTAAACAAATAATACGTGTTGAAATTTGTCGCGCGCCGGGGTAGAGTTCGCCGACCGGAGTGTTGCGACGTCAGTGACGGCCTGAAGATGCGGCAACCGGGTCGCCACGTGCGACCGCGAAGCTGCTCGCACCCGCGCTCTCGACAGCCAACAGACGGCCCCTCGACCGAATACGACCATATGAATCGGGACTCGACAGAATGATCGTCTTGACCGACATCTCAAAGTCATTCGACGGTGGACAGACCTTCGCGGTGAAGAGTGTCTCACTTGAAGTACACTCGGGTGAGACCCTCGTTCTGTTAGGTTCCTCAGGTTGCGGGAAAACCACCACACTCAAGATGATCAACCGTCTGATCGAGCCGACCTCCGGTCAAATCGAAGTTGATGGCCTCAACGTGCTCGATCATGACGTCTTGGAGCTCCGTCGTTCCATCGGGTACGTGTTTCAACGCATCGGCCTATTCCCCAACATGACCATCGAGCAAAACGTGACCATCGTCCCCAAGTTGTTGGGGTGGCCTCGAAGTCGTCGCAGGGAGAAGGCCCACGAATTGCTGAAGATGGTGCAACTCGATCCTGATCTCTACGCCAAGCGTTATCCAAACCGTCTTTCCGGCGGGCAGCGGCAACGCGTGGCCGTCGCTCGGGCCCTTGCTGCGGACCCTGCTTATCTGCTGATGGAGGAGCCGTTCGGGGCACGCGATGCTCTTACCAGAGACTCGCTGCAGCAGGAGATGCACAGGATCAAGGATTGCGTTCGGAAGACCATCGTGTTTGTCACGCACGATATCTTCGAGGCCATTACCCTGGGCGATCGCATCGCGGTGATGCACCAAGGCCGGATCGAGCAGGTCGCGAGCCGTGAGGAGATCCTGGTGCGTCCCCGCACTGAATTCGTCCGCGATCTCTTTGCCCGGCCGAGAGCGCAATTGACCGCCTTCGCGGAGGCCTCGGAGACGAGAGAAGAGCCGCACAGCCGATAACACATGATCACAAGTCGAGCACTCGCGCTTCTACTGATTGCACTTCTGGGGACCCTGGGCCCGGCTTGGACTGCTCGCGCGCGCGGGGCCGAAACCGTTCGCGTGGGCTCAAAGAACTTCACTGAGCAGGAGATCCTGGGGGAACTTGTGGCCCAACTGATTGAGCGAAGGACCGGGCTTCAGGTGGAGCGCAAGTTCGGCCTGGGCGGAACCGGCTTGTGCCATGCCGCCATGACGGCCGGAGAACTCGACGTCTACGTCGAATACACGGGGACCGCCCTGCTGAACGTCCTCAACCAACCGTTGCAGGCGGACCCTGCCGAGGTGTTCCGCATCGTGTCCGGAGAATACCGCGACCGATTCGGGCTCGAATGGCTCCCGCCCATTGGAATCAACAATACGTATGCGGTCACCGTCAGAGACTCGCTCGCAACTGAGGAGGGTTGGCGTACGATCAGCGACCTGAAAGACCGGGCCGCAGACATGACGGCGGGTTTCACTCATGAGTTCATGGAACGTCCCGACGGCTATCACGGCCTTCAACAGGTCTACGGGTTTGGGTTCGGAAGTGTCAGGGACCTGGAGCCCGGGTTGATGTACGACGCAGTGGCGGGCGGACAAGTCGACGTGATTTGTGCTTTCGCGACCGATGGCCGAGTATCGGCGTACAAGCTCCGCGTTCTTCGCGACGACAAGCGGTTGTTTCCACCCTATGAGGCCGCGCCGGTCATTCGCTCAGTGCTTCTGGCCGCCCATCCTGAAATTCGCGAAGCACTCGCTGATCTCAACGGAACCATCAGCGATCAGACCATGCGGGAACTCAACTACTCAGTGGACGTCGACGGCAGGCGACCGGCAACGGTCGCCTCCGAATGGATACGGCAACACCGGGAAGACATCGAAGGGACGGTAGCCGTGGCCGCTTCGATCCGGCCGGATGGCCGCGCCGGATGGTGGTCGATGTTAGTGGAAAGGCGGCTCGAACTGTGGCACAAGATCGTCGAGCATTTGCTTCTGACGTTCATCGCCATGCTGATTGCAGTCGTGCTCGGCGTTCCCGTCGGCATCCTGATCCATCGGCATCGCGGCAGCAGTGCCTGGGTGCTGGGTGTCACCGAGGTTGTACAGACCATTCCCAGTCTGGCCATGCTCGCCTTTCTGTTCGCCGCGCTCAAGGTGCTCGGAGCCACGCCTGCCGTGGCAGCCCTGGTCCTCTATGCGCTTCTCCCGATCGTGATGGGCACCTTCACCGGAATGAAGGAGGTACCCTCGGAAACGATCGAGGCCGCCAACGGCATGGGCATGTCCGGTGCACAGCGTCTCTGGCTGGTGGAGCTTCCGTTGGCCATGCCCGTCATGATTGCCGGCATTCGGACGGCCACCGTTTGGACCGTCGGTATCGCGACACTGTCCACCTACATCGGCGCGGGGGGGCTGGGCGACTTCATCAGCCGAGGCCTGTCTCGCAACGACCCGCAACTCACGCTACTGGGTGCGATCCCCGCCGCACTGATCGCGGTTGCGTTAAGCCTCCTGATCCGCGTAGTGGAACGCAAGCTGAAGAAGTGGTGAAGCCAAGGCAGATCCGCGCCTCACGGGTTTTCCTGCCCCGGCGAGGGCGAATCCGAGTCTTTTTGCCCGCGCGCCATTCGACGAGATGCGGCGATCTCTTGATAAAGGAATGGATGCTCGAGAGCGGTCCCGGCAAAAGTGCTGACGGACTTGGCAAGCGAACGGAAGAGCGCCGCCCGCTTTTCGGCCAGTTTGCGCGCCGGGGGCATTGAACCGGCACTCTTGGCCTCATACGACTCGCAGGCGGCCATGCACTGAAGGAGTTCGCGGATCCTCTTTCGGCCTCTGCGGGCACTGCGAACGCAAATCGTCATGGTTTTCTCTCGGAGAGGAGGAGGAGAAGCTCCCGATGGCTCCAACGATTTCACGAGGACCAGCGCATTCTCGAAAACGCCCATCAGCCGATTCATCTCGAAAACCCGCTGGACGCACTGTTTGACACACTGACGAGCACGATCGAAACGGGGCTTGGGAACCGGCTGATCGAGGAGGTTCGTGAGGGTCTTCGCCGCGATCTTGATCCTATCAAGTGCCGCTGGAAAACGAAGCGCCTCCGGAATTGCATTGTAGGTTGCCAGCCCCGCGCCGTCGCAGAAATCGCAGCGGGCGAAGCCCGTGGTCAAGCAGTTTTCACACAGGTTGGCCCCGCCCGAGTGTCCCGATCCGTGACATGCCTCGCAAGGCTCCAAACCTTTCTTGCAGTAGAAGCAAGGGAGTCTCGCGTACGCACTGATAAGGCGGACGGTGGCCTGCTTGCCAATGGTTTCGGCGAGCCAACGAAGAAGATCGCTCTTCACAGGAACAACACCACGGTCGAGAGCATCGCCGAACAGCCTGACTGCTTCGACTCCATGCCCCTGCTTGAGTTCGGCCAAAACCGGCTCGAGCACGCGTCTGCTTCCGGCCTCGGATGAATGCTTCGCTGGAGGCTTGTCCTGCGTCATGATCAGGGCCCTCGGCCGCTTTCTACGATCGCTCATTCTACCCGAGGAATCGGCATTGTCGTGCGAGGGGCTTGACACAAAGAACTTAGCACACTAAGCTATTCGATATCGGATGCTCCGGAAAGAGCAGGTACTCATGAGTCGCCATGTTGAGGCGGGCGTCGAACAGGCCATCCTGGTGTCGCTTCGTCGGATCATCCGTGCCGTGGAACTCTACTCCCGCCGGCTGATGGATGAACACGGGCTCACCGGACCCCAGTTGGCAACCCTACGCGAGATTGCCAGAGCAGGAGGCTTGGGAGGAGTCGAACTGGCCGAAGCCTTGCAGGTCAGCCAGCCCACGATTACCGGCATCATTGATCGCCTCGAAAACCGGGGGCTGGTCGTCCGGTCGAGGAACGGTCGGGACCGGCGAACCGTCCAGATCACCGTCACCGAAAAGGGACGGCAACTGGCGGACCAAGCCCCCCCCTTGCTCCAGGAACGATTCTGCGAGGAGTTCACGAAGTTGCAGGAGTGGGAGCAATCGATGCTTTTGGCCAACCTTCAGCGGGTGGCCGCGATGATGAACGCAAGCAACCTGGATGCCACTCCCCATCTGGTGAGCGGCCCGGAACGGCTGTAGAATAGACCTGTCGGTTGAATTCGACCGACAGCATGGATTGCCAAAGGGTGCGGGCACAAGGGGTGTTCGCAGGCATTTCGGATGGTCGGGCCACCATCCTGGCTGCTTCTCGTCCGGCCTGGCCACAGAGCACTCATATTCTGTTTCGCCTCTGGCGTCGGCCGGGGAGAAGGCACAACTTGGCGATGCCTCGTCTGTATCGCCAGAGCGGCCATGGCCCCACCCCCGGTATCGTCGACTGAATCGTTGCAGGGACCCTCGCGTCCCGCACCCGCATGTTGCATCAGCACGCGCGGTCCGCGGACAGTCCTGCAACCGGCGTACGGTGAGGCCCGGCCACAAGAGGAGCCACACCATGACGGCGGAACTCAATCAGAATGAACAGGTTGCACCCGGTCACATCACCAGTATCGGCGTGCTGTGCTCGCGGTTGATGTGGACCGTTTTCGGCCCGCTCTTGTTCGCGTTCCTTGTCTACACCATTGCTGCCAACTCGAGCGGCTGGTTCACCAGCATCGACGCGTGTTATGCGGCCGTATTGATTGCCATGATCGCCTGCCGCTGGCACGAGCAGCGGTCGGGCAGCGCCACCACGATATCGGGCCAGCCGGCCACCCAGGCTCATTTCCGGCGGTACGCGGTGATCCTGGCGCTACTGGGGATGACGGTGTGGCTGATCAGCAACATTCTTGGCAACCACCTTCTCGGCTAAATGGCTCCACGCAGGTGGGAAAGTGCCGGAAGCGTGCCGAGTCTTCATATAAAGGAGGTTGCCGGCCACGACGGCATGCTTCTGGCTGTCTTGAGTCAGGAAGCCCGCGTCGAGCCGCATTGACAGCCGCCTATCTCGCCCGCACACTGACCGGCGTGACCTCATGACTTTGTGGAGACCTGCCATGAACAACCGTACCGATCGCCGCAACCTTCTCAAGCAGACACTTGCCGGAGCGAGCGCGGCCTTGCTGACCGTTCAACCTGCCTCCGCAGCGGACGCGCCTGCCCCAACCGGCGGCCAAGCGGTCACCAAGGAACCGGCCGAAGCCCCGCAGTTCTCCGCCTACGCCTTCGGAGCAAACATCTGGGTGCGGATCGACAACCGCGTGTTCACCTGCTACCGGGCCAACGCCGACCAGAAGTACCCTTATTTCTATCCGCTCACGGGCCCGGCTACCGGATTGCCCATGACCGACGAGACCTGTGAGCCGTGGCCGCACCATCGCTCTGTCTTCTTCGGCTGCGATCGCGTGAACGGGGCAAATTACTGGCAGGAGGGCAACGACCGCGGTCAGATCGTGTCGCGCGGGCCGAAACTGGAACCTTTTGGGAAGCCAACACCCGCGGGTGCCACTGGCAGCTTGTCCGCCGGTGAGGTGATCATTACTGATATCTGCGACTGGCGCGTGCCGGGGCAGTCACCGGTCATCGAGGACCGGCGACGGTACACAATCACCGCCCCATCGCGCGACCTGAGGCTCCTTGACGTTGACATCACCGTCACCGCGAAGGTTGACGTCCACATCACCAGGACGAATCACTCCTTGTTCGGAATCCGTGTGGCTCGCGAATTGGCCCCCGTGGGCGGCGGGATGCTGATCAACAGCAACGGGCAGATCGGCGAAAAGGCCACGTTGGGCCAGCCGGCCAAATGGTGCGGCTACCAGGGCCAACGTCTGGGCATCGTCGAATCAATCGTGGTGATGGATCACCCGAACAACCCCTGGGCCCCGGACTGCCCGTGGTTCACGCGGGATTATGGCAACATCTCGCCGACGCCATTCCTGTGGATCGACGAACAGAAAGGCTGGGACTTGGCGGCCGGCAAGTCCATCCGGCTGCTTTACCGCGTGGTCGTCGCAAAGGGCGGGATCGAGAAGACCGCTATGAATGGGCTCTGGGACGCCTTCGCGAAGGCACAACGGGCCTGAGGGCTCCCCAACTCGCTGAGCACGTGGCGCGGCGCGAGGAGAAACACCGCTCGCTGTTCAGCAGCATGAATGCCTGACCGCGCGGCCTTGCAGAAGTGGTCGGCCGCGCAGAGCATCACCGCAGCCACTGCGAGTCACGTTGTGCGACCCGAAAGCTACTTCGCCTTGCCGCTCACGACCTTGTCGAGCTGCTCAAACATCCGGGCGCGGGCGTCGGGGGAGCTGCACATGAAATGGGCAATTGACGCTGCCACGACCTTTTCCCTGACGTAGCCCTGCTTGTCGGCTTCTTTGTCAAAGGCGGTCACGAGTCTGTTCGGCAGAAAGTAGGATCGTTTTTCTTTTTGCATTCTCGACTCCTTCCACAACAGGCAATGATGTCGACAGAGTAGTACTTGGCAAAGGGTACTCGGCAGGCCCACATGAATCAAGGGACGGCGACCGCGATATGGTCGCTGCTTGTTGGAGCCAACGGCATCCGCCGGCATCCGCTGCGGACGAGGCTGGGTCGGGTATGCCGCCCGAAGCACGACGCAAGACACAGCGTCTCACTTGGACCTGGCTTGCAGGATCTCCTTCCTGAATCGCTCGGCAAGCGGATCATCGCTCGCTGTCATCTGTCTGGACAGCTCTTGCCGAAAACGGGCGACCCGGTCTTTGAGGGCGGGATCGTCGATCAGGTTCTTCAGCGAGTTGGGGTCCCTTTCGACGTCGTAAAACTCCTCGGGCACGCGGTACAGGAAGAGCTTGACCCTCGCGGCGATGGCCGGGTCGGTCTTGGCCGCCTCCTGCATGGCCTTGAACGTCAAGCCGGCTTGCGGCTCGTTCTTGAACACGGTCTTGCCGTCCGACCACGGGTTCCAGATATAGACGTACTTGCTCGTCTGGAAGGCTCGCATGGGATAGTCGTTTTTCCCCGAAGTCTGGAAAAACAGCGTGAACACACCGCTGCGGGAGTCATCCTTCTCGCCGCGCAGCAACCCCACAAAGGAACGACCGTCGACACCTTCAATCCGCGCCAGACCGGTTGCCTCCAGGATCGTCGGCGTGAAATCGATACCCGAGATGAAATGGTCCTTGTCCACCGTGCCGGCTTTGACCTTTCCGGGCCAGCGGACGATCCACGGCGTTCGCGTGCTGGCCGGATAGCAGTTGGTCTTCGAGTATGGGACCGACATGCCGTTGTCACTCAGGAACATGACCAGAGTGCTCTGCTCGAGGCCGCTCTCCTTGAGGGCCTTGAGAATCTGTCCCACGGTCTGGTCGCAGCGATGCACGGAGGTGAAGTACTGGGCGAGTTCCGTTCGGATGTCGGGCAGATCCGGCACGAAGCCGGGGACAACGACTTCCTCGGGCTTGTACGTGCGGTCGACCGCCGCGATTTCGCCCACCTGCCGTCTGCGATTCGCGCGGCTCGCTTCCTGTTCGCTGCCGGCGAATGGGCGGTGGGGGTCTTGCGAGTTGGCCATGAGGAAGAAGGGCCGCTTCTTGTCACGGGCCTTTTCGAAGAAGGTCTTGGCATGCTTGTAGTACAAAGCTGGATCGCGGCCGTTGCCCAGTTCCTCGGGGGGTACGACCGTGTCCCAGCAGAACTTCTCGATTGGGGCGAGGTGCCCCACCTTGGCCATGATACCGTTCAGGTAACCGGCCGCCCGCAGAGACTCCTGTAGCGTCGGAACATCACTGCGGATCGGCTCGAAACCCTTTGCTCCGTTGCGGTGAGGGTACCGGCCGGTCATCAGCACCGAGCGTGCGGGCTGGCATACGGCGATGGTCATGTGAGCGTGCTCGAACCGCATCCCCTCGGATGCCAGGCGATCGATGTTCGGTGTGACATCCGGCACCTTGCAGCCGGTCACGCCAGGCGAATCATAATTCATGTCGTCCGCGGTGATCAGCAGTACGTTGACACGGCGGGGACCGGACCGGGCGGCGCCGGCAGCCTCGGCCTGTGCCCACACCCGTCCAGATCCCGCTGACACCGCCGTCACCAAGCAAACGGTCAATCGAAATATCTGCCTCATGGGACATGAACCCCCAAAAAACGGTTGAGAATGGCCACATCGCCCCGCGGACGCCGGCTCCAATCGCGACCGAACGGCTCGATCAAGGCTTCCGATGTTCACCCGCCCAGCCCCATTTGTCCAGCACACGTGGCGTTCAGGTCCCGACGTGGTGATAATGTGTGCCGGCATGTTACAAGGAGGACCGCCATGAAACGCACAGCTCTCAAGAGACTCTGTGGGACCTTGGCAATCACACTGCTTTCGCTGGCAAGTACCCTCTCAGCCGCCGATCGCAGGCCGAATTTCGTCTTCTTCCTGATTGACGATTTGCGGTTCGACGCAATGAGCTGCGCCGGACACCCGTTCGTGAAGACGCCCAACATCGACCGGATCGCCGAAGAGGGCGTACGCTGCACGAACGCGTTTGTGACGATCTCGCTATGCGCCCCGTCCAGAGCCTGCTTCCTGACCG